>JAFGIS010000531.1 GCA_016929495.1 Polyangiaceae bacterium | reverse complement strand
GGTCGACCCGACGGTGGACTGCATGTACAACAGGGGCGTCACCACCTGCACCTGTGAGTCCTCCGAGTGGAACTGCACGGATCGAACAGGAGCCACAGGCGGCGCAGGCAACGCTACTGGCGGTGCAGAGAACACGACCGGAGGACGAGACGCCACGACAGGCGGATCGGCCCAGGGCGGCGCTGCGCCAACCTCTGCCGGAGCCCCGCCGCAAAGCGCTGGCGCACCGGCCACGGAGTGCCCCGCCGAGCAGCCGGGCCGGAGAGATAGCTGCTCTGGCTCCCAGACGTGCAGCTACGACGGCGTCGAATGCACGTGCACCGACAACCGCTGGCGCTGCGTAGATGCGCCCGGCACGGGTGGAGCTGGGCAGGGCGAAGGTGGCAGCACGGCCGAAGGCGGCTCCACGCCGACAGGTGGCACCACGCCGACAGGTGGCACCACGCAAGCCGAAGGCGGCTCCACGCAAGCCGAAGGCGGCTCCACGCAGACCGAAGGTGGCTCGACCCAGACTGAAGGCGGCGCCAGCGGGAGTGCTGGTGCACCCCAAGTCACCTGCCCAACAGCGGCGCCTCGTGACGATGACCCCTGTGACTCGCTCGGTAGCACGTGCGACTATCCGGAAAGAAACCCGCCGTTGACCTGCAACTGCCTGGTCAGCGGCTGGCAGTGCTACGAGTAGACGGCGTCCAGAAGGGCCGCGGGGCCGAACGCGCGCCAATCTCCGCGACGGCTGACGGACCGAAGGTCGTGGAAGGCAGGGCTACGCATCAGCCGCCGTCCGTGCTAGCCATAGCGGCCCATGAGCCACAAGCAGTGTTGGACGGTCGTTGGAACCCTCGCCCTGGGCCTCTCGTTCGGTTGCGCTGACCAGGGCGAGGGCGAGCGCTGCGACACCCTGAGCGGGAACGAGGATTGTGCCAGCGGGCTGGTGTGCACCGACTTCACGACCCGGTCCGGCGAGCCCTTCGGTCGTTGTTGTCCGCCAGAGGGAGAGAAGATCTCGGACGACCGCTGTATCCAACGGCCTGTGACCGAAGAAACGGCCGGAACTGGGGGCAGCCGCGGGACCTCGTCCGAAGGCGGCGCGGCAGGTCAATCCACGGTCACTTCGGGCGCACGAGGCGCCTAGTCGCGGATCTGACATGCCCAGCGCTACCCATCTGGTCGCGACCGCACAAGAAGCACTGATGCTGGCGGTGGCCGCCTCTCTCCCGGTCGTCGGCGTCGCGGCTCTGGCCGGGCTCCTCGTGGCGCTCTTCCAGGCCACCACGCAGGTCCAGGACTTCACGCTAGCCCACCTGCCACGGGTCGTTGTCGTGGCGATCGTGCTGGCGTGGACGGGCCCCTGGATGGGCACGCAGATCGCAACCTTCGCAAGCCGCGTTTTCTCTGGCGGGTGACACGCAAGGCTTGCTCCAGCCGCGGCGTGTGCTCACCGCGGGACCTGGCAAACGGAAGGCGTGTTCGCTGGGTCGCGGTGGGCGGCCGAGTCGTCGACGTCCGCGCCGAGCGTGCCGTCATCGCCGATGCGATGGCGGCCGTCGAAGTACGGTTCCACGAGGAACTGGCCCTGGAGCCCGGCGCGCTCATCGTCGCGCGCGGGTACTGGGACAACAGGCGGCTCACCCACGCCACGCTCCTCGAGGCGGTGCGCGCTCCCCCACCCCGAGCCGAGAGCGAGTTCGCCCGTCTGGCGTGGCGGGGACTTGGACGTCGCCTGGAGCAGCGCTCGCTCGCGTTGCGACGGATCAGGGAGTTCTTCGAGCAGGAGCGATTCATCGAGGTGGACACGCCCATTCGTGTTCGCGCGCCTTCGCTGGACCGGCACATCCAGGCAGTCGGCGCAGGCCGGGCGCACTGGCTCGCAACGTCGCCGGAATACGCGATGAAGCGTCTGCTCACCGGCGGGCTCCCCCGCATCTACCAGCTGGGGCACTGCCACAGGGCGGAGGAGCTCGGCCCCCTGCACGAGCCCGAGTTCATGATGCTCGAGTGGTACCGCGCCTTCGCGGACGTCGCGGACG
Organism: Polyangiaceae bacterium; assembly: GCA_016929495.1. Taxonomy (GTDB): domain Bacteria; phylum Myxococcota_A; class Polyangia; order Polyangiales; family Polyangiaceae; genus JAFGIS01. The sequence goes on along the minus strand of JAFGIS010000531.1, from coordinate 5,714 downwards.
TCATGCGCGACACGGAGCGGATCGTCGCGACCGTCCTGGGCGCCCTGACGGGCGCTCGCCACGTGCGCCTGCCGAGCGGGAAACGAGTCTCCTTCGAGCCCCCCTTCGTTCAGACCAGCGTGCGCGAAGCGTTCCGAAGGCACGCGGGGATCCGCGACGCGGCGGCGCTGGCCGCGGATGACGAACGGCGGTTCTTCGAGCTCTTCGTGGAGCGCGTCGAACCCGCTCTGGCTCGCTCTGGGCGCCCAGTTTTCCTGGTCGAGTTTCCGATCACGCAGGCGGCGCTGGCCCGGCCGTGCCCCCACGATCCATCGACGGCCGAGCGCTTCGAGCTCATGCTGGGTGGAATCGAGCTCTGCAACGGCTACGGCGAGCTCACCGACTCTGTCGAAAACGCGCGCAGGCTTCGCGCCGACCGGGCATGGCGAATGCGGAGCCGGCACGTGCGCTATCCACTCGATCGTCGCTTTCTGGCAGCCGTCGCCGAGGGCCTCCCTAGATCCGCGGGAAACGCGCTCGGAGTCGACCGGCTCATCGCTATCGGCTGTGGCTGCGAGACGATCGCAGAGGTTCTCTCGGTGCCATATCGTGCACTCTGAAGAGGCGCCTCAGCGGTATCGGACCAGCGACACCACGGGCGTGGGCATCAACCTCTCTCGGCCATTCAAGGCTTCCAGTTCGAGCACGAACACGTAGGCAGCAACGAAGGCCCCCTGCCGATGGACGAGTTCCCCGGCCGCTGCCGCCGTGCCACCGGTGGCAAGCAGGTCGTCGACGACCAGAACGCTCGCTCCCTCCGCCAGCGAGTCTCGGTGCATCTCGAGCTCACTCTCCCCGTACTCGAGCGAGTAGCTCACCTTGTCCGTGCGATAGGGCAACTTGCCTGCCTTGCGAACGGGCACGAAGCTCGCGTTCAGTCTGGCTGCCAGGGCGCCCCCAAAAATGAACCCGCGCGATTCGATGCCGACGATGGCATCGACTCGCTCGCCGACGAACCGCTCGGCCATGGCATCGAGCACGATGTGGAAGCCCCGGGGGCTGGCGAGCAGCGGCGTGATGTCCCGAAACAGGATCCCGGGCTGCGGATAGTCCGGGATGTCTCGAATGAGCCGACGGACGTAGCTCATCCCATCCAGCTCGAGCGGCGGCCCGGCGGGCGCCACCTCGCGTGGCGTGGCCTTTCTGGCGATGGGCTTGTCGCGCTCCACCCCTCGGGGCGTGGGCGACAGACGAGCCGGCAGGGGTTTGCTGGATTTCGCGACCGTTCGCTTCCTTGCGGCCATGGGATGCTCCTTCTCGACGCGCCTCATCCCTATCACAGCCAGCACCGGGGGAGTAAACCGCTCTCGCCTGGCATCACCCCCCGGCGACGACTCGGGCGACGGTCGCCCGGGCAAGCTCGTAGTCACGCTCCGACCACGGCTCCAGCGCCAGCGGCGTCACCCCTACCCTTCCGGCATCGAAAGCCTCGGTGTCTGAACCGGAGTCCGGTCTGTGCTCCGTGGCAGGACGGCCGAGCCAGAGGTACTCGCCTCCGCGCGGATCACGCCGAAACTCGACTCCTTCGTCGTAGACACGCCGTCCGCTTCGGGTCACGCAGACCGTCCAGTCAGAGCCAGGCGGGAAGTTGACGTTGAGCAACACCCGGCCGCGCGCGGTCTGCAAGGTGGCCTGCACCAGAGCGACGGTGTACGCACAAGCGCGGTCCAGGTCCGCGCTGGGCGCGGCCGACGCCGCGATGGACGGCAGTCCCCGCAGCGCCCCCTCTCGCGCAGCAGCGACGGTCCCGCTGTAAAAGACGTCATCACCGAGATTCGGACCGCAGTTCAGGCCGGACACGACGAAATCCGGTCTGCGCGGAAGCACGCGTGTGCCCGCATGCAGCGCCACGTAGACAGCATCGGCAGGTGTCCCATCCACCGAGAACACGCCTTCCCCGCGGTCGTACAGGCGCACGGGTCGGGCCAGGCTCAAGGAGTGGCTGGCCGCGCTCTGCTCCGTTTCTGGCGCACAAACGACGACGTCGGCCACGCGGCGCAGCGCGGCACGAAGGCGCTCTATCCCGCGAGCCCTGTAGCCGTCGTCGTTGGAAAGAAGCACGAGGGGACGTTCCATGCCGCCGGAGGCTATCATCGTTCAGGGCCGCCGAACGGCGGCAGGTACGGACCCCGGGCACGCGGTTCCAGGCCCGGCCCATCGGCTTGGAGCCTGTGACCCCTGGCGTCGTGCACCGGGGCACGAACTGGCACCGGGTGACAAAAATCGTACGCATCAGTGGTGCCTTCGGTCCGGAGAGTCGTTGCAGTGGGCCTCATCCTCGGCGGCGTAGCCTTGCTCGCCGCGGCTTTCAGGTCATCGGAGACGGACGAGGAAGCCATCTCGAGGCAGCTCAAGTCGCTGGCCGAAGCGGTCGGCATCCGGGAGGGTGAAGGGCTGCTCTACCGACGAGCCCGACTGAGCGAAGCGCTATCCGACATTCTGACCGACAGTGCCCGTGTGAACGCTCCGGAGCTTGGCCGCGCCCAACAGGGGCGCGGTGCCATCACCATGCTCGCCACGCGGGCCGGCACACTCTATCAGGCAGGACAGGTCGAGCTTGGCGACATCGAGATCCACGTAGGCGACTCTCGTGACTCCGCGCAGGCCCAGGCCGTCGCGAGTGTAGCCGCTTCGGCACACCCAGAGCTACTCGGCCGTGAAAAGAGGCAGGTCGTCTTCGAACTCGTGAGACAACACGGCGACTGGAGGGTCGAGAGCGTCGATGTGGCACTGCCGGACAACTCGTTCGAGTAGGCCGGACCACGCAGCGCATCGTCGGGTCTCAGAACGAGTCGTCCGATTCCCCGAGCTCCGCCGTGTAACTGACCGTGGCGCTGTTGGCCCCAACGACGCTGAGCGGGTTCCAGGGCGGGCTGGTCGTCCCAACACGAGTGCTGTTGTCGATGACCAGAGTGTATTGCCCAACAGGCAGAGGGATTCTGCGCCGGTCCTCGGCGGGTTGTGCCACCCACGCGGCCATAGGCGGCTGCGCCGGAGGCGCCAATGCGGCTCCGAGCTGCAGCCCCTCGCGCCACAGATCCGCCGAACCGCGCTGCATCAGCAGCATGTCCACGGCTGGCCCCTGTACTCGGAATCTGAAGAAGAGCGCTTGGTCGGACTCGACGACTTCGAAGGGACCCAGGAAGTCGACCTGTTCGGCCCGGATCTCTGTGGTATCGTTGGCGTACACGACCCGGTCGCCAGGAGCGATCGCAAAGGGGCGCGCCGGGCGCTGCGGCGGACTCAGGTGCCCAAGGGCAAACTCGTTGCCTTCCTCCATGTGCACCACGGTGAAGCCGCTGGCCACCTGGCTGGACATGATCTGTGTCCCGAACAGGTTGGCTAGATAGCCCACCGGAGTGCTGGCGGCCGCCCAGTTCGCGACGCTGTTCTCAACGGCCCCTAGTTTGAAATCGGGCCCTGTGACGATCCGGAGCGTGTTGGCCCAGACGTAGGTCGCGTCCTCGGTCAGGTTGAAATCCATGCGGTACTCGACCACCGCCTCCGCCGAGAACCCCACGCGCCCGGCGAGCGGCGTCCATGCATAGCCCGTCCCGGCGAACTGCACGGTGATGGTCTGCTGCGGCTCGTTCACGTGATGCTGACAGGAGGTCGGGAAGTACCTGCCGACGGTGGGAGCGTTTGGTGACAGTCGAAGCCCAACGCCCTGCTTGAGCATCTCAGGGCAGATCCGCCCTGCGCCGAAGTTCGAGAACAGCCACCACCTCAGGCCCGGGCTAGCATTCACGGCCCCTCTGAACAGACCGCAGGCCGCGCAGACCGCAGCCAACGCCGCCGCCAAGCGGAGTGTCACAGTGCCCGAAAGCCGAGAACGCGCTCCTGGCTCTCCGTCGTCGTCCGGCGCATTGCCTTGTGCCTTCATTCGCTGCTCCCGCGTGCTGACCGGCGGTGCACTGGCCCTGCTGGCCACGCCCGGTCCATGGTAGAGCCGGTCCGCTCCAAACGAAACACGCTCGAGCTCCGTGCTTTTCCGGCAGTGCTCCATCGAACGCAACTGCTGCCCTCGAGCCGTTCAGCCCGACGGCTGACCGAGCAGCGCCTTCTCGACCACCCGGGCCATGGCCTCGACGAGGCCCGGACTTGCGTTGAGAGCCAAAATGCGAGTGAACCCCAATCCCAACTGGCGTGCGAAGCCCGCGGCCTCGACATCCAAATCGTAGAGAGTCTCCACATGGTCGGCCAGGAAGCCTATAGGGGCCACCAGCACGTGCCGAGCGCCCCGCGCACCGAGTCCCTGGATCACCGATCGGAGATCAGGTCCGAGCCATTCTCCGCCGTCCTGCCCCTGACTCTGATACGCTAGCTCGTAGGCTGCCCCGAGCTCCGTGGCGATCGCATCCGCCAAAGCCCGAACCCGCTCCGGATACGGTTCACCTCTCGCCATCGCCGCGAGAGGAAGGCTGTGGGCGGTCATGACCAGCGCCGGCGAGTCATGTGAGCTCGACAGCACCTTCCCAATCGCTTCCTTGTGTGCCTCGATGAGAAGTGGCTCGGCAGACCAGGACTCGACCGGAACCAACCTGAACGGCCGAAGGGCACCTATCCTGCGCAGGCGCTCCATCTCGGAGGCGACTGCGTGAAGATACGCACGGGCGCCAAACGGAGCGAGCGGCAGCACACAGACTTCGTCGAGTCCCAGCTCGCTCACCTGCACCAGTGCGTCTTCGATCTCCGGCGCCGCATAGCGCATACCTGTGAGCACCGGAAGGCCGAGCCTGCCGGCGAGTCGTGCTGCCTGCCGTTGCGTGTTCTCGAGCAGCGGCGAACCGCCGATGCGAGCGTATCGGCGAGCGAGCTCATCGACCAACGCGGGGGCGAAGGGCCGGCCTCGGCGGATCCTGGACAGAAAGGCCGATAGCTCGCGCGGGTCACTCACGGTTCCGTGGCCAACCAACAGGACTCCGCGCCCGGTGGGCAGCGTCATGAGCGGAGCGTAGAGCGAATTGCCGCTCGCTCCAAGCGCTCTCGCCGTAAGATGCAGAGCATCGCATGCGCGCTCCCCTGAGTCCCGTCGAAGCTCTGGCCAGCCTCTCGCGCCTGGAGGATGCGACCGAGCGACGCACGGCCTGGCGTCAGGCCGTCACGGCACTGGGCCGGAACGTGCGGGTGGTCGGCCCTCCGCCGCTCGAAGCCGCACAGCTCGAGCCGCTGGTGCGAGCCGCCGCCGTTGCGCTCGAGACAGGTCTGGTCGACGACCTGGACTGGATCGCACCGGGACACGCAGCCGTGGCGCTCTATGAACTGACCGCCGCCCTGCCACCCGGGAAGGAGAAACGGATGCTCGGTCGTAGGGTCTTCGCCAGGCTCTACGGCGGCACCGCGTCGGTCTTCGCAATGGTTGCTACGAGGATGGCACTCGGAAAGGGCGGCTCGCTCGAGTCCCCGACGATGCGCGCCCGCATCTCCCTGGTATTCGACATGCCGATCGGCTCCTCGGTGAACGCCGACGCCCTCGCGCTCACGCTGGTATGCCGCCGCGCCGCTTTCGTGCGCTGGGTGGCCGACGCCCGCACCGGGGCACTGCACGCACGTCGGATGGCGGCCAAGCTTCTCGAACATGCGGCCCGAGAAGCCGTCATCCGCGCGCAACAGGGCGATCCGCTTCCGGTGGAGCTGCTGACATCGAACGAAGTGAACGCGAGCCTGTCAGCGCT
>JAFGIS010000530.1 GCA_016929495.1 Polyangiaceae bacterium | reverse complement strand
GAAACGCAACGCAGCCAGAACCTGACCCGCTCGCGCCGACGTCAGCGGGGAGCCGTCGACCTCGGTGAGCCGAGTACAAGTGATCTCGTGCCGGCCATTCTGCACCGCGTAGATACTTCGGGGTCTGACGCCGACGCGCGCGAACGCGCCATCCATCACCTCGGCCATGCCCACACCAACGGGCGCCTTCACCTCGAGGTCGGCAGCAGACCCCGCATCCGGGAATCGGATCTTCATGGTCACGCCTGTCATGTCGAAAGCATAGAGCCGCGGTGTGACCGACCGGCCGCAAGAACGTAACGTCTTGGTGACACTACCCGTACCGGCCTTCGATGTAGTCGGCCGTGCGTGAGTCCTTGGGGGCGATGAACAGATCGGTCGTCTCCCCGTGCTCGATCATCTCCCCCATGAGCATGAAGACGCACTCTTCGCTCGCGCGGCGGGCCTGCGCCATGTTGTGTGTCACGATGAGGATCGTATACTCACCACGGAGCTTCCAAATAAGCTCCTCCACGGCTGCCGTCGAGGCGGGGTCGAGTGCAGAGCACGGCTCATCCATCAAGAGCAACCGAGGTTTGACCGGCAAGAGGCGCGCGATGCAGAGCTTCTGCTGCTCCTCGAGCGATAGCCGGCCCGCGGGGCTGCCGAGGCGGTCTTTGACCTGGTCCCAGAGCAGAACCTGCGTCAGCGCATCTTCCACGATGGCATCGAGCGTCGCCTTGCTGGCACCTTTGGCGTTCGGCTCGTGGAGCCGATAGCCGAAGAGCACGTTGTCGCGGACGGAAAGGGGGAGCGGGTTCGGTCGCTGGAAGACCATTCCGATCTGCTTGCGCACCTGGACCACTTCGTTTTCCGGGGCGAAGATGTCCGTTCCGAATACCCGGAGCTGTCCCTCGATGCGGACGTAGTCGAGCCGCTCGATGATGCGATTGCAGGCGCGCAGCAGCGTCGACTTGCCGCAGCCCGAAGGGCCGATGAGCGATGTGATCCGGCCTTCCTTGATGTCGAGGTTCACGTCGTGGAGCGCTTGGAAGCGGCCATACCAGACATTCAATCCCTTGATCTGCACGGCGAGCGGTGGCTCGGTCGTGTGACGAACGCTGACCGGACGTACGTAGGTTCCTCCGCCGACCCCCACGACTTCTGCCGAATCAGCCAAACCGACCTCCCAGGTAGTCGCGCGTGCGTCGGTCCCGAACGTCGCCGGAGAACATCGCGTCCGTATTGCCGATCTCGACACATTCTCCGGTCAAGAAGAAAGCCGTACGGTTCGCCAATCGTTGCGCCTGCTGAATCAGATTCGTGACCAGGACGATGGTCATTTCCTGGCGGAGCTCCCTCAGAACGTCCTCGATCCGCATCGTCGTCACGGGATCGACGGCGATGGAGAATTCGTCGAGCAGGAGCAGCTTGGGGTCCTGGGACAGCGCGCGTGCGATGGTGAGCCGCTGTTGTTGTCCTCCGGAAAGAAGGCTCCCGAGAGCGTCGAGCCGATCCTTGACCTCGTCCCAGAGCGCAGCGCGGCGCAGCGACCGTTCGACGGCGGCGTCGAGCTCCGTGCTGTTCGTGATGCCGGCGAGCCTGGGCGCGAACGCGACATTGTCATATACGCTGAGCGGCAGCCCGACCGGTAGCGGAAAGACCACGCCGATCCGGCGCCGGAGCGCAAAGAGGTTGTCCCAGGCCTTGACGTCCTTGCCGCAGACTCTGACTTCCCCCGCGAAGCTCATGCCAGCGGTGAACTCGTCCATGCGGTTCAGCACGCGCAAGAACGAGGTCTTGCCGCTGTTGGCTGGCCCTATGATGGCGAATATCTCGCGCTCTCGGACCTCGAGATCGACGTTCGAGAGCACCGTCTTCGTGCCGTAGCGAATCGACAGGCTGCGAACCGTGACGGCGTCGGCCGGGTCGTTGGCTCTGCCGGGGCTCACCACTTTTTCCTTCCACGCAGGACCATGCGGAATGCGATCGAGGCTGCGTTCATGGTCAGCACCATGGCGACCAGGACCAGCGCCACCCCGAAGGGCAGGTGCTCCGGCACGTTGGGGACCTGGGTCGCGACCACGAACAGGTGCAGCGACATCGCCATGGTCTGGTCGAAGACGCTCTGCGGCAGAAAAGGCAGGAAAAAGGCTGCACCGGTGAACATGATCGGGGCCGTCTCCCCGGTGGTGCGAGACACCTCCAGAATGACACCGGTCAGGATGCCGCTGATGGAGTTGGGCAGCACGACTCGGCGAATCGTCTGCCAGCGCGTCGCGCCCATATTCCAGCACGCCTCGCGGAAAGCCCGCGGGACCGCTTGAAGCGATTCCTTGGAGGCCACGATGACGACCGGCAGGGTCATTACCGCCAATGTGCAGCTCGCCGCCAGGATGCTCGTGCCAAATCGAAAGAACAGAACGAACGCGCCCACTCCGAAGAGCGCGTGGACGATCGACGGCACGCCGGCCAGATTGATGATGGCGAGGTTGATGGCCCGTGTGAGCCAGTTGTCCCGGGCGTACTCGCTCAAGTACACCGCGGCGGAGACTCCGATGGGAACGGAGATCGCTAGCGCGACCGCAACCAGCCAGATGGTCCCGACCAGGGCGGGAAAGATGCCCCCGGCGGTCATGCCGTTCACGGGATCGGCCGTCAGGAACTCCCAGGAGACGGCCGGTGCTCCTTTGACGACCAACATCCCCAGTATGACGAGCACGGGGGTGATCAGGATGCCCGTGACGAGGAGCAACAGGATGCGCGCGAGCGACTGGATCCTCGCGTTGCGCAGGTTCAGTGCGGTGGCCTGGAACACTAGACCCCCCGTGTTCGGCGAACCAGCACGTCCGCGCCGAGATTGATGAAGAAAGTCACGACGAACAGCAGGATCCCGAGCGAGAAGAGCGCCTGGTAGTGCTGTGAGCCCATGGCTGTCTCGCCGAGCTCGGCCGCGATCGTGGCGGTGAGCGCCCGCACGGAATCGAAGATGCTCGTGGGCAGGTTGATGGCGTGCCCGCTCGCCATCAGTACCGCCATGGTTTCGCCGAAGCCGCGGCCGACACCGAGAAGCACGGCGGCCACCAGTCCATGCTTGGCGGCCGGCAATACGACACGCGTGGCCACCTGCCACCGCGTGGCTCCGATCGCTTCGGCGGCCTCACGGTAGCCATCGGGAACGGCCTTGAGCGCATCCTCGGCGATGGTGGTCATGATAGGCGCTGCCATGAGCCCGAGAATGACGCCCGAATTGAGAATGCCGAGACCCACGGGCACGTTGAAGACCTTGATGATGAGGGGGTTCATGATCACCAGGCCCACGAAGCCCCAAACGACCGACGGAATCGCCGCCAGAAGCTCGACGAGCACCTTGAGGACTTCCTTGGTTCGGCCTCTGGCGAACTCGGAGATATACAGCGCTGCCCCCACGGAGAAGGGCACCGAAACGGCCATGGCCAGCCCCGTGACGCTCGCGGTGCCCACGATTAGCGCGAGAATGCCGAAGGTCGGATGGGTGTCGGAGGTCGGACGCCACTTGGGGCTCGTGAAGAACTCGGCGAAATCGAAACCATTGTGCAAGAACCCGATACCTTCGCGGGTTACGAACGCGAAAATTCCGAGGATGAACAGAATCGCAGAAACGCCGCCCACGAAGACGAGCACCGCCACGGCCTTGTCGATGAACCATGCAGCGTCCCGACGATCGACCGGTTCGGACGGAGGCGACGGGTTGGAGCGCGCGGGCGGACTGGTCGAACCGCTGTGCGGCATCTCGTGGGTCGTCGCGCCGAGTTCGGCCAGCGTGTCCGGCGACGGGCCATCTGCCTGAAACCTGAGAGGCATTTCCGGCGTCCTAAGAGGCATCTTCACCTCGCAGCATCACCATCAGATGGTGGATTTCCGAGCTCAGAAAGCGAACGACGTTCTGCAGTCGCGTGGACAGTTCCGCTTCGGTCGCGCCTGCCAGCGTAGGAACGCTCCAAACGAGGACCACCGTGTTGAACGGAATCCTGGGAATGTGCCGCCTCGCCTCCGGGGACAAGCACACGATGATGTCGTAGGCTTGCAGTGCTTCCGGGCTCGCATCGAGCGGCGTCGGCACGATGCCGCTCACGTCGAGGCTGAGCCCATCGGCCAACGCGTGCAGCTCCGGCGCCAAGACGGCGCCGGCTTGAAAACCGGCGGCCGTGTAGCTGCCGCTTCTGTGAAACGACTTGCGGGCCAGCGCAACGGCCAGAGGCGCAACGAGGGTGCCGCGCGGGTCGACGAAGAGCATGTCATAGGTTCGTGATGGTTTGCCCTCTCCAGTGAGCTCGAACAGTGTTGCCTCGCACAGGTTCTGCGCCTGGTCGCTCACCCGACCCAGGCGGTGAAACACCGCCACCAGCGCGAAGAGGTCGGCCGAAGGTACGCCACATCCGAGCAGGTCGTTGAAGGCCCTGGCATAGACTCCCTCGACCTCCCGCGTCTTCGGTCGTGTCGTTCGGGCGAGCTCTTCGTCCTTCTGGCTGAATGCGGTCAATGCGCTCGACAGCATGAAACAAGCGTGCCCGCACAGCTGTCGCACTTCCTCGGCGATCCGGTCGGGCGGCGCGGTCGTCAGCTGGACGCCCTCGCGGGCGATGCTCGTGGCGTAGTCCCCCACTCGCTCCAGGGCGACTCCCATGCGCAGTGCCGAGGAGACGAAGCGCAGGTGCCCGGCCGATGGCAGGTGGCGCGCCACGAAAACGTGGCAGAGCTTTTCGATGGCCCGGATTTCACGGTTGATCGGTGGGTCGCCCAGGATCACGCGAGAACACGTTGGCTCGTCTTGGCGGAGCAGCGCTTCCACCGAGTCTCCGATGGCCTGATTCACGCGTTCTCCTACGTCCCTGATCCGTCGCCGGATCTCGTCCTTGTCGCTTGCCAGCCGTCTCTCGTAGACGCTCATCACCCTACCTGCCATCCGTCGCGGAGCCCGCTACTTGCAGGCGAGCTTCTTTACGGGTGAATAGCCCTTCTCCTTGATGATGCACTGCCCCTGGTCGCCGAGAATCCAGTCCAGGTAGTCCTTGACCGCGCCCGTGGCTTCGCCCGGAGTGTACATGAACAGCGGTCTGGCAATGGGATAGCTTCCATCCAGAGCCGCGTCCTCACTGGGCGCCACGCACTGATCGCCCGTCTTGACGCAGAGCACCCGGACGTTCTCGGTCGCATAGGCAAGCCCGCTGTAACCGACGGCGCACGGCGTCTTCTCGACCAGATCGACGACGTCCTTGGACCCGTTCATGTCGCGGGAGCCGAGCTTGTACTCGCCCTTCTCGCCGATGATCGCCTCCTTGAAGTACGCGTACGTGCCGGAGTTGTTCTGACGGCTGACGCGCACGATCTCGTCGCTGGGGCAACCCGGGACCTTGATCCCCAGCTGGCTCCACTTGTCCACCTTACCACCCTCTGCGTAGATCTCCTTGAGCTCCTCGACCGTGACCTCTCTCTTCGGGTTGTCCTTGTGTACGAAGACCGCCAGCGCATCGTAGCCGACCACGTGCTGCACCGGGGCGAACCCCTTGGCCTTCGCCGCTTCGAGCTCCTTGTCCTTCATGGCGCGACTGGCATTGGCGATCTGGACCGTTCCATTGATCAACGCCGAGATCCCGGTGCCGGAACCGCCGCCCGTCACTGCGACGGCGACCGAGGGCTTGACCTTCTTGTACTCCTCCGCCCAGGCCTGCGCGACGTTCACCAGGGTGTCGGAACCCTTGTTCTGAATGACGACGCGGTCACCCTGCGCCGCCGTCCCGGTGGCCTGCCCCTCTCCCTGCGGCTGCGTCCTTCGCGAGCAGGCGCCGAGGGCGAGCGCTGCGACCAGTCCCACGAGAGCAGTGCTGATGTGCCTTACAATCACGGTAGTACCCCTGTCTGGATAAAGTGCGTTCTCGGGCTGGCTGCCGGAACGCAGCGTGTTGGTACGCGCTGTGGATTCCTTGCGGAGCGATTGAGCATCAAGTTGCTTTCAGTGGGAGGCTAGAGGCGGTGTGTGACAGGTACGCGACACCTCGGTGAAGATCTGCGCTGCTCTGGGGGCGCGCCGCTGCAGCCAGTCTACTTGTCGCGAAAACGTTTACGTCGCGTCACGATTTCGTCACCGAGCAGGACTAAGGGCCTGTAAGCGACAACTCGATTCGGAGGAGTCCAGCATGCCGGCCCGCAACTACACACGGCTCAACGCGCTCTTGCGCACTGTTGCGCTGTTGCTGGGGCCGCTCGCGTGGGCAGCCATCGGCGTCCTCGCGATCCTTGAACGCAGAGGCCGCTCGCCGGCTGGCGCGCCAGAATTCGAAATGGGCCGTCCTTTGCATTCAGCCGCAACTGAATGACCACACGTCCGCCGGAAGGTGAGCGTGCACGAGCTCAAGCGGAGACCCGAACCAACTCAGGAGGTTCGCGAGACCTCTCTGCCTCGAGGTGCACGAGGCATCGTCTCACGTAGACCATCACGTCGGCTGCTCGGCTGGGGATCGCGGGGGCGCCGTCCTGGTCCAGCAAGCGGGCGCTGGCGAACACCTTGTGTGGGGTGCGCACGACGTTCACCGCCGTAGGCGTCATTCTCTGGTCACGGAGCCAGGGCAGGAAACGGGACTCGACTTGCATGGCTGCTGGCGCGACGAGCTCGAGCTCCGGCGCCCCCGGACCTTCCAGGTAGTTGAGCCGCAGGTGAAAGGACGTCATGGGCGTAACCTGAATGACAAAGGTAACGTCGTTGGGGCGCATGTGTGACATTTCTACCGGTGGGTGAGGTTCAGCGACCTGGGGGTGCAACTGCACGTTCGACCGAGTGGCCGTCACCTTTGCAGTCCATCGGCGTCACCGAGATGGGGCGTCGCCCACCATGACCGGCAGGGCATCGGTTGGCAGCGCGCCAGCGACACCGTTCGAATTCCGGCACGAAAACGCCATCCAAACGCCATCCGGGGCATGCACACTCGGTGGGATATGGCACGGATTCTGGTCATCGATGACGAGCACGATCTGCAGAGGGTGCTCGCGTACAATCTGAAGAGCGCTGGTCACGACGTAGACGTCGCCGAGCAGGGTCGTGAAGGGATTGAGCTCATTGCGAAGCGGCGGCCCGAGCTCATCATCCTCGATCTGATGCTGCCGGACATGTCCGGCACGGATGTCTGCCGCGCCCTCAAGAGAAACCCGCAAACGCAGAGCATTCCGATCGTGATGCTTACGGCCAAGGGCGAGGAGGTGGACCGAATCGTTGGATTCGAGCTCGGCGCGGAGGACTACATCGTCAAGCCCTTCAGCGTTCGCGAGCTGCTCCTCAGGGTCGGCGCCGTTCTGCGGCGCTCGAGCGGGGAACCCTCGGACAGAGCGCGACTCGTCGAGTTCGGTGGGTTACGCATCGACCGCGATGCACACCGCGCGTGGGTCGCGGGTGATGAGGTGGAGCTCACGGCCCTGGAGTTCAAGCTGTTGCTCAGTCTCTGCGACAGGGGCAACCGCGTTCAGTCGCGCGGCACCCTGCTCAATGACGTCTGGGGCATCGAAGCCGACGTGACCACACGCACGGTCGACACGCACGTCAAGCGCTTGCGGGAGAAGCTCGGGACGGCGGGCGAGTACATCGAGACGGTGCGAGGCGTGGGCTATCGTTTCGCCGAGGCGCCCGCGGAGACCGCGAGTCGCTGAAACGGGCGGCGGGCAATGCCGTCGTGACGTCAAAGCAAGCAACTGTCTGTCCGGTCGCGGATGACGCCACGTCATGAGCAACGCGAACGGGGCGCTCACGTGACAATCTCGTGAACCGATGCCCGTGTTGACCGGCGTGTTCACCGAATGCACTCCCGATAGTAACGGACTATTTCCAATCCGGTCACCGTCCTGTCACGACACCCGGACAGACTCCCGCCAGAGCCATGGACACGAGGAACTGGACACAGACAAGTACCGACCCGGGTCGCGCCAAGCGTCTGGCCGTCGGATACTGCGTTGGCGCGGCTGTTGTCGTGGCCGTAGCCGTCTTTGCGACACTCACCGCGACCGGAGTGGTCAAGGTACCGCAAGAAATCATTCGCAACGTAACGCTCGCCCGAAGCGTACCGGCGCCGGAGCCTGCGCCCGTTGCCAAGCCGGCACCGGCGAAGGCCAACAAGCCGCGGCGTGTAGCCAGAGCCGGAGCAGGGCTCTCCGTGCCGACTGCGATTCCAGATTCCGCTCCAGAGGAAGCAGACGTCGGAACGAATCCGTTCGGCGACGAGGCGAACCAGGACCTTTGGGGCTCGGCGAAGTCAGAGCCGAAGGCGGTGGTCGTGGCGCCCAAACCGAAACCCGTGAAGCGGTTGGCGCCTCCGCGTCCTCCCACGCGCGTGGTGGAGCACGTAGTCCCCCCCAGGTGCAGATTCCAGAGGCCGGACTATCCGACTCAGGCCAAGCGGCTCGGCATCGAGGGTACGGTGGTCGTCAAGTACACCGTCCTGGCGACGGGCGACGTCAAGAACGCGCGGGTGCTCAAGGGGCCGGCCGAGCTGCAAGAAGCCGGCCTCGAGGCAGTGCAGAACGCCATCTGCCAGCCTGCGATGCTGGACGGCGAGCCCGTGGCTGTCTTCCGCATCGCGCGTTTTCCGTTCCGGCTGAGGGCTTAGGCCGGAACCCACGCGCAGCAGCCACGCCACGACCCGGCAGACCATTTTCGATGCGAGGAGCAAACACCTGATGTCTTTCAGTCTGAGTCATATGTGGGCCTCGATGGGGCCTCTCGCGAAAATCATCGCCATGACGCTCGTTATCATGGCTATCGCAAGCGTTGGTGTCGTCGTGGAACGGCTCATCGTGTTCTACCGTTCCAACAAGGAGTCACGACGTTTCGTGGCTGCGGCTGGTCCCTTGATCGACGAGTGGAAGCTGGACGAAATCGTCGTTCTCGCCAAGAAGCACAAGGCATCGATGCTGGCCGGGCTGTTTGTCGCCCTGATTGATCGGTTCG
>JAFGIS010000529.1 GCA_016929495.1 Polyangiaceae bacterium | reverse complement strand
GTTGGACGAGCTGCTCGAAAGCGTGCCAGCGGTGCGCGTCCGCCAGCACATCCGCACCAATCGTCAGACGCAGTCGCCAGTGGGGATGGCGTCGCGCGAGCTCCTGTACGGTCCGCAGCGTCCAGCTCGGGAGCCCGAGCTCCTGCTCGAGCGGCGAGATCTCGACACCGCGCAGATCCGCGAATGCGAGCTCACACATCTTCAGCCGGTGCCGAAAGGGCGTGAGCTCCTTGTCGAACGCATGCGCATAGACGGGGACGACGACGACCCGAGTCATGCCGAGCACCGTGCGCAGGTAGGCAATGGCCATCACGTGCGCCACGTGCGGCGGGTCGAAGCTCCCGCCGTACAGAGCAACCTCGATCGGCCCACCGTCTTCAGCCACTGGCTTCACCAGAGACGCGGAGTCTCGCCTCGGTGGCGTCCATCAGGCGCCTGGTATGCATCGGCTTCGACGAAGCGTCGAGCAGCGTCAGTTCCACCCCACCGTCGTCCTCGAACAGCAGCATACCCGCCGACGCGCGCACGGGCCCGGGTGAGACGAACCAGCGTTCCGCCCGCTGGGCGATCACCGGCTGCTCGAGTGATCCGTAGGCCACGATCGCACTGGAGTAGACGTCATCGGGCCTGAGCGACCTGAGCACATCCGTCATCAGTACGATTCGGCCCGCGAGCAACTCGACGGCAACCGCTCCCGGAGCGGCGAGCGTCTCTATCTCTCGGATTTTCTGGCGTTCGAGCTCGAGAGCCACGAAGCTGCGGATCGCCTCCGGCGACGCCCCGCCGCAGCGTTCGACGGCGCGCGACCAAAGCGCACGATCCGAGACCGCTTCGCCCACGGTGCGTTTCGCCAGCGCCTCCACGACTCGGTCCATCATGTCGTCCGCGGCGAGATACACCAGGCGGTCGACGGGATAGCGACGACATAGCTGCACCGTTGCTCGCTCGAGCGCACCGAGGTCGTCTAACGCCGGGCCAAGTGCGGCCAGAAGCATAATCCGGGCAACCGTAGCTCTGCCTTCACGCGTTGACCAGTGCACGCCACGAGAACAGGCGGGTCGACCCACCGGGCGCCCAGCGGCCTCAGTCGTCCGTCAGGATGCCGTACAGGACCAATCCCCCCGCCCAGAAGACGACGTCGAAGAGCCCCATCAGCTTGAGGTAGTCGGTGAGCTCGCCGAGGGTGGCTCCGCCAAGCAGCTCGCGGCTGGCTGCCACTGCCGCGAGCAGCGTCGGCGACAGGAGCGGAAACATGACGATCGCGAGCATCAGGTCTCGTGCCCGCGTGCGCACGGTCATCGCGCCGAACAGACTGCCCGAAGCCGCGATGCCCGGCGTTGCCAGTGCTGCAACAGCGGCGAGACCCATTCCGAAGGCCGAGAAATCGAACGCGAACAGAACGGCGGCCAGAGGGATCACCACGAGCTCGACCAGACCGAGGAAAAGCAGGAGTCCGGCCGCCTTGCCCGCGAAAATGGCGCTCCGGGATAGGGGCGCCACGAGCAGTGCGTCGAGCGCGCCCTCCTCTCGCTCGCGTTGCCAGGCCCGGCCCACGGCCAGCACGGCTGCGAACGTGATGGAAATCCAGATCACACCCGGCGCCGACAGGCGCCGGGTCGCAGGCCCGCCGTAGAAGGCAAGTGAGCCGAGGATCACGACGAGCAGCGCGAAGAAGCAACTGGTGGTCACGACCTCGCCGGTGTTCAGCTCAATGGCGAGATCCTTGTGCATCACGACCCAGGCCTGCCTCGGCCAGGTCGGCAGGGCTCTGGCGGCCACCTTCTTCTCCGCTTCAGCGAGGGCCACGGCCACTCCGGGAGGGACGCATGGGCCGAGTGTACCGCAGCGTTCTGATCCGCGGAACGCTGCCGGACAAACGGGCACAACCGGGCGCTTTGGCGCGGAACCCGTGTCCCGAATCGCGGATCCGGGACAGCATCCGGCAAGGGATGGCCGAGTCAGGGCCGGCCGAGAGCGCGGTTGTGTGTGCGACCTTGCCCTGGCGGCCGGCGGAAACGGGTTCGGGCTTCTGTTGATGGCGCCCGCCGCGCTACCATGCCGCCATGCTCGACCTTCGATTCGTCCACGAATTCGATTGCAGTGAGGAGACCTTCTGGACCCACCTGTTCCTCGATGACCGCTTCAATGAGTGGCTCTACAAGGAGCGGCTCGGATTCAGCGAGTGGAAGGTGGTCGAACGGCAAGACACCGAGCGCGGCGTCCGCAGGGTGGTCGACGTGGCGCCGCCCGTCGGCGACCTGCCAGGCCCACTGAAGAAGCTGGTCGGCGACAACGTTCGCTACCGCGAGTGCGACGAATACGACGCGGTCCGACGCCATTGTCGCGTAGACGTGGTGCCGGGCACCATGGCCGACAAGGTGACCGTACGAGGCGAGATCACGTGCCTGAAGCTGGGCGAGGCCGGCTGTCGACGCGTCTTCGCGGGCCGCGTCGAGGCACGGATCTTCGGCGTGGGGTCGCTGCTCGAAAAGCGTATCGCCTCCGAGCTCGAGCGGAGCTACCAAGCAGGCGCCCGCTTCACGAGCGAGTACGTGCGCAACAACGGCTTGAGCTAGTGCCCTGTCTCCGTGATTCGCCGCAAGACTCGACGGCCTCGAACGGGGCGAAGCCGTCGAGTTCTGCGGCGAATGCCCGCAGTCTGAGCCAGGACACGCATTGTTGCTTATGTGGCGTGTCTTGGAGACACGCCACCAGTAGGGCGGCTCAGGCCCGCGCGGCCAGGCGAGCCTTGGCCTGAGCCTTCTTCGAGCGCGCAGGCTTCTTCACTGCGGGTTTGGGCGCGGACTTGCTGGGCGCGCTCGCAGCGCTCTTGGCGCGGCGGACGCTCGCAGTGTGCACATCGAGCAGCCGCGGTAGGGGCTGGCTCTCGAGGCGCTGCCGGTAGCCCTGGTCTTTGGTGCGCTTCTGGAGCGTCAGGATGGCATCGATGAGCTTGGCGCGGCTGCCGAACTTCTCCTTGGCCGCCTGCAGAGTGTCGTAGAGCCTGAGGAGTTTGGCGTTGGGTACGCGCTCGAGGCCCCTGCCTTCGTTGACCCTGTCGAGCCAGAGCTCGGGCGTGGCGAGTCTCTTCACCGCTGCCACGAGCTTCTCCTTGTTCTCGAACCGCTCCTGAACCTGCTTGAGGGGCGACTTGTTCATCGGAAGGACTCCAGCCGGCCGGCTCTTGCCGGCACAAGGGGCCGGCTACTTACCAGCCCCCTGGCATCGGTGCAACAGAGGAGGCTATCCGGCCAACAAGTCGAAATCCACAACGAAGTGACGTGCCCAGACGCCCGTGGTACGCGCCGGCGACGATGCCTCCAAGAGTGCGATTCGCCCCATCGCCCAGTGGCTACCTGCATATCGGCGGAGCCCGAACGGCGCTGTTCAACTGGCTCTGGGCCCGCCGCCAGGGCGGAACCTTCATCCTGCGGGTGGAGGACACCGACCAGGAACGCAGCCGTCCCGAAAGCATACAGGGCATCGTCGATTCGATGCGCTGGCTTGGTCTCGACTGGGACGAGGGGCCGGGAGTCGGCGGGCCCTGCGCACCGTATTTTCAGAGCGAACGGCGAGCGCTCTACCGGGAGGCAGCGGAGCGGCTCGTCCGCGAGGGAAAGGCCTACCGCTGCTATTGCACCAAGGAGGAGCTCGATGTCGCCCGGGCCAAAGCGCGCGCAGAACACCCCAACGCGCAGTTCGTCTACCCCGGGACCTGCCGCGACCGCAAGGACGAGCCCGATCGGCCGCATGCCGTGCGTTTCAAGGCGTCGCGCGAGGGCGCGGTCGCCTTCGTGGACAAGGTGTTCGGCACGATCACGACACCCAACAAGGAGCTCCAGGACTTCGTTCTGCTCCGAAGCGACGGCTACCCCCTGTACAATCTAGCGGCGGTCGTCGACGACCACGAGATGGGGATCACGCTCGTGGCGCGCGGGCGCGACCACCTCGGCAACACCCCCCAGCAGATACTCATCTACCGAGCGCTCGGCTACGAGCCGCCGGAATTCGCCCATCTCCCGATGATCCTGTCGCCGAGCGGAGAGAAGCTTTCCAAGCGGCACGCGGCCGTCGGAGTGGACGAATACCGCGCGCGCGGCTATACGCCGGTCGGCGTGCTCAACTACCTGGTGCGCTTCGGGTGGTCCTTCGGCGACCAGGAGATCTTCAGCCGTCGGGAGCTCGTGGACCTGTTCGACTGGCAACGGGTCAGCCGAAGCGACGGGCGATTCGACGAGAAGAAGTTCCTGGACGTCAATTTCGAGCACATGAAGCGCGATGACCTGACGCCACCCGAGGCGTATGCCGACATGGTTGTTCCGTTGCTCCGCGAGCGAGGTCTCGCCGAGCCCGATCGCGCCACCCTGCTCGCCGCGCTGCCACTCGTTCGTGAACGCGCCCGCACCCTGGTCGAGGCGGCGCATCACCTCGATTTCTACTTCCGAGACCCTCCCGAGTTCGATGACAAGGCCAAGGCCAAGTTCCTGACACCCCAGGCGGCGCCCTGGCTCGACGCGGTCCATCGGCTCTTCGAGCAGGGCGACTTCACCGCGAGTCGACTCGAGCAGGCCGTCAAGAGCTGGCTCGATCAGGAACAGCTGAGCATGAAGCAGGTCGCGCAGCCGCTTCGCGTCTGCGTGACCGGCCGGTCCGCGAGCCCTCCGCTGTTCGACGTGCTCGAGGTCCTCGGACGTCCGCTCGCGCTCAGGCGTCTGGAGCGCGGGGCCGAACTGGCACGGAAGGGCTGAGTGCTTCCCATGTGGACCGGTCTGCTTGGAGCGGCTCTGGCACTAGGACCCGTTCCATCACCGTTGTCCGTCCCGCCGCTCCCCTGGACCCGGCTGCACCAGATGTCGTGGATCGACGTCCTGCTGAGCCATCAGGCAGTCAAGGCGCTGCTGCCGGTCCCGGTCTTGGCGGCGCTCGCGCCGCTCGTATGGTGGTTCTTCCGTGACACGTGGAAGCGACTGGACCGGGAAGCCGCAGAGTACCGCGCCAGCCGCACCAGCCCCGACTACCGGCCGATGGTGTGCATGGTGATCGTGGCCATCGTACTGACGCTCCAGGAGTACTACGGCGGGCGGGGGTTCTACGAGGCAAACATCCGTCCGTGGCTCGTCGACCTGGAGTCTCGGCAGCACATCCACGGCGTCAACGTGGACCGCTACGACGAGTTCTATGGCTACTGCTGGTGGGCTGGGGCGCGTATCGTCGGCTACGTCTTCGTGCCGCTCCCGCTGTGGAAGCTTCTGTTCCCGAGAGACAGCCTGCTCGACATGGGGTTGCGCGTTCGTGGCTTCTTCCGGCATCTTTGGATCTACGGACTGTGCCTGGCCTTCGTCATTCCGGCCATGTTGCTGGTCGCCTCCCAGCCGGACTTCGGCACCTACTACCCGTTCTACAAGCAGAGCTCGCGCAGCTGGTTCGACCTGCTCATCTGGGAAGGTCTCTACTTCGTGCAGTTCTTCGCGCTCGAGGTCTTCTTCAGGGGTTGGATCGTCGGAGCGCTCAGAAAAACCATGGGGGCCGGCGCCATCGTGGCGATGGCCGTTCCGTATTGCATGATCCACTACGGAAAGCCCTATCTGGAAGCCAACGGCGCCATCGTGGCCGGAATCGTGCTGGGCTCACTGGCGATGCGCACACGCAGCGTGTACGCAGGCTTCTTGGTGCACATCACGGTAGCCGGCAGCATGGATCTGCTCGCCCTGTGGCACCGAGCCGGACTTCCGACGCAGTTCTGGCCGCCAGGGTAGTGCCCTGTCTCCCGGACAGAACACGCAGCAGGCGCCCCGTGTCCTTGCGTGTCCGGAGAGGCTCGGCCTGTGTCGCTCGAAACGCGCGTCGGGGACTGACCCACGGCCCGGATCCCGAGCTGACAGCGGGCCCAGACGGCGCGGCGGCGAAAGGGCAGACCGCCGGGCGGCCACCGCCGGAGCGCCGAACCGAGTGCCCATCGGCCCGGCTGTGGGGGCGCTGCCGAAGGGTACCCTCGAGCGCTCGATCGTGTCAGTGTTCAGCCTGCGCCGACCTGGTGGGCCTCAAGCGGATCTCACTTGCCTCGGGCTACGGACTGCCCCAAGAGTGTCGGCGCCTTCCGTCGGGTCCGGCTGACAGGAGATTTCGCGTTGAACGACAACAACGGCAACGGTGGTGCCTGGAGCGCACAGCAAAGCGGCGAGCTCTATCAGATTCGAGGCTGGGGCTCTCCGTACTTCTCCGTGAATACCCGCGGCCACGTCGAGGTTCGACCGGACCCGCGGCGCGAAACCTCGCTCAGTCTGTACGAGCTGACTCAAGATCTCACGGCGCGAGGTTCGGCCCTGCCTCTGCTCATCCGCTTCTCGGACGTTCTGGCGGACCGCATCCGCCGCCTGAACGAGGCGTTCGCTCAGGCCATCACCGAGTACGAATACGAGGGACGCTACCAGGGCGTGTTTCCGGTGAAGGTGAACCAGCAGCGCCATGTCGTCGAGGAGGTCGTCGAATTCGGACGGCCCTGGAGCTTCGGTCTCGAGGCGGGCTCCAAGCCGGAGCTGCTCATCGCCCTGGCTGTCATGCAAGACAAGGGCGGGCTCATCGTCTGCAACGGCTACAAGGACCTGACCTACATCGAGACCGCTCTGGTCGCCCAGAAGTTCGACAAGACGGTCCTCGTGGTGCTCGAGCGGATCGAGGAGCTCGACCTCGTGCTCCAGGCCTCGGCCAAGCTCGGCATCTCGCCGCTGCTCGGCGTTCGCGCCAAGCTGACCGCCAAGGGCGTGGGGCGTTGGGCCGACTCCGCCGGCGACCGCGCGAAGTTCGGGCTGACCACCTCGGAGATCGTACACGTGGTCGATCGCCTCGGTGCCCGAAACATGCTCGACTCGCTGCAGCTGCTGCACTTTCACATCGGGAGCCAGATCTCGAGCATCATCCCGGTCAAGAACGCCCTGCAGGAAGCCTCGAACGTCTACGTCGAGCTCGCGAAGATGGGCGCTCGCATGGGCTACTTCGACGTCGGCGGGGGCCTCGCCATCGACTACGACGGCTCCCAGACCGATTTCCATGCGTCGAAGAACTACACGCTCGGCGAATACGCGGCCGACGTGGTCGCGCACATCCACGACGCATGCACCAAGGCCGACGTCTCCCACCCCACCATCGTCAGCGAGAGCGGGCGCGCCATCGCAGCCCATCACTCCGTGCTCGTTTTCGAAGTCCTGGGCGCCAACGAGGTCCGTTTCGGTGAGCCGGCGGACCCCGGGCCCGACGCTCACCGATTGCTGCAGGAGCTGTACGAGACCTATCAGGGCATTCTGCCCAAGAACGTTCAGGAGTCCTGGCACGACGCGAGCCAGGCCAAAGAGGAGGCACAGAGCCTGTTCAAGTACGGCTATCTGGGGCTGCGTGAACGCGCCCAGGCGGAGCGTCTGTTCTGGCACTGCTGCGAGAAGCTGCAACATACGCTCCGACGGCTGAAGTTCGTGCCCGAGGAGCTCTATCATCTCGAGCGCACGCTCAGCGCCATCTACTACTGCAACTTCTCGGTGTTCCAGTCGGCTCCCGACGTGTGGGCCATCGATCAGTTGTTTCCGATCATGCCGATCCATCGCCTGGAGGAGCAGCCCACGATCCGCACGACGCTCGCAGACGTGACCTGCGACAGCGACGGCATGATCGATCACTTCATCGATGTGGAGGACGAGAAGCAGACGCTCGACGTGCATCCGTACCGTCCGAACGAACCGTACTATCTGGGCATGTTCCTGAGCGGGGCGTATCAGGAGATCCTCGGCGACATGCACAACCTGTTCGGGGACACCAATGCCGTGCACGTGCGGCTCACCGAGTCTGGATATCAGGTGCGGCACGTCATCAAGGGCGACTCCGTCTCGGAGGTGCTTCGCTACGTGGGCTATGATCCCGACTCGATGGTCGAGGCCGTGCGTCGCCTCGCCGAACGCGCCGTGAGCAGCGGACAACTCACCAACGAGCAAATGCGCACGCTGATGCAGCACTACGAGGACTCGCTCCGGAGCTACACCTACCTCACCGGAGAGGAGTGGCAGCCGTCGCTCGGACGGCCCGCGCTTCCGAGGCGCCTGACGTCGGAAGCACCGCTGCCCCCGGCTGCGCAGGAGACGGCCCCGGGCGGCTAGCTCGGCCATACAGCCGGCCACTCCACGAAGTGACGGACGATCCGGGACCCAACCGAATCCGACTAGGCGGCAGATTGGTTGAACCACACGCTTCTGCGGTGTGCTAGGGACGTCGTCGCGACCGCGGCAGTCGCCGCCATCTAAGCACAATCCGGCTGAGGGCCGTTTCGCCAGAGAGAGCACGTCACATGGGCAACATGAAGGTCTTGGTTCTCAACTGCGGCAGTTCGTCGGTCAAGTACCAGCTGTACTCGATGCCCGACGGTGAAGTCCTGGCGAAGGGACTGGTTCAACGGATCGGCGAACGCGAGGGCTCGCTGGAGCAGACGTCCGTGCGCGGCGCGGTCAAGCGTACGGAACCCATAGCCGACCACGACGCGGGGCTACGACGCATCTTCGAGCTGCTGACGCAGGGTGAGCACGCGCCGCTCGGCAGCGTCGAGGAAATCGGAGCGGTCGGTCACCGGGTCGTGCACGGCGGAGAACGCTTCGCGGCCACCACGCTGATCGACGACGACGTCGCAGCCGCGATCAAGGCTCACTTTCCGCTCGCCCCGCTGCACAACCCTCCCAATCTGCTCGGTATCGAGGTCGCGCGCAGCCTCTTGCCCAAGGTGCCTCAGGTGGCGGTGTTCGACACGGCCTTCCATCAGACGCTACCGCCGCACGCGTATCTCTATGCTCTTCCACCCAAGCTCTATCGCGAGGCGAAGGTTCGCCGCTATGGCTTCCACGGCACCTCGCACCGATATGTCACGCAGCGGGCCGCAGAGATGCTGGACCGACCGGCAGACACGGTGAACCTCATCACCGCTCACCTCGGCAACGGATCGAGCGTCACGGCGGTGGAGAACGGCAAGTCCGTCGATACCAGCATGGGGCTCACGCCGCTCGAGGGGCTCGTGATGGGTACCCGAAGCGGGGACATCGACCCCGCCATCATCTTCCACCTCGCCCGAGTCGAAAACATGTCGCTCGACGACATCGACAAGCTCCTCAACAAGAAAAGCGGTCTGGTCGGCATGTCCGGCAAGAGCAACGACGTTCGAGAGCTGCTCCGGCTTCGGGACGAGGGCGACCAGGACGCCGCCATGGCGCTCGAAGTGTGCTGTTACCGGCTCAAGAAGTACGTCGGGGCCTACCTCGCGGTTCTCGGGCGTCTGGACGCGCTCGTGTTCACCGCCGGTATCGGCGAGAATGCGCCGTTCATCCGCGAACGCGTTTGCTCCGGGCTCAGCCGGCTCGGCATCGTGGTCGACCCCGAGAAGAACCAGGCCGCGCGCGGACGCGAGGCGGACATATCGCCGGCCGGGCTCGAGACGCGCGTGCTCGTCGTTCCGACGAACGAAGAGAAGCTCATCGCGATGGACACGTTCGCCCTGACGGCGAAGGGCTAGCGTCTAGAACTCACACTGAGACGTCGCCAGGTTGCAGACCGATCCGGGCGCCTCGATGGGACAGACGTCGCCGACGAACAGCTGACACGGTGGCCCGCACGTCCCCACGGTGTGGCTGTAGCAGAGTTGGCCCCACGGACAGTCAGCGTCGCCGATGCAACGGCAACTGAAGTCATCCAGGATGCCGTTGCCGTCCTCGTCGACGCCGTTGCAGCACTCGGCGTCGAAGGTGTCGCTCGCGTGGCAATCCGGATCGGCGCAGTCGGTCGTGCCGTCACAGTCGTTGTCGAGGCCGTCGGTGCACCGCGCCGGGCCGAATTCCGGCTCCGGATCGAGTCCGCCGTTGCACCGCGAGCAACGCGATGTGGACAAGCAGTCCGGATCGGCGCAGTCCGCGAGCTGGTCGCCGTCGTTGTCCGAGCCGTCGTAGCAATCCTCGCCGGGATTGGGCACGACCTCGACGTTGAGCACGTAGCTGCCCTGGTCCGGGCCCCTGCTCGGATCGACCATCAAACCATCGACGAAAATGAAGTACGAACCCGGCTGGAGGATCCCGAACTCGAGCAACGCGTCGTGGTCGCCCTCCGGGCCGTAGGCGCCCGCCGTATCGTCGTTGCAACCGATCTCCCTCCCCCACTCACAGGAGCCGATCCGAACGTACAGGTTGTTGTCGAAGTCGGAGCCGATGGTGTCCAGGTGCACGCGTGAGGGAACGCTGAGCCTCAGCTCGAAGACGGCTTCGCCCGCGTCACCGCCGCAGGTTCCCTCGTTCTCGCTCACGTGCCCGACCGTGCTGCCGGTCCACTGCCCGCTCGATTCGATGAGCTGGGCCGTCAGGCACCCTCCGTGCTGCTCCCTGCACGACGGGTTGTCGATGCAGTCCGGATCGGAGCAGTCGGTGAGGCCGTCGAAGTCGTCATCGAGCTGGTTGCCACAGCGCTCGGCCGACACCGGACAGGCTGGGTCGAGGTAGCAGCCGCTGTCCGCACAGTCGACGGCACCGTCGCAATCGTCGTCCACTCCGTTGTCACAGACTTCGGCCACGCAATGCTGACACTGGACGGACAGGACACAGTCCGAATCGGCGCAGTCCACCAGCCCGTCGCAGTCGTCGTCCCGACCATTGCTGCAGACTTCGGGCACACCGGGAGCCTTGCAGTCACAGGGGGCAACACCCGTGCAATCGGGGTCAGCGCAGTCGATGAGCAGATCGCAGTCGTCGTCCTTCCCGTTCCTGCACTGCTCCGGCGTCGACAGGCAGCTGCACAAGTCCGACGTCGAGCAGTCGCTGTCGTCGCAGTCGGTCATTGTGTCGCAGTCGTCGTCGATGCCGTTGTCACAGAGATCTCGTTCTCGATCGGTGCAACCACAGTCCTGGGTCCCGATGCAATCCGGATCCAGGCAATCGACGGCGCCGTCGCAGTCGTCGTCCACTCCGTTCCGGCAATCCTCGCCCGTGACGAGCGGCACACAGCCACACTCGGGATCGCGGGCGCACTTGGGGTCGAAGCAGTCGGCGACGCCGTTACAGTCGTTGTCCGCCCCGTCGCCGCAAAGCTCGGCAGCACCGGGATGGGCTGCCGGGTTGCGGTCGTTGCAGTCTAGCCCGCCGCAGGCCCTCGAGACGTACCCGTCCGAGTCGTCGTCACGCACTGTGTACACGCAGCGGCCTGCACTGCAGCGATCGGTCGTGCATGGGTCGTCATCGACACACTCGGGATCCGCCTGGCAGCGACCATTGGGATTGCCTCCGGACGGGTCGACGCGGCCGCCGCCGACACCACCGACCGCGCCGACCGCACCGACCGCGCCAAAACCACCGAACGCGCCCACCGCACCCGAGCCACCGTTCGCGCCCACCGCGCCCACCGCGCCCACGGCGCCGACCGCGCCGAAGCCACCGTTCGCGCCAACCGCGCCGACCGCGCCGACCGCACCCAAGCCTCCATTTGCCCCAACCGCGCCGTAGCCACCGTTCGCCCCGACCGCACCCGAGCCGCCGCTGGCGCCGTTGCCGGCGACGGCCCCGGACGCGCCCGTGCCAGATCCGGCGCCGACCGCACCGGTCCCTGAGCCTGCCTTGGACCAATCGATATCCGAGCGACTGCAGCCAGCGACGAGCGCAGAACACACGAGCCCGCGCGCCCCGACACGTGCCCACTTGTAAAGCCGACGGTGCACCATGGCCACCACGCAAAGACGAGGAAGTCTAACAGAACGAGCTCGCACATGCCGCAGCCCGCTGGGTCGAACCTGGCTCTTCGGCGGCCAGAGCCCGCGCGGAATCGTTCGGACGCGACGGGCGTTTGCCGAATGCACCACTTTCAGCCACGGTTCGGTGTAGAGATCAGCTCAGTGACTTCGAGAAGTCTCCGGCCCGCCGTTCAGTCCAGTCGCTTCGCTCGCCTTGTTGCTTCGTTTGCCTGGGCGGCGCTGCTCAGCCTGGCGACGTCCGGCCGCGCCGACATCTACCAGAGCGTCACCAACGACGGAGTGATCACGCTCAGCAACCGTCCGGGCGCCAAGGGCCGTCTCGTGCTTCGCACGAGCAAACCCAAGAGCCGAGCCGCATCATCGGCACCGCTCGACATCTCGGCCGACCAGGTCACGCGCTTCGATGCGCACATTCGCCAGGCCGCTGCGCTCTACCAGATCCCGGAAGAGCTCGTTCGAGCCGTCATCCAGGTCGAGAGCGGGTTCGATCCGCGCGCCGTGTCGCCTGCCAATGCACGCGGCTTGATGCAGCTCGTGCCCGGCACCGCGCAGCGCATGATGGTGAGCGATATCTTCGACCCCCGGCAGAACATCTTCGGCGGGGTCCGCTATCTTCGCGTGCTCGCCAACCTGTTCAGCGGTGACCTCAAGCTCACGCTGGCCGCGTACAACGCCGGAGAAAACGCCGTCATCCGCTACGGCGGCATCCCGCCGTACGAGGAGACGCAGGCGTACGTACGGCGAGTGCTCGCGTACTATCGGCTGTATCGGGCGAAGAAGGGGGCGTAGATCCAGCGTCCACGCCCTCCGCGAGCTTCCCGGGGGCAAACGGGCTGTCGCGGAGCGCGCCGGTTCTACGACAGCTGAGCCTGCGGAAACCTGATCCCTGCGCGCACCAGTCGCCTTGCCTGGGGGCTTCCCGGTGTCAGCTTGAGCCGCGAACGCGGCGGCAGCAGCCAGTGCCAACTTTCCACCTTGAGGTTGCAGAGACGGCGAAGCACTGACTTGGCCCATTGCTGCTTGCGGATGATCGCCGACACCTCCGAAGCCTTCGCAGGGTGCACTTCGACACCAAGACAGGAACCGCTCGTCGCCAGCACGTAGTCCCACCGGGAGGCGTTGGGTTCCTTCTGGACCCGTGCACCATCGAGGTTCAGGCTGCAACGAAACCGCCCGGGCGATGCGACCAGCTTCGCGTGCTGTTTCTCGAGCGCGCCGATCCCGTCTTGGACATAGGCCCGCAGCTCGATGCTGCCGCGCAGCGCTTCGCAGGGTGGCCGGACGCGGCGCCGGCCCGCCGCGCTCGATTCGCGCCTCCCATCGCCTCTGCCACGACCTCGTTGACGCGTTCGCTGAGGCTCGCGAGGTCTCCCCACGTCCGCTCGGCAGCTGCTGGCGAGTCGGGACTGAGGCCGCTGATGTCGCGGGAGATCACGCCGTCTCCGTCGTAGTCGAGGTGGAACACGCGATAGGACTTGTCGAGCACCTTGCCAGCAAGCCCGAGCACGTCCCAGCGCTTGGCCTCGACGCCGAAGAGCTTCCAGACGGTACTCGGTGGTGCCCTGCGCTCTTGGAGCACCTGAAGGGCCCAGACGATTTCGAGCACCGTGCTGGAGTGCGTCGAAATGGCGACCCGATAGCCGCGACCCATCAACTCGAGCACCAGGAGGATGACCGCCTGGACCGCGTTGGCATGCAGCCCCATCTCGGGCTCCTCGATCACCACCCAATCCAGATGCTCGGGCTTGCGGCTTCGGCCGAGTGGCACCAGGTGATAGATCCCGAGCAAGAGCGGAATGAACTCGCGCTGCCCTGCAGTCCAGGCCATGTAGGCGATCCCGCTGCCCTCGGCTCCTGGGTACACGAGCTTGAACTGCCTACGTGCACCGTCGCTGAGCAGCTTCAGCTTGCCGCCGTGGAACACGGAGCCGTCGATCAGCTCGCGAAACTGCTGCTTGATCCTGCGGTCCTGGGGGAACACGACATCTTGGTCAGCGCCTCGCTGGGTCGTCAACAGCTCGAGCAGCTTCTCGCTGAAGTCACGGGCTACGAAGGGGGTATCTGGCTTGTAGCTTCGAAACCCCGCGGGCCATCCTTCTGCCACGCTCAGCGCCCGGTGCGCCGGGATGTAGAACAGCCGTGCCGTGTCACCCCGAGAGATGCGCCTGGGCGGGCAGGAAACCAGCCTTCCCTCGAACTGCACACGGGTCTGCGAGGTCCAGGCGTCGGACATGCCCTCGCCAAAGTACACGGCACAGAAGTCGCGGCGGTCACGCCATCCAAAGCCCTTGTCGCGCAGGATCCCGGCAATGCGGGGAGCGTCCACAGCCAGCTTGAGCAGCTCCAGGATCAGGCTCTTGCCCGTGGCTTGGGGCCCGACCAGCACCGTGAGGTCCCCAAAACGCACATCCACCCGACGCAGTTGCGCAAGGTTTTCTACCACGAGCGAACCGTGCCGCATGCACGCACACTAGCATGGACCTCGGTCTTCGAGGTTCTGCGGGCAAGTCCGTGCAGAACCATGGGCCGAAGTAGCCCGCACAGGCGCGCATGAGGATCCTGCGCGACTCGATGCGCGCTCGAGTACGTGCCAGGGCTGTCGCGGCGTGCATCGGGTCGCGTCCGAGCACGTGCCGGAGGGATCGCGGCGTGCATCAGGTCGCGTTCGAGTCGGTGCCGGAGGGGCCGCGCCGCGCATCGGGTCGCGCTCGAGCCGGTGCCGGAGGGGTCGCGCCGCGCATCGGGTCGCGCTCGAGCACGTGCCGGAGGGGTCGCGGCGTGCATCGGGTCGCGTTCGAGCCGGTGCCGGAGGGGTTGCGGTGGGGGTCGGGTCACGT
>JAFGIS010000528.1 GCA_016929495.1 Polyangiaceae bacterium | reverse complement strand
GGCTGCTGTCGGGTGGTGGTCGTGGTCGGGCGGCCGCATGGACACGAGACGCGCAGGGCCGCACGCGCTGCCGGTGTGACCGAGATCATCGAGAATCCGGACCCAGACCGTGGGATGACGTCGTCGCTCGCCGTTGCGCTCGATGGCCTCGACCCGCGCGCCGTGGACGTCGCCCTCGCCTGGCCCGTCGACCACGCGCTCGTACAGGCCAGCACGGTCGCGGCCATACTGCGCGCCTCCGGCCGAGATCTCATCGTCGTCCCCACGAGTTCGGGCGGGCGTGGTGGCCACCCGACAGCCTTCGGTGCCACACTGTGGCCAGAGCTTCGCAATGCCGCGGCCCTACCGGATGGTGCCCGCGCGGTCGTACGGGCCGACCGCGGCCGAGTCGTTCGCGTCACTGCTTCGGATCCTGGCGCCTTCTTCGACATCGACACGCCCGACGACCTCCGAAACGTAAGGGAATAGCCACGCCCCCCGTCTATCTGCGCCTATCGGTTACGGACCGCTGCAACCTTCGTTGCCGGTACTGTCGTACGGATGTGCACACCGCGACGGCGCCCGGCCTCCCCGACGAGGCGATGCTCCGGATCGTGGGAGCCATGGCGCGGCTCGTGCCGATACGCAAGGTCCGATTCACGGGCGGCGAGCCGTTGGTTCGCGCTGGTTTGCCCGCCCTCGTCGGCAAGCTTCGCCGGCTGCTGCCGAACGCCGAACTGGCCATGACCACGAACGGCACGCTCTTGCATGCAGCGGCCGTAGCGCTGCGCGATCAGGGTCTCGATTCCGTCAACATCAGCCTTGATACCACCGACCCAGCGCATTTCGCCCGCCTGACCGGTGGAGGTCGGCTCGAGTCCGTGCTTGCGGGTGTCGAGGCCGCCCGGCGCGTCGGGTTCGACCGGCTCAAGTTGAATGCCGTGCTTCTGCGATCCGTGCACCGCGAACGCCGTCTGGAGCTGGTCCGCTTCGCCGCCCAGTGTGGCTGTGAGCTGCGGCTCCTGGAGCTGATGCCGATAGGGGCCGGAGCCCTGATCTACGATGGTGAGCGCCTAGGCGCGGACGAAGCGCTCGACGAGCTACGGCAGGCGTTCGGGCGTCCGGCACAGCTCCCGAGCTCGAGCAACTCTCGGCGCTATCTCTTCGACGTCGACGGGGTGGCCGTGACCGTCGGGCTGATCGCTCCGGTTTCTCGTCCCTTCTGCACCGGCTGCGACCGGCTGCGCGTCGATGCGCACGCGCGCCTCTATCCTTGCCTGCGGAGTGCGGAAGCCTGGGAGCTCTTCCCACGCTTGTTGGACCGCCATTCCACTCTGGCCTTGGAGGTCGGCCTCCGTGCTGCGATGAGCCGCAAGCGCGCGATGCAGGCAACCGATCGAATCTGGCCCGCCCGGTCGATGGCTGCTACAGGAGGATGAGCGATGCGGTGGATGGATCCTGACCGAGCGCTCGAGTTGGTGCTGGAACATACGCCAACGGCAATGGTTCGGGAAGTGTCGCTCGAGAATGTCTTCGGGCTCGTGCTGGCCGAAGATGTCGTGTCCGATCGCGATTACCCCCCGTTCGCAAGGGCCATGATGGACGGCTACGCCGTGCGGGTTGCGGATGCGGGGCGCCGGGCGTCCGTGGGCGGGATCGTGGCGGCAGGACAGGACCCTCGAGCGCTGGGGCTCGAGGTCGGAAGCGGCCAAGCGATCGAGATCATGACCGGTGCCCCGTGCCCGCTCGGCACCGAAGCGGTTGTCATGCATGAAGAGGCCGTTGGGGACGGCACATCGGTACAGCTGCCGCAGAGTATCCGGGCAGGCCAGCATATCGCACCGCAGGGGAGCGACTGCGCCGCGCACACCGTGGTGCTCGAGGCGGGCCAGCAGTTGACCGCGCTCGGCATCGCGGCCCTCGCATCCTTCGGTCGCAGGAAGGTGCGCGTGCTCGCTCCTCCGTCGTTGGCTATCATTGCCACCGGCAACGAGCTCGTCTCGGAAGACGGCTTCGCAGGGGCCGTCGAGATCCGCGACGCGAACGGTCCCATGCTGGCCGCCCAGGCACGTGCTCTAGGCTTGGAGGTAGCACTGCATCGCGCTCGCGACAGCGTCGAGTCAATCCAGCAGGCGCTCGCGCATACGTCGGAAGCGGACATCGTGCTCTTGTCTGGCGGCGTATCGGCTGGACGCTACGACCTGGTCCCCGCAGCGCTTCTCGGCATCGATGCCGAGGTGATCTTCCATAGGGTCGCGCAGAAGCCGGGCAAGCCCTTGTTGTTTGCCCGGACCGGCCCGCGGCTGCTGTTCGGTCTGCCCGGAAACCCGCTCGGCAGCCATCTGTGCTTCCAACGCTACGTGGCGGCCTCGGTGCGCCAATGGATGGGTGTGCCGGCGCCTCACGTTGGCGGAACCGCGCGATTGGCGTCGGCGCTCGACGTCTTGTCCGACCGAGTCCTGTTCCAGCCCGCGCGTGTGGAGCTGGACCCACGCTGCGAACAAGGCGCAGAACAGTGGAGGGCGGTTCCGGCCCGCACTCAGAGCTCGGCGGATCTCTTCAGCGCAGCAGCAGCCAACGCGTACCTGCGACTGCCACCCGGGGAGTACAGCGTGCCGGCCGCCGCACCGGTGGATTTCGAATGGATCGGAGAAGCGAGATGAGCGTGTCCACGCAGGTCGATGCAAATGGTAGAGCCCGTATGGTCGATGTGGGAGCAAAGCCCACGACCGCTCGACGGGCCACGGCATGCGCGCGGGTGACGATGTCGGCGGTGGCAGCCGCCCGGATAGGCGAGCATGCGATCGAGAAGGGCGACGTGCTCGCCGTGGCCCGCATCGCCGGGATCATGGCCGCCAAGAGAACGGCGGACCTCATCCCGCTGTGTCATCCGGTGCGTCTGGACGCCGTGGTAGTCGACTTCGCGCTGGGCGAGGACTGCATCGACGTGCGCGCGCAAGCATCCGCACGCGACCGGACCGGCGTTGAAATGGAGGCGCTCACGGCCGTTAGCGTGGCTGCTTTGACGATCTACGACATGTGCAAGTCCGCTGATCGTTCGATCGCCATCGAACACGTGCGGCTCGAGGAGAAAGATGGCGGCAAGAGCGGCCCTTTCCGCCGGGCCGCCGCCGACGGTGATCCATGAGCGGTCAGAGGGTGATCCTGGCCACCTGTGTCGGTGAGCGAAAGGGCACGCCCAAGCGCCCCGTTCCGTCGGTGCGGTTGATTCGCGGGCACGGCCTGGAGGGCGACGCGCACGCCGGCAACTGGCACCGGCAGGTCAGCATGCTTGCGGACGAGGGCATCGCGGAGATGCGTCGCGCTGGGCTCGTGGTCGAGCCGGGCGACTTCGGCGAGAACTTGATCACCTCCGGCCTCGATTTCGCCGAACTCGCCGTAGGCCGGCGCTTTCGCGTCGGTCAGCAAGCCGTGCTCCAAATCACGCAGCGAGGCAAGCAGTGCCACTCCCGCTGCGAGATCTACGACCGGCTCGGCGACTGCATCATGCCTCGCGAGGGTCTTTTCGCCCGGGTGTGCCGCAGCGGACGGATTGGCCCGGGTGACGCCGTCTACCTCGATCCCGAGCTCGATCGGGTGCGCTGGGCGGTGTGTACGGTTTCCGACCGTTCGGCTGCTGGCGAGCGTCCGGACGCGTCCGGTACCACCGTATGCGGGTTGCTGGAGGGCTGCCTGGGAAACGGCCGCGTTTCGTACAAGGTCTTGGCCGATGAGCAGGACGCCATCTCGAACGAACTGCGACGGCTCTGCGACGAGGAAGTCTGCGACGTCGTCGTGACAACCGGCGGGACGGGCCTGTCCCCACGCGACGTGACACCCGAGGCCACGCTGGCCGTCGTCGAACGTTTGATCCCCGGCATGGCGGAGGCGATCCGGGCCGCAGGTCTCGGCCACACGCCGCATGCCATGCTCTCACGCGCCGTGTGTGGCCTGCGCGGGCAGACGATCATCGTGAACCTCTCAGGAAGCCCGAAGGCGGCTCGCGAGCAGCTCGCAGTGGTCCTGCCCGTGCTCCCGCACGCCATCGCGACGGCAAGCGGGATCCCGAACGACTGCGGCAGGCCTGACCCGCGGCACGCAGACGAATGAGGCACGCGCAAGGCGGATCCCCCGGGATCACTCGGCTGAGGATACGGCGGGCCCACCGTTTTCCCGGTAGTCTCGAATCGCGAACAGCGCGGCGCCGATCGCTCCGGTGAGCTGAGGGTGTTCCGAAACCGACACCTTCCTGCCGATCATCTCCTCTGCCATTGCGATCAGGTAGGGATTGTGAGCCACGACGCCCCCGGTCATCACCACGTTCTCCGTGAGCGAGTCCATCTCGAGGACTCTCTTGATGACCGAATAGAACAGCCCCTTGATGATGTCTTCCACCTTGCTGCCGTGCCGGATGCTCTGCAGGACCTCGGTCGCAGTGAACACGGTGCAGTAGCTTCCCAGCTTGAGCATGTCGGTGGAACGAGACGCCAGATCGTTCATGTCCTCGAGAGGGATGCGTAGCCGCAGCGACATCTCTTCCAGGAATGCACCCGTACCCGCGGCGCACTTCCGGTTCATCTTGAAACTCAGCCGCCTGCCACGGTCATCGAGCTTGATGATCTTGTTGTCCTGACCTCCGATGTCGATGATCGAGATCGCAAATGGAAAGAAGCGATAGCAGCCGGCTCCATGACATGCGATTTCTGTCCGGACGTCATTGGAGACCGATGCATTCTTCCTCCCGTAGCCAGTGGATATCGTTCTGGCGATGTCTGCTCTGGTCGCGCTGGCCATGTTCAGGGCCGATTCGAGGCAGCTCTCGGCAGCCTCGGCGAAGTCGATTCCCGAGGGTCGCACGCAACGTCCAACCAACCCTCCGCCTTCGTCGAGAACTGCAACCTTGGTTCGGGAGGAACCCACGTCGATGCCGGCGAATACGGGACGAAGCGACATACGCACCACTCCTACTGTAGTAGACCACCGGCCGTGATTCTCGCACGGCAGGCTGGGTGGCTGTACCTGTGAGCACCATCGTCGGCTAGTGAGGCCGGTGACTCAACAGATCCCAGCCAGAGGGCTCAGCTGTGCCTCCTGAGGGAGCCAGCCCGCGGACGCGGAGCGCGGGATCTGCACCTCAGCAACCAGATCCGGGTTCCCGCCGGTGGCCCGGATGAGCTCGCGGACTCGGGGATCGTTGAACAGACGTGCGCGCCTGTTCGGAGCGCAGCCGACCGGACGAACCTGCGGAGCGAAGCGGAGCAGAGGTTCGGCGCCTGGCGCTGGTGTGGGCCGGGTTGCCGGCCAGCGCGCCACGCCCGAAATTGCGCAACAGCACTGCCCTGCCCGGCTACTCATTCCTGGCCGACGCCATTCGCCGACTGGGGATCGACGATTCGGCTATCCTCGGCCTGCCGTGATCTGCTCCAGCCTCGCTCCAGCCGCGGGGAACCGAGACACACGAGCGCCGAGCGTAATCATAGATGGAAAGGCCAATGAAGGACGCACCCACTTCGACCCTGAATTTTGCTCCTCCCGAAATCGAAGTCGTCGATCAAGACGACGGGAGTCGCATCCTCCGTTCTCCACGGACGCTCGATCCCTACGCCGAGAATCTTGCCGAGGTGTTGCGTCAACGGGCTGATACCATCGGAGACAGGGTGTTTCTTGCAGAACGAAACCCAGCCGGAGGATGGACCGAGCTCGGCTATGCCGACGTCGCAAGCCGAAGCAGTGCCGTATCGCAAGCTCTGCTGGACAGAGGACTCAGAGGTCTTCTCGGAGAGAAGTCGTCGACGATTCTCATCCTTTCGGACAACGGCATCGATCACGCGCTCCTACAGCTCGGCGCGATGCAGATCGGCGTGATTTCGGTTCCGATTTCGCCTTTGTACTCTCTTGCCTCCAAAGATCACTCGAAACTAAAATACATATTCGATCTCATCTCACCCGCGATGGTCTATGCGCGCAACGGCAAGCAGTTCGAGAAGTCGCTGTCGGTTCTCGATCTAGAGGACGTGCAAGTGGTCGTCAGCGAAGACCCTCCCGAGGCGGTTCGAGCGACGCTGTTTTCGGATCTCCTCAATACGCGGCCCACGGCTGCCGTCGACGAGTCGATGGGTCGGCTCGGCCCGGACACCATAGCCAAGATCCTCTTCACATCGGCTTCGACCGGGATGCCCAAAGGAGTCATCAACACGCAGCGAATGCTGTGCGCCAACCAACAGTCGATGCGACAGGCGTGGCCGTTTCTCGGAGACCGACCCCCTGTGATTCTGGACTGGCTGCCCTGGAATCACACGTTCGGTGGAAATCACAACTTCAACATGATGCTGATCAATGGAGGATCGTTGTACATTGACAACGGGAAACCGATACCCGGATTGATCGAGCATACCGTCCGCAACCTCAAGGACATCTCGCCGACGATCTACTTCAATGTTCCTCGTGGCTATGACATGCTCGTGCCCTATCTCGAACGGGACGAGGAGGCTTGCGACGGTCTGTTCCGGGAACTCGATATGCTGTTCTACGCTGCCGCATCTCTGCCCCAGTACCTGTGGGATCGGCTTGAAGCCCTGTCGATCCGATCGCGTGGCAACCGCGTGGTGATGGCCTCCGGTTGGGGATGTACCGAATCCGCTCCCATGGCGACGCTCGTCCATTTCCCCATCAACCGAGCCGGAATCATCGGATTGCCACCTCCCGGAATCGAATTGAAGTTGGTTCCGGTCGATGGGAAGACCGAGATTCGGATAAGGGGTCCCAATGTCACGCCGGGATATTGGAAAGATAGCGAGATGACCCAGCGTTCTTCTGACGACGATGGCTTCTTCCGCATAGGGGATGCCGGGAAGTTCGCCGATCCGAACGACCCCTCCAAAGGCCTTGTTTTCGACGGCCGCTTGACGGAGAACTTCAAATTGATGTCCGGCTGCTGGGTCAATGTCGGAGAACTCAGGTGGACCCTCGTTCAGGCGTGCGCTCCCATTGTCCAGGATGCGGTCATCGCCGGTCATGACCGAAATGAGCTCGGGATTTTGGTGTTTCCGAACCTCAAAGGATGTCAATCGTTGTGCTCAGAGCACACAGGACCGGCCGACGTGGCAACCCTCGTCAAACACCCCACGGTCTGCGCGTGCCTGCTCGAGAGACTGCAGGCTCACAATCGTTGCTATCCGGGAAACAGCACGGCCATTTCCCGGGCGCTGTTCCTGACCGAACCGGCAGATAGCGATGCCCTCGAAATCAACGACAAGGGATACGTGAACCAGCGTGCAGTTCTGGATCACCGAGCGGAACTGGTGGAGAGGCTCTACGCGGCGTGTCCTGGTGACGACGTTGTCGTGGTGCCGAGAGAAGACGACGCGAATCGATGGGAGCAGGCCGAGGGTTGTCCTGATTGAGCACTGGCGGTCGCCCGTAGATTGTCCTTCATGCCGCGCGTCGTCGCCCTCCAGGCCCCGTTCCCACACGGCGTCCTATGGATTCAACACGACGCCTCACGCAAGCCGCGCACTGTTCGGCCGTTTCGAACAGACACGCCTTGGACGGATAGATGTCGTAGAGCCTCCGATACCTCGCCGGTGTCAAGTTGGGCATCACGACGTTCGCGCCCCGACATAGGCCTAGCTCGTGACCCTGGGTGAGATTCAACGTCGCCAGCGCGGTCGTGCTGGGGATGTTCGCCTGGGGGCACGCGAGCCGCGCCAGCGCCACCACAATGGTGGTCATGAGCTCGTCTGCCGGGACTTCACGCGGTCCGCGCTCGAGAGACCCGAGCGGAGTGTCGGGGTGCACGACGAAAGGTCCGATGGCGACCATGTCGAGGTCGTACTCACGAAAGAGCATCACGTCGTCTACTAGGCTCGCGTAGCTTTGGCCCGGTAGTCCCACCATGACACCACTGCCTACCTCGTACCCGAGCGAGCGAAGCTCTCCAAGGCAGCGCAGGCGTGAGCGGGCCTGTCCGGCCCGACTCGGATGGATCGCGCGAAACAGCCTGGAGTCGGAGGTTTCGAAACGCAGTAGGTAGCGGTCCGCACCCGCTTCGCGCCAAGCTTCGAGCTCCTCGCGCGTTCGCTCGCCAAGGCTCAGCGTGACGGCAAGCCCGGTCGTGGCTTTCACCCGCCGCACGACCTCGGAAATCCAATCCGACCTGAGCACAGGGTCTTCGCCCGCCTGGAGTACCACGGTGCCGAAGCCGAAAGCTCGCGCCTGCCGCGCGCAGGCGAGTACTTCGTCCGCGCTCATTCGGTAGCGCGGCAAAGTACGGTGGCCGGCACGCAGCCCGCAGTAGTGGCACTGCCGCACGCAATGGTTCGACACTTCGACCAGACCGCGCAGGTGCACGTCGGCTCCCACGTACTGTTGACGCACCTCATCCGCGCGAGCCCACAGCTGCTTGAGCCGCAGCGGGTCGCGCTCTTGAAGCCACCGAGCAACCTCGACCGCGGGCGGCAGGTACGTCGGGCGCGACCCGGCTCGAGACGCGAGCGGCTCGTCGGCGCGAGTCACGGCGGCTCCTCGCGACGCGTGGCGCTGCGCCATAGGTCGAGCGCCGCAGGGAAAGGACTCAAGGCTCGCTCGAAGATACCGAGGCTGAAAGCGATGGCCAGCCCGTAGTTGGTAATCGGCACCCGGAGCTGACGGCAGCGCAGGATCCTGGAGAGCACCTCGCGGCGATTGAGCGTACAGGCGCCGCAGTGCACCACCAGCTGGAACGTCGAGAGATCCTCGGGAAAGTCGTGCCCCTGAACCGTGACGAACTCGAGCTTGCCGCCGACGTACTGGGTGAGCCAGCGAGGGATCTTCACCCTTCCGATGTCCTCGCCGATCGGGTGGTGTGCGCAGGCCTCGGCGATCAAGACGCGGTCACCCGGCTTCAGGCGATCGATGGCCAGCGCCCCTTCGACCTGGCTCGTTAGATCGCCGCGATGGCGCGCGAAGAGGATCGAGAAGCTCGTCATCGGCACGCCGGGCGGCGTGTCCGCCGCGACCTTGAGCAATGCCTGCGAGTCGGTCACCACGAGCTGGGGCGGCTGCTTGAGCCGTTCGAGCGCCGCACGCAGCTCGCGCTCCTTGGTGACCATGCACAGGGCGTCGGCATCGAGTAGATCGCGAATAGACTGCACCTGTGGCAGAATGAGCCGGCCCTTGGGCGCCTCCTTGTCGATGGGCACGACCAGAACGGCCATGCCGCCTGGGCCGACCAGATCGGCAAGGATCCCGCGCCCATCGAGGAAATCCGCCGGTGCCGCAGCCAGCAGCGCCTCACGGAGCGCCAGGATCCCTTCGCCGCGGGTGGCGCAGGTTTGCACGTGAGGGACACCCATCGAGTCGAGCTCGGCGAGAAGCGCGGCCGGCGGCAGCCAGGTGTCCGTCTTGTTGGCCACCACGAGCGCGGGTGTGCCTCTGGCCCGAAGCTCGCCCAGCAGCGCGATCTCGAACGAGCCCCAGCCGTCGGCGACCACGACGACAGCGACGTCGACCCGGTCGAGCACCTGCCGGGTTCGCTGGACGCGCCGCTCGCCGAGCCCGCCCTGGTCGTCGATGCCGGCCGTATCGACGAACAGCACCGGGCCGAGCGGCAGGAGCTCCATGGGCTTCTCGACCGGATCCGTGGTCGTGCCCGCGACCTCCGACACGATCGAGACGTCCTGGCGCACGATGGCATTGAGCAGGCTCGATTTCCCGACATTGCGCCGGCCGAAAATCCCGATGTGGAGCCTCATGCCCCGTGGCGCGCCGCGGCCGCTCATGGTTTCCTCGGGCGCTCGGGCGCCGACCCCAGCGCGCAGACGGCTTCGGGACCCGTGAGTCGGTCGTATTCCTCGGCGGAGAGCCGACCCTCGGCCAGTGCGACGTCGCGCAGCGACCGCCCGGAAGCGAGCGCGAGCTGCTCGAGTCGCGTCGCCTGATCGTAGCTCATGACCGCGAGCAGGGCCGTGGCGGCCGCCGTGGCATTGTCGACATGGGCGCGGCAGTGCGTCCGGTCGGCGAGCATGCCCTCGACACAGCGCTCGCGCAACGCGCGAGCCGAACGCGTGAGCAAGTCGATCGATCCGAGCAGACACTCGGCCACCAGCGGGAGGAACGGATTGAGCTCGAGGCTGCCCGCTGCCGCTGCCGCTGCCACGACTCCATCCAGTCCCATCACCAGCAGCGCCGCCTGCTGCACGGCCTCTGGAATCACCGGATTCACCTTGCCGGGCATGATCGAGGAACCTGCTTGTCGCGGCGGCAGAATGACTTCGCGAAGGCCCGCGTCCGGCCCCGAGGACATCAAACGCAAGTCGCCGCAGACCTTGACCAGGCTCACGGCCATGGCCCTGAGGATACCCGAGACCTCGGCGAAGACGTCTGCGTTTTGCGTCGCTTCCACGAGGTTCTCGGCCCGAGCGAAGCCGATACCAGTTAGCTCGCGCAGCACGTCCACCACGCGAAAGATGTACTGGCGTGGGGCTGCCACGCCCGTTCCGACCGCCGTGCCGCCGAGGTTGATGACGCGCAAGCGCTCCTCGCATTTGTAGATGCGCCAGCGGTCGCGCCCGAACGCCTCGGCGTAGGCACCCATTTCGCGGCCCAGCGTGATCAAGGCGGCATCCTGCATTTCGGTGCGGCCCACCTTCACGACATCGGCGAAGGCACGTTCCTTGCCCTGAAATGCCTCCTGCAGGCCGACCACCGCGTTCTCGAGCTCCCGGAGGCCGACGATCGCGGCGAGCCGCAGTGCGGTCGGAAACGTATCATTCGTCGACTGGTGCAGGTTCAAGTGGTCGATTGGCGAGACCACTTCGTAGTCGCCGTGCGGACGCACGAGCAGCTCGAGCGCGCGGTTGGCGAGCACCTCGCACACGCAGAGGTTGGTGCTGGTTCCGGCTCCGCCCTGCAGCGCATCGACGCGTACGTGCTCGTCGAGCAGTCCGTCGGCAAGCTCACGGCACGCTCGCTCGATCGCGTCGGCCTTCTGCGCATCTGGCAGGTAGCCGAGCGCGCGGTTGGTGCGTGCACAGGCGAGCTTGACCGTTCCGTACGCCCGCACCAAACGCCGGTGAACGGGTCGGCCACACAGGTCGAAGTTGCCGTGCGCGCGCAGCGTATGTACGCCGGACAGCGACTCGACGGGGAGCTCCACGGCGCCCAGCATATCGGATTCGACCCGCGTGGCCTGGCGGTCTGTCGGCGGAAGCGGAGCATCAGACGAAGACATCGCGTCTCCCCTCTCTGACCTCAGCGAGGATACGCCGCGCGCGCCTTCCGGGGAGACCCTGCGTGGCTTCGCTGAGCTCGGAGAGCAGACGCTCGCCCACTTCGCGGGTGGCAGGCGACGCGTAGTCCGCCAGATACTCGAGGAAAGTGCCCATGGCGTTCGGATCGCAGTGCGCGCGGATGGCGCCTGGCTTGGCCAAGTCCATGAAGTCGCGCCCGGTGCGCCCCAAACGGTAGCACGCAGTGCAGAACGACGGAATGTAGCCAAGTCTGGCGATGTCGTGGATGACCTCGTCGAGCGTGCGATGGTCGCCCAGGCTGAACTGAGCCTCATCGAGCTTCTCGTGCGAAGCGTACCCTCCAGGATTGGTCCGGCTGCCAGCCGAGATTTGCGAAACCCCGACCGCGAACGTTTCCCGGCGCACGTTCGCCGTTTCCCGCGTCGACATGATGATGCCGGTGTATGGCACGGCCAGCCGAAGGATGGCCACGATCTTGCGGAATTCGATGTCCGCGATCGGATGAGGCGGGTGGCTTGCGAGCTCCGAGCCGGTTGCCGGTTCGAGCCGGGGAACGCTCACCGTGTGGGGCCCGACGCCGAACGTCCGCTCGAGATGCTGCGCGTGCTCGAGCAGCGCCAAGATCTCGTAGCGCCAGTCGAACAAGCCGAACAGAACGCCGATGCCGACGTCGTCGATCCCAGCCGTCATCGCGCGGTCCATGGCCGTGACGCGCCAATCGTAGTCGCGTTTTGGTCCCTTGAGGTGGAATCGCTCGTACGTGGGCCGGTGGTAGGTCTCCTGAAACAGTTGATAGGTACCGATCTGACGCGCTCTGAGCTCCCGGAACTCGTCCACGCCAAGCGGCGCGATATTGACATTCAGGCGCCGGATCTCCCCGGGCAGCACGCGGGTCGCATAGACAGTGTCGATGGCCCTGAGCACGTAGTCCAGGCCCTCGTCAGGGTACGACTCGCCGGCGACGAGCAGAACGCGCTTGTGCCCCTGTTCGACCAGCACTCGTACTTCATCCGCGATTTCCGTCTGCGTCAGCGCACGGCGCTTGACCTTGGCATTCCTGGCTCGAAAGGCGCAGTAGCTGCATTCGTTCGCGCAGAGGTTGCTCACGTAGAGCGGCGCGAACAGAACCAGTCGCTTGCCGTAGATGCGCTCCTTGACCGCCCGGGCGGTGGAGAAAAGTTCACCAAGCAGTTCCGGTTCACTCAGGTCGAGCAGTGCCGCCACCTCTTCGGCGGCGAGGCCGCGCGCCTCGCGCGCCTTGGCCAGTATCTCGCGCACCTGTACGCCGCTTCGCGCGCGGCTCGTCTTGAGCAGAGCGAAAATCCGATCGTCGTCGATGAACATGATGGACCTTTCTGGGCGGAACGGGTGGCGACTGTTCAGCGAACCACACGGGCCAACGAGGTCTCCGAACGGGACACCCCCCCGATCAGTTCGCCGAGTCCAGGCGTCCCGCCCGCGTCGCGACTCGGCGCGGGAGATCGGCGCAGCTCCACACGGAAGGTAGAACCGACGTCGGGCTCACTGCGGACCGATACGGATCCATCGTAAAGGTCCGCGAGCTTCTTGACGATCGAAAGCCCGAGGCCCGAGCCCAGGATGCTGGCCGTCTTGGCGTTCTTGATTCGGACGAAATCCGAGAACAGGCGTTGGGACTCTTTCTCGGTCATGCCGATGCCCGTGTCCTCGACCTCTACGATGACCCGATCGTCGAGGTCGCGCATCCGCACGGTGACCGTGCCGTCCTGCCTGTTGTACTTGACCGCGTTGGAAACGAGATTGTTGAACATGATCTCGAACTCGCTGCGGTCCGACAACATGACGAGCCGCTCCGGGCATTCGAGGCGGATGTCGACGCCGTTCTGCTTGGCGTCCGGCGCCATGGTTTCCACCACCGTCCTGGCGACGTCGACCAGATCCACGTCGCTGAGCTCGCGCTTCATGGTGCCCG
This sequence comes from Polyangiaceae bacterium, assembly GCA_016929495.1. GTDB lineage: Bacteria > Myxococcota_A > Polyangia > Polyangiales > Polyangiaceae > JAFGIS01. The sequence continues at coordinate 7,995 of JAFGIS010000528.1, read as the reverse complement.
ACTCGATGCGAGTCAGGTCGAGCAAATCATAGATGAGTTTGCGCATACCGCGCAGACGGACCAGGCTGCGGTCCATCAGGTGCTTGCGCTTGTCCGGATCCTCGACGGCCCCAGGTTCCGAGAGCAGCATCAGAAAACCCTCGACGGCCCCGAGCGGCGCCTTGAGCTCGTGCGCCAAGACGGAGATGAACTGAAAACGAACCTGACGCCGCTCTTCGGCGAGCGCACGCGCCCTGCGACGCACGATAAGGTGGCTGATGGCGTTGCGTACGGCAGCCTTGAGCTCGAGCGGGGTGAAGGGCTTGGCCAGAAAGTCGTAGGCGCCCTGCTTGGTGGCTTTGATGGCCGTGTCGATCGAGGCGTAGGCCGTGATGACGATGGTCAGCAGGTCGAGCTCCTCACCGCGACGACTGAGGACCTCGAGCAACTCGAGTCCGGACATCCCGGGTAGCTTGTGATCGAGCAACAGCAGGTCCGGCCGAAATGAGTCGATCCGACTCAGGCCCTCTTCCGCCGTAGCGGCCGTTTCGACTTCGAGCGAGATGGTTTCGTCCAGAGCCGGAACGGTGATGACGAACTGCCGAAGGGCGCGCTCGATACCAACGCGCATGCCGACTTCGTCGTCGATGGCCAGGATTCGTGCTGGTGTCGCCATGGGGACCTCCATCACTCCGCGCGCCCTCGTCGCGGCAGCTTCATCGTGAACGTGGTGCCCGTCGGTCCCGCGCTGGGATCAGCCCTGGAGGCTACGCTGATCTGGCCGCGGTGCATCTTGATGATCCCGTACACGACCGCGAGCCCGAGCCCCGTACCATGGCCCATGGTCTTGGTCGTGAAGAAAGGATCGAAGATCTTGCTGCGATTCTGTTCGGGGATGCCGCGCCCGGTGTCCGTGACCGACAAGACGATGTCGGACTCGGCATCCGCGACGGAGACGGTGAGTACGCCGCCGCCTTCCATGGCGGCATAGGAATTGGTGAACAGGTTCGTTAGCACCTGCACGACCTGGTCTGGGTCGAGCTCCGCCTTCGGATCGGACGCGGCGTACTCCTTGACGAGCTGTACGTTGTCTGGTGGCGGTGCAGCCCGCAACGCCTTGTCCGCAAGCGCGAATGTGTCGCAATCCTGGTAGAGAACGCGGTTCTGTCGAGCGAAGTCGAGCAGACCCGCGACGATTCTGCGGCAACGCTCGGCCTGCTCGGCGACCAGAGTCAGGTCTTGGTGCAGCGGCGAGTCCTCCGGGACCTCGTCGCGTAGCAGATGCGAGTACATCAGGACCACGCCCAGCGGGTTGTTCACTTCGTGGGCGATACCCGCCGCCAGCTGGCCCATACTCGCGAGCTTCTCCGACTGCATGAGTGCGGCCTGAGCCGACTGAAGTTGCCCGTGGGATTCCGCCAGCTGACGAAACGCCGTGTGCAGGCTATCGATGGTGTAGGGTAGACACATCTCGCTTTCGGCTAGTCCTAGCCAGATGGCTCGAGCATGCTCGCGGCAGGTATCGTAGCCACAGGCTCCGCAATCGAGTTCGTCATCCGGTTCGGACTTGCCCATGCGCCGCAAGATCTCCGTGAGCTCTCCCTCCGTGGGGTTGGAGAGCCGCTGGTCGTCCCGCATGAACGTGCGCGACAGGTCGAGGCCGCCGAGCCGCCGCAGGTCCTCGTGCCACTGGCGCTTGTCGCACCTGGCCGCCGCCTCGCGGAGGTACGCTGCCACGTTGGCACGCCTGCGTGACAGAGGCGCGATGCCCGTCATGCCGACCCCCATCACGCAGCCGGTGCAGCAGAGCACCTCGAGCAGGCGTGCATCGAGGCTTCCGGTCGCAAACTCGCGGATCGTGTCGACGAATTCGGGGCGGCCATCTGCGGCCACCACGTCGAGCGTGGTCAGATCCTCGTGCAGGCCCGCGGCCTGCAACATGCCGCGGCTCAGCGGGAACAGGACGCCGAGGTGAGGATGAGGCGGATCGAATGCGGAGGGCCGGGCGACCGCCGGGCGTATGTCACGCTCGGCAAACATAGTCCGTAGCTCACGAAACGTGATCGCCACGTCGACGTCCTTGGATGCGTCCGCCTCCATCTTCTTGGCTGCACAGGGACCAATGAACACCGTGGCGACGTCGTCGCCATAGTCGTGGTGGACAGTGCGCGCTATCGCGACCATGGGCGACACCAGCGGCGCGAGCTCGGGAACAAGCTCTGGATGCTGCTTCTCCACGAAGCAGGTGACCGCGGGACAGGTCGTGGCAATGTGCCTGCCGCTCGGTCTTCCCGCCATGAGCTCGGCGTAGCGCTGGGCGACCAGATCCGCTCCGAACGCCACCTCGACGACGAACGCAAACCCGAGCTCACGCAAAGCACCCACCAAACGCGCTGCCTCGACCCCGACAAATTCTGCGGGAAAGCTGGGCGCGATCAAGGCTGCGGCGCGACGCCCCGGCTGGGCGAGCAACGCTTCGAGTGGTGGAACCGTGTCCACGACGCGCTTGGCCTTTCGCGAGCAAACACGGACGCAGTTGCCGCAGACGATGCAGCGCGAGGGTACCACCTGCGCCTGACCATCCTGGATCCGGATCGCCTTCGCGGGACACTCGCGAACGCACGTGTAGCACGTGCGACAACGGTTGGGCACGGTCTCGATGTAGCCCTGTCCCGAGCGGGCGATCATCGATGGACCTCCCTCGCTGCATGCCGGGTTTGGAGAAGATGACACGAGCGCTCGGAGAGCGCTGCGCCCCGGTACTCGGCGTACGGCCGCTTGATCGACGCCCTGTGATGCGCATGACGCAGCCGTCCGCCACGATCGATGAGGGTCGCGTCGGCGTTCTCCTCGTTGCCACTGCCGTTGAGATTGGCCGCGGTCGCTCCAGCGAGTCGGGCAAGCCGATGAGAGAAGAGCTGCTTGGCTCCGGCGCGCAGGGCCATGTCCAGCGTTCGCCAGCGGCGGCTGACATGTCCCGGGGCCGGCTGTGCAGCCGGAAGTCGTGGGCTTGTGTTCACAGCGACTGACGTGCCGCATCTGTTGGCGTAGGGGAACCCCTCGGCCCCAAGAGGCACGTTGCTTTCAATCCAAAGACGCTCTACAGACCGTGATCGACAGGGACGAACATGGAAAAGAAGCCGAAGATACTCGTGGTGGATGACGACGAGGACGCGTTGTTGATGACGTCGTCGCTGCTCACGACGAACGGATACGTGGTTGAAACGGCGACGAGCGGCGCGGACGCTCTCTCCAGGCTCGACGCCGTCAAGCCGGATCTGATCATCCTGGACGTGATGATGGAGGATGCTTCCGCGGGCATGCGCGTCGTGCACGCGCTGCGCGATCCGAAAGCAGAGGGCTTCCATCCGGGCTTCGAAAGCGTGCCGATCCTGATGCTGACGAGCGTACAGCAGCAGCTTCACGTCAAGCTCGAGCAACACGCCGGCACCAAGCTGCTCGACGTCGACAGGTTCGTCGAGAAGCCGATCAAACCGCGTCAGTTGCTCGATACCGTCAAGGCTTTGCTTGCGGGTTGAAAGAGCCCCGTGCGCGGCAGCGTTCCGTTTCACGGTTCGCTGATACTGGTGCCGGCGGCCTGTCATTGAGCGCCCGCTGCCGAACCCTCGCGCGCCGCCAGGAGCTGCCGCACCCTGGCGACGAGTTGCTCGGACAGCACGGGTTTGTGGAGCATCAGATCGGCCTTGACCCAAGCGCGCTGCTCCGGAGTCTGGCTGGTGAAGTCGATGCCGGTCTGGGACGTCACCGCCGTCAGCAGGATCACCGGCGTATCGGGGAAGGTCCGCTTCGCCTCGTGGCAGAGCACGAATCCCGAGTCCATCTCTTCCATCATGAGATCGAAGATGCAGAGGTCGGGATGCGACTTGAGGAGCACCTCCTCTGCGGATTCCTGCCCCTCGGCCTCCAAGACCTCGTAGCCGGCGGCGTCGAGAGCGAGGGCAAGCTGCATGCGAACGTCCGGGTCGTCGTCCGCTACCAGAATGGTTTTTCGCTTCGTCATGTTTCACCTCAACGAGGCCGGCTCACATGAGCACGTCGCGCCGATGGTAGTGCGTGTGTAGTAGCTGGTGACTCCGCTCGCCGAGCGGACGTCCGAGATACTCGTCGTACAGCCGCCGGACCGAGAGATTGGAATGGCTGGTCCGCAACGATTCCCCGCGGTCAATGGTGTAGAGCGCCTTCATCCGCGCCTTGATCGCATTGGGATCGGTGTGGAACGGCTGACCACCTCCATTGATGCAGCCGCCGGGGCAGGTCATGACCTCAATGAAGTGAAGCTGCTTCTCACCCGCCTTGACGGCCTCGAGTAGTGCGCGCGCGTTGCCGAGCCCGCTCACGACGGCGGCGCTTACCTCCAGATCACCTATCTTGGCCCGGAGCTCCTTGGCGCCCCCGAGCCCGCGCAGCGGCTGGATTTCCAGATCCGGCAGCTCCTGCCCCGTGAGTAGGAAGTGGGCAGTTCGCACCGCTGCCTCCATCACGCCACCGCTGGCTCCGAAGATCTTGCCGGCGCCGGAACGCTCGCCGAAAGGAGTGTCCGGATGCTCCGGCTGCAGGTTCAGAATGTCGATACCGCTCATCCGGATGAGCTGTCCGGCCTCGCGGGTCGTGAGCACGTAGTCGACGTCCGGCACGAAGTCGCGCGCCATTTCCGCCCGCGAGCGTTCGAACTTCTTTGCCGTGCACGGCATGATGGAGACGCTAACGATGTTCTTGGGATCGACGCCGTTGTGCTCCGCCCAGTAGGATTTGATCACCGAACCCATCATCTGCTGCGGGCTCTTGCAGGTGGAGACATTGGGGATGAACTCCGGGTAGAACGTCTCGACGAACTTGATCCAGCCCGGCGAGCAGCTCGTGAGCATGGGCAACGTTCCGCCCGACGCGATGCGCTGCGCCAGCTCGGAGGCCTCCTCCATAATGGTCAAGTCCGCGGTAAACGCCGTGTCGAACACCCGATCGAACCCCATGCGTCGTAGGGCGGCGACCATCTCGCCGTCGAGGTCCCGCCCTGGCTTGGCGCCGAACTCCTCGGCCAACGTGACCGACACCGCCGGCGCGTGCTGCACGACGACGGTCTTGGTCGGATCGGCCAGAGCGTTGAGCACGTCCTGAATGTGCGAGCGCTCGGAAAGAGCCCCCGTGGGACACGCGGTGACGCACTGGCCACAGTTGACGCAGCTCGAGGTGTTCAGTCCACGGTCGAACGCCGTCCCAATCACGGCCCTGCTTCCGCGGTGGAGGAAATCGATCGCCGCTACGGTTTGGATCTCCTCGCAGACACGCACGCACTTGCCGCATAGGATGCACTTGCCGGGGTCACGGGTGAGTGCGGTCCCGGAGACATCGAGCGGAGGGCTGCTGCGGGCGCCCCGATACAACCGTCGGTCGACGTTCAGGTCCCGCGCCAGCTGCTGGAGATCGCAGGTGCCGTTCCGCGAGCAGTAGAGACAGTCGTCGGGGTGATTGGAGAGCAGGAGCTGGACGATGGTCTTGCGTGCCTCGAGAGCCTTGGGCGAGTGCGTCTTGATCTTCATGCCGTCCTGAACCGGGTACGAGCAAGCCGGCAGCAGCCCGGGAGCGTTCTCGACCTCGACGACGCAAATCCGACAGGCGCCGGTCGGTGACAGCCCTTCCAGGTGACACAACGTGGGGATCGCGAAGCCCGCGCGGCGGGAGACATCGAGGATCGTCTCGCCTTGCTTGGCAGCGATGGTTCGGCCGTTGACTTCGATGTTCAGCATGGATCTTCCTCCGTCCTGCGCGAGGTCAGCAAGGCCGCGTGAATTCGAGGTCGCAGCGCAGGCAGCGATGGGCTTCGCCTCGTGCCGCCGATTCGGAGATGCAGACCTCGGCCTCCTCGAAGCTGTTCCGACGCCGGGCCGCCGGAACCAGAGGCTCCGTGACCCGCGGCCGGATCGTGTCCTGGTCGTCTTCGTCTACCGCGAGCGGCTCGATGAAGACGCTCGGCAGCCGAACCTTTTTGAAGGTCTTGAGCTGCTTGCCGGTCAGGTGGTGGTGTATCATGGTTGCGACCCGCTTGCCGTCGGCGATGGCGTCGATGACGGTGGACGGTCCGCGCGTTACGTCGCCGCCGGCGAAGACGCCGACCCGACTGGTGGCGAGGGATTCACGGTTGACGACGAGGGTGCCGCTCATGTTGGCCTCCAGGCCCGCGAAGGCGTCGCTTTCGGGCTGCTCGCTGATGGCTACGATCAAGGTGTCGACGGGTACCTCGAACTCGCTTCCTTCGATCGGGACCGGCCTGCGTCGGCCGCTGCTGTCCGGCTCACCGAGCCGGTTGTACAGGAGACGCAGCCCACGGAGCCTGCCGCCGTCCGAGACGACGGAGACGGGCGTGACGAGGGTTTCGAGGGCAATCCCCTCTTCGAGAGCCGCGTCGATCTCCGCCGCGAAGGCCGGCATCTCCTGGCGAGTGCGTCGATAGAGCACGGTGACGCTCTCGACCCCCGGTTGGCGCAGCGCCACCCGCGCCGCGTCCATCGCGGAGTTCCCGCCGCCCACGACGGCTACGCGACCTCGCGCCAGCGACTCGTTGCGGAGATTGTGCGCGCGGAGGAAGTCCATACCGGCCAGGACTCCCGGGAGATCCTCACCCGGAAGCCCCAGGGTGTGGCTGCGGTGGGCACCGGTCGAGATGTAGACGGCGTCGAATCGCTTTCTCTCCATCAGGTCGTCGAGCGTGAAGTCGCGACCGAGCGCGACCCCACAGCACAGCTCGATGTTGTCGTTCAGGAGCTGGTCGATCTCTTGTGAGATGACCTCCCGCGGCAGGCGGTAGGTCGGGATCCCGGCGGTCAGCATCCCGCCCGGTTTCGACTCCCGCTCGTAGACAGTCACGCGGTGCCCGCGCAGAGAGAGGTAGTGGGCGGCGGTCAATCCCGTGGGACCGGCCCCCACTACGGCCACGCGCTTGGCGTCCGCGCCCGCGGGCTTGATGTTGGCCTGATAGGACTCGGGCGGGACGTGATCGACGACAAACCGCTTGAGCAGCCGGATCGCGATCGGGTCGCCGCCCGTCGTGCCGCAGCGGCAGATCGACTCGCAGGGATGGTTGCACACTCGCGCGCAGACCGAAGGGAACGGGTTGGCATCACGAATGACCTGGTAGGCCTGCTGGTACTCGCCGCGGTCGATGTGCGCCACGTAGCGCCAGACCTCCGTGCCCACGGGGCAACCGGACTGGCAGGGAGCGCCCACCAGCTCCTTGCAGGTGCCGGCGGGGCAGGACCGCTCGAAGATGTGCGCCTCGTACTCGTCTCGGAACCACCGCAGGGTGCTGAGCACGGGGTTCGGCGCGGTCTGCCCCAGGCCGCAGAGGGAGGTCGTCTTGATTACGTCAGCCAGCTGCTCGAGGTACATCACTCCCTGGAAGCGCAGGAGGGCGTCGATGCCCTCCTCCTTGCCACGCGGGCGGGTCATGGCCTGCAGCATCTCGAGCAGCCGGCGGGTGCCCTCACGGCAGGGGATGCACTTGCCGCAGCTCTCGCTCTGGATGAACTCCATGAAGAACTTGGCCAGGTCCACCATGCACGTCGACTCGTCGAGGACGACCATTCCGCCCGAACCCATGATCGCGCCCAACGCTTTGAGCGAGTCGTAGTCGATCGGGACGTCCATCTGCGGTTCGGGAATGCAGCCACCTGAAGGCCCGCCCATCTGCACGCCCTTGCACTTCCTGGTTCCGGGGATGCCGCCGCCGATCCCGGCAACGATTTGGCGGATCGTGGTCCCCATCGGGATCTCGACCAAACCGGTACGGTTGACCATGCCCGACAGCGCGAACACCTTGGTGCCCTTGCTCTTGTCCGTGCCCACCGCCGCGAACGCGGACGAGCCCATGGCCATGACCCCGGGGACGTTGTCCATCGTCTCCACGTTATTGATGATGGTCGGCTTGCCGTAGAGGCCAAAGGCGGGCGGGAAGGGCGGGCGGACACGCGGCTGCCCGCGCTTGCCCTCGAGCGATTCGAG
>JAFGIS010000046.1 GCA_016929495.1 Polyangiaceae bacterium | reverse complement strand
GTGCAGAGAGTTCGTCGAGTACTACAACCGAGCTCGGCCGTCGCAGGCATTGCATGCGATCCCCGATCCCTATCCGGAGCTGAGCAACCCGCCGAAGGAGACGGGCCAGGTTGAGGCACGGCCTGTTCTGGGTGGGTTGATCCACGACTACCGGCGAGCCGCGTAGCAAGACCCGGATCATCGCGAAGGGCAGCCTGGTTGCAGACGGGGTACGCGCAGACGGAGTCTGGCTTCACCCCGTCGGTGCCAGCAGGCTCACTGTCCTGCCCGTCGTCCAGGGCGGAACCGAGACGAGGTGGGCCACCGGATGGTTCCCGGGCGACCACAAGTCAGCTGCAATCTTCCGGGGAACGCGTTTTCGCGGAGGACGGGTCGTCGCGATGCTGCGCCGCATCGCCTACACGTTGCTCACCCTGTTCCGCTCGGTGACACAACGGTCCGACGACCGCCGGCACACGCCATGGAAGAAGGTCATCAGCAGCGTCTTTCGCACGCTGGTTGCCTCAGGCCAGAGCACGCTGGCTGGCCTACAACCTCATCCCCTGCTGGCCTGATTGGAAAGGAGCACGTCCAACCTTGGGCTGACGCCCACACCCCGAGTGAAATAGGCGGCTCCGGACCGCATCGAGCCTCCCGCTACGCGCCAGCGTGGTGGGGCCGCGCTGCGTCCGACAGCCCAGACCCCAACCCGGACGTATCCCGCTGCCGCCTCCTTCCCCGGGCACTACGACTCGGCCTGCGGACCACCGATCAAGACTGGAATGTGCCCCACACGACTGGTAGGCACGCTGTGGCAGGTGGTATTGATCCGCGGTGACTGCAGGCCGAACTCGAGCATTTTCGCAGGTGTCGTCGAGGCTGGCCGCACACCCGGGTCGCATGCCCCTGCGTAGAATGAGCGCGCGACGAGCAACCGTCGGGCCAGCACTCCTCACCGCGTCGCTCGCGATGGCGCCAGACGCAGGTGCGCAGGTAGATCCCCAGGACGATGCGCCGACCGCACCTGCCCAGCTGGACCTGCAGTGGAACGCACCGGACGGTTGCCCCGGACGCGAAGAAGTGCTCGATCGAATCCGCTCGCTCGCCGGCTCGTCCCTCGACGAAACAGAAGGGTTGTCGGCACGGGGAAGGATCTCGCGCGTTGACGGCCGCTTCCGCTTGACTCTGTTGGTGCCGGATGGCGCCGAGGTACGACAACGCGTGATCGAGTCCAACGCGTGCGCGGAGCTCGCGGGCGCTGCGGCGGTCAGCCTGGCGCTCCTCCTTGGGATCGAGCTACGCGAGGTCGAGCCGCCTGGGGACGAGTCCGGCGTGGTGCCACCGACGGCCAAGAGGGAGTCGAAGATCGAGCTGTCCGGCGAGGAACGCTCCGACGAGCACGACCGGCGCGCCCGACACGGCGAGCGGGATGGGCGATGGACTCTCCTGCTCCGAGCGCCCGTCCTTGCCGCCGATGTAGGGCCGCTGCCTCACCCGAGCCCCGGCCTGGGGCTTGGTGCGGGAGCGCGGCACGGACCCTGGCGGCTCGTGCTCACCGGCCTGATCTGGGCACCTCAGAGGGTTGCCGCGCCCGGGCAGGACGAGTCCGTCGGTGCCGACGTGCAGCGCGTGACAGGACGGTTCGTCGCGTGCCGTGGCTGGCGCACCGGACGGTTCGAGCTGGCACCTTGCATGGGCTTGGCCCTGGAGTACGCCACCGCGCGGGGGTTCGGCAAAAACGTTTCGCCTCACAGTCCACGAGTCGTCTGGCCGGCTGCCAGCGCTGGTGCAGTCGTGTACGGATACGCATCGAAATCGCTGGCTTTCTTCGCGAGCGCGACCGGCTACCTCGAGCTCGCTCGCCCGCGGGTCGTCATCGACGGGATCGGCGAACTGGCCCAGCTCATGCCGGCTGCTGCAGGCGCAACCGTTGGGTTGGAGTGGAATTTCCAACGGGTGGCAGGGGGCGAAGCCACTGCCATAGTAAATGACGATAGCCGGGTTTTGCCGACGTCACGGCAAGACCACCTGGGTGCCAGGTCCGCTCCTATCCCACACCCGCTGAAGTGAAGCCGTTTGCCTCCATCTACCAGCAGTACTTCGACTTCGTCTGGGCATCGGTTCGGCGCCTGGGCGTCGAGTCCGCCGCCGTGGACGACGTAGTGCACGACGTCTTCATCGTGATCCATGGTCGACTCCACACCCTGAGGCGACCCGAAGCCTTGCGGAGTTGGATCTACGGTATCGTGCGGCGCACCGTCAGCGACCATCGTAGATCCCAGCGAGTGAGGATGGCTTCGGGGCGCAGGCTGGCCTGCGAGGCAGATGCCCCGTGCGCGGCGACTCCGTTGGACATTGCCGCCCAGAACGAGAAGGTGAGACTTCTCTTCAATCTCTTGAAGGAGCTCGACGTGCCCAAACGCGAAATCTTCATGATGGTGGAGCTTGACGAGTTGACGGTCCCAGAAGTTGCGGAAATCCTACAGATCCCGGTGAACACCGCCTATACGCGGCTGCGCGCCGCCAGGCAGGCGTTCGAACAGGCGCTGACGCGACATGAGGGGCAGCAAGAAAGGCAAGCGGCGCCATGTCGAACCTGACCCCCAAGGCCCAAGAATTGGTGCTGGCGACGCGCGACGCGCTGCGCCCGAGCGCCGCCGACCGCGAGCGCGTCGCGCAGACGCTGGCGCCGCTTCTGGGTACGGCCGTGGCCGGCGCGAGCGCACTTTCGACCACTTCAGCAGCTGCGAAGGCGACCGTGGTGAAGATTCTGGCGGGGCTCGTCGGATTCGGAGTCGTTGGAGGAGCACTCGTCCTCGCGTTGCGGTCGGAGGCGCCGCCCGCGGCAACCCCCGCGGCGGCGCCCGTCGAACCGTTGCTTTCAGTGTCCACCAAACCCGCGCCCGTGGCGTCCACCAAACCCCCGCCGGCGGCGCCCACCGCCGAGACACCAGCCGCCGAGGCGCCGAGAACCTCCACCCCCACGGTGCAACGCACCAGGTCCGCCAACGAGCCCCACGATGCGTCGCCCCCCACGGATAGCTTGCCCCAAGAAGTCTCGATTCTTTCGCGCGCAAGCTCCGCCTTGCACAGTGGGCGACCGGCGGCAGCGCTGACGGCGCTGGCCGAGCATCAGCGCAAATTCCCGCGGGGTGCGCTGGCCGAAGAGCGCACCGCGGCGCGCATTCAAGCGCTCTGTGCGCTTGGGCGGACGACGGAGGCGCAGGCAGAGCTCGCGCGGCTCGCCCGGGTGTCCCCCAACTCCCCGCTGGAAGCCCACGCCCGCAAGGCGTGCGGTCTGGCCTCAACGAAGAAGAAAGAGTAGACGTGATCCCCTAGCCGATCCGCGCCAGACTTCGACGCGATGCTTCCAGACTGGAATCACCTGACGGCCCGGACTGCCGCAGCTCTCGTGCTCGCCATTCTGACTGGTGCGTGCGAGCCGACGCTCGTTGCTGGCACGTATGCCGAACCAGACGCGGTTGGAGCCGGAGGCACGGTCGGGGGCACGGATGCGTGCTCCGCGCCGCCCGACTACGATCCCGCAGCGGAAGGCGCCCCCGTCGAGGTCCCCTGGACCACGGGTTTCGAAAATGACTTCTGCGACTACACGGAGACCGGCGGATTCTGCTACGCAGATCCGGACGCTTCCTTCGAGATCGTCGAAGCACCCGTGCACGGTGGTCGATACGCCGCTGCGTTCTCCGTCACCACCGATTCATCCAGAAACGGATGGGAAACCCGATGTGTCCGCCAGGGCGTACTGCCGGTGGAGGGCACCTACGGGACGTGGTTCCACGTACCATCGCTCGCCGAAGTTACGGACAACTGGAATCTCATCCACATCCAGGGCGGCGCCCCCGACGACTGGCATGGGCTGTGGGACGTGTCGCTGGGCACCGCGGACGACGGGAGCCTGTACCTCTACCTGTTCGACTTCCTGAACTCCACGCCTCACGCTCCGGACTCGCCGCTGGCGGTACCGATCGGGTCTTGGTTCCACGTCGAGTTTCGCCTCCTGCGCTCAAAGGACGCGACTGGAGAAGTGGCGCTCTACCAAGACGGGACGCTCCTGCTAGAGGTCAAGGGGATCGTCACGGACGACACCGACGTCGGTCAATGGTATGTCGGCAATCTCGCTAAAGACCTGACGCCGCAGGATTCCACGATCTACGTGGACGACGTGACTCTCCGTACCCCCTGACGTGGGCGAGAGCGCACCGAACAGAGGGGCGGCCTACTGCACCATCCAGTCCGCGCGCTCGGCGAATTCCGTCTTCATCTCGTATACCGCCCCCAGTGGCCCATGGCTTTGCACGTTTTCGTCGACCCAATTGTCGGAGGGTTGCCAGCCGTAGACGCTCGTGGCGCGGAGACCGCCTGCGCGACGGTGTTGCAGCCTCCCCAGCACGTCGCCCAAACCGGACGCGGATCGTCGGCGTCGACCCCATGTCCAGTTTGGTCCATGACGAAGACGCTCCGCAGGTACTCCACGGAGGAGAAGCTTGGGTCATGCACCTGCAGATTAAAGACCGCTTGACCCTGGCGCGAGGAATGCTGGCCCATGCCCCACTCGACCAGTAGGACGGTTAGGGCGCGCTTCTGCGAGCGTTTCGGTCGATTCGGTGAACGGATAGAGTCGCGCCGTGCCACTGCCCGGGAGGTGGCTTCGCCGCAAATGCTTGGAGTGGTCGGCCGCTCTGTTGCCGCACAGCCCTTCGCCGGGTCGGGTCCAGCTTCATGCAGCGAGCGGTCTCCGCACGAGAAGCCGGTCCCCGGGAATGCGTCGGTCCGTGTTCTGCTGGCTCTGGCCATGCAGGCGGCGTTCGCGTGTTCCAACCCAACAACACCGTCGCCGGGTTCGACGGGGATAGTCAGTGGCAGCGGCGGTGCGGCGATGGTCCCACCGGCAAGCGGATCCGCGGCGGGAAGCGGGATGGTGACCGGGCGAGGCGCGAGCATCTCCGCAACCGGGGGAGGCACACCAACCTTGGGTTCGGGTGGCGGCACCGGCGGCATCGGCGTGGTCAGCGAACCTGCCCTTCAGCTCAGCGCGACCCGGGGTTTCTACGATGCCCCTTTCGACCTCGTCGTTTCCCACCCGTCCGCGCTCCAGGTCGCCTATACGCTCGACTCGAGTGACCCCCGGAGCTCATCCTCGGCGATCACGGCTGGCCTGCCGTTGACGGTTCATATCGATCCCGCCGATACGACCGACCGCTACTTGGCTCCCGGAGTGGTCTTCAGAGCCGTTCCACTGGATGTCGTGCCGGCCCCCCCGCAAAGCGTGAGCACCCACACGTACCTGTTCCTCGGCAGAGTCATGGATCTGTCACCGGACGGCGAGTCGCCGGGGGGCGGTTGGCCTGCCGAAAGGGCTCCGGGCGTCGGAGACGATGGTCCCCAGGTGATCGACTTCGGCATGGATCCGAACGTCTGCGAAGCCTCGGCGTACAGCGCCCAGATCGTGCCGGCACTTCGCGCGCTGCCCAGCATTTCCCTGGTCTCCGACCTCTCCAATCTCTTCGACGAAGAGCACGGCATCTACGTGCATGCCGACGAGAGTGGGCAGGAGTGGGAGCGGCCCGGCTCGGTCGAGCTACTGAACCCCGATGGCGCACAAGGGTTCCAGTCCAACACCGGGATCCGCATCCGGGGTGGCTACAGCCGACATCCCAACAACCCGAAGCACGCTTTCCGCCTGTTCTTTCGCGGAGAGTACGGCAACGGCAAGCTCTCCTACCCTCTGTTCGGCGCCGAGGGCGTCAGCGACTTCGACAAGATCGACCTCCGAACGGCACAGAACTACTCTTGGAGCTTCTGGGGCGACTCGCTGAACACATTTCTGCGGGACGTGTTCTCCCGTGACCTTCAGCGCGAGCTCGGCCGCCCGTACACCCGCAGCCGCTACTACCACCTGTACCTTGATGGCTACTACTGGGGACTGTTCCAGACTCAGGAGCGCTCGGAGGCCCGGTATGCGGAGTCGTATTTCGGTGGTGACCGCGACGACTACGACGTCGTCAAGGTCGACTACGCTGCGGGCCGCGTCATCGAAGCGACCGACGGCGACCTCGAGTCCTGGAGAGCGATCTGGGATCGTTGTGCCTCGGGCTTCGCTGCGGATGCCGACTACTACGCGCTCGAGGGGAAGGGACCCGATGGCCAGCGCGACCCAAACCTCAAGGTCCTGGTCGACGTCGACAATCTCATCGACTACATGCTCGTAATCTTCTACACAGGCAACTTCGACGGACCGGTCAGTTCCTTCTTCGACAACAAGGATCCCAATAACTTCTACGCGATCAACCATCGCCTGAATCCAGAACAGGGCTTCGTCTTTTTCGCCCACGACAACGAGCACACGCTCATGCCCGACGAGGTCAGGATGAACGGCCTCGTCGGCCTGGGACTCGAGGAGAACCGCGTCAACATCGGTTCGGTCAACCACGGGCCCGGCCTGATGACGGTGGACTCATTCGAGAAACTGCATCCACAATGGCTGCACCATCGTCTCACGGAAAACGCGAGCTACCGGGAGCGTTTCGCCGCACGAGCACCGCAGCTGCTGTCCGGGTCGGGCCCGATGACACCGACCGCCGCCGCTCGGCTGATCCACGCCAGGCGCCAGGAGATCGATCTGGCCATCATCGCCGAGTCGGCACGCTGGGGTGACGCTCAAGGCGAGCCGCCAAGAACCAAGGACCGTGACTGGACGCCTGCTGTGGAAGCCATTCTCAAGGACTACCTGCCCCACAGAACGCAGATCGTCGTCGATCAGCTACGGGAACAAGGGCTCTATCCCTGAGCCGATGCCGACGACTGCGACTTCGACAGCGGCCGTGTCGTGCAGGTGACCGGGCCGGAGTCAACTGCGAGGCGGAGTATCTGAACTCGTGAGGTGGCGCTCTACCAAGACGGGTGCTAGAGGTCACGGGGATCGTCACGGAGGACGCCGACGTCGGTCAATGGTATGTCGGCAATCTCGCCAAAAACCTGACGCCGCAGGATTCCACGATCTACGTGGACGACGTGACTCTCC
>JAFGIS010000527.1 GCA_016929495.1 Polyangiaceae bacterium | reverse complement strand
GCGCCTCAGACCGACGAGGCATGTGAGGTCAGGCCGAGCATCTGCGTTGTTCTGAAGGGGTCTCCGACGCTCATCCTTTGGAGGAGTTCCCTGGGAGGGGCTGGCGCAGCCCCTCCCCCCAGTCGACGCAGTCGACTGGGCCCCCTCTCCCGCTTCCCCATGTTGCCGCTCTCGCTGCCGCTCGAGCGAACATGGGGCCCATCGCACCCCGTCAGGCGGGGTACGCCCCACGCGCAGCGTGGGGCCCCATTTGCCAAACGGTCACAACTTGACTCAAACGTAACGGATGTCGCTCTTCAAGGTCTCTAGCGGTGCCTCCGCTGCGACGGGCTCGCGGAGCATAGGCCGATCGGTGGTTCAGCCGCACCCACATGGGCACCATGCCAGACATCGGCTCGCTTGTCGCTCCTGGCAGCTATTCTCGACTCGCCCATGCGCCTGAGCCCCCACTGCTACGCCCTGACCGGCTTCGCCTACCTCCCTCCCTGGTCGGTCAACGCCGGTTTCGTCTGCGGCGAAGAACGAACCCTCATCGTTGACACCGGTCCCACCGCCCAGGCCGCCGCAACCATCCTCGGGTACGCCGAAACGGCGCGCCCCAACAACACCCTGGTCGCGGTCAACACCGAGCTCCACCTGGATCACATCGCCGGCAACTCCGTGATGCGCGAACGGGGCATTGACGTGTACGGCCACCCCTCCATCGCCCGCACGGACCTCGATCTGGCGGAGGACATCGCCGAATACGGCGCCGCCATCGGCGACCCCGAACGCCGTGGCGAGGCACCGCTCCTGTTCCGGGGTACCCTCATCACCAACCCCGACCGACTGATAGATCGTGATCTGCTGCTCGATCTGCAGGGCGTCACCGTCGAACTGCTCTTCGTTCCGGGTCACACGACGGCGAACTTGGCCGTGTGGGTCGCCCAGGATCGAGTCCTCTACGCTGGAGACACCGTGGTCAGCGACTACCGACCGAACCTCGCATCCGGTAGCGCGCGCGACTGGCGCCTCTGGCTCGCTTCGCTCGACCGGCTCGAATCGCTCGGCGCCGAAATCCTGGTCCCGGGTCACGGTCGGATCCTCCGAGGGAGAGAGATCGAAGACGAGATCGCCCGCGTTCGCGCCTGCCTCGAGCTGGCGCTGGCAAGCGCATGATGCTTCTCTTCAGCTGCGGTGCTTTGCGGCGCGGGGTCTCACGAGCTCGCGCCCACCCCGAACACGACGCAGGCGCCAAAAGCGAGGACCTGGACGTTGCAGCCGGAGGGAACCGCGTTGCCGTTGTCGTTGCACTCGAACGTGGCGCCGTCGGAGCACGTGAGGACGTTGTTCCACTGGCTCGAGCAGGGAAAGTCCTTGGCGCCGAACAGCGTGCAGCCGTTCACGCAGCTGGCCTTGCTTTCGGTCTTTTCGCATTGCGCTGCGACGGCGCCGTCGCAGTAGTCCTCACAAGGACCGGCGAGCTCCAAGTCCGGCTCGATGCCGGCAATACAGCCGACGGCAGCTGCCGCGGTTCCCTCACAGCCGACGACGGAAACCTGCCCATCCGCGTTGCAGCCGAATTCGGCCGTCTCCAGGCAATCGGCAAAGGCCGCATACTCGTCGTTGCACTCGTCCTTGGACCCGAGAACACCGCAACGGACGAGACACTCGGCCTCGGTGTCGTTCGGGCAGTCATCGGCATGGGAGCACAACTTGCCGCATCCGACGGCAACGGCATCACCGCTGCCGCTGCCTGCGACCCCGCCGGCGCCACCCTCCGAGTCAGAATCCGTGGCGGCGCCACCCGGTTCTCCGCTGCCGCCGGGGCCCGTATCACCACTGTGACCGGCGCCACCGCTGCGCTCAGAGTCACCGCCCTGCCCCATGCTGCCGCCGGTTGCGGTTTCGCCGCCCCGGCCGAGGCCGCCGCTAGTCCCAGTGTCAGCACCGCGCCCGGCGCTGCCACCGCTTCCAGCGTCATCGCTGCTTCCCGGGTTGCCACCTTGCACGGTGCCACCGCTGCTTGTGCCGTCAGGAATCGAACCATCGCCGCCCTCACCCATGCTGCCGCCGGACTGGTCTTGGCCCTCGGTCCCCGCAGCCGCGCTCTGACCCGCTGCGCCTGCGCGCGCAGGATGCGAGCCGCTTTCGGACGAGCTGCCACAGGCAGTGATCCCCGCCAGAGATACCAACAGACCGAGCAGCGTTCGCGTCGTTGTCAGCATGGCTTCTCCCTTGCCAAGAGCCCAGAGGCGCCATGATAGCACAGGTCAAAGTGCAGCGGCGGACGCGAGCGCCGTTGTAGCACATCCTCACACTCGACTCGGCCGCCATGGGCCGCCATGGGCCGCCATGGGCCGCCATGGCGGCACAGTCGCCCGCATCGTGGCTCTGCCGCCCCGGCCTTTGAGTCCGACCGCCGGCATGTGCCGCGCCGGGTCGAGCAGCGGAGCAGGCGCGCCCGTCGCGCGCGCACCTCAACCCATCAAGCAGGTCACATAGGCAGCGAGCTCGTCATCGCAGGTTCCGTCGATCACCGAGGCGTCACCCTCCTCATCGCACTCGAAGGCGCTATCGCGGTGTTCGAACAGGCACTGGTAGTAGCCTGCGTGTTCGGCGTAGCACGGGGTATTCGGAGCAACCTGGCTGACGCAGTAGGCTGCACAGCTTGCCTGGTCATAGTCCGTCGCGGAGCAATCGAGCGCGACCTGTGCCTCGCAAATGCCGCTGCAGTACGCGTCTATGTCGAAGCCTTGCGTGTCGGGGCTTCCTCCACTGCCGGAGTCCGCACCGGCGTTCCCTTCGAGTGAGGTCGTACCGCCCGCGCCGGCCAGGCCACCCGTTGCGTTCGGCGCACCTGCGTTGCCCGGTGCGCCCCCGGCGCTCGGCGCTCCGGCGCTCCCTGGACCGCCCGCGCTGCTCGGCGCTCCGGCGCTCCCCGGACCGCCCGCGCTGCTCGGCGCTCCGGCGCCGCCCGATTCGCCCGGGGCACCCGCAGCACCTGGGTTGCCTGCACCGCCGGTGGCGCTGCTTTGCTCTTCAGCGCCCACCGCGTACACGCTGAAGCTCTTGACATCGAGCGTCGCCGTCCCGTCGTCGAACTGCCCACCCGAAACCGAGGCCCACGCGGTGTCCTCCTCGTTATCGAGGCGCAGCAGCACGAGATGAGAAGCCGATGAATCGTAGGGTATTCCCAGCGTCACGGCCTTCTTGAACTTCGTCCCGTGCGGCGTGAAGGCGATGGCGTCGGAAACGAGGATCAGGTCGCCGGGAACCTCGGCGTCCGACACGTCGACCTTGGCAACCTCGATCTGCGTGCTGGAGGACAAGGCACCGGACGGTATGGTGACCTTGGCGCCGCCACCGGACGCCTCGCCGCCGTCGACGCCGATGGTGTCGCCGGTCGTGGAATCGGCGCTGGAGGAGTCGCCGTCCGAGGTGCAGCCCGCGAGGACGAGTGCTGCGGTCATCGTGCTGATGGATCCGTTCCAGAAGAATGCGCGTTTCATGAGCGGAGTCGTCTCCTTGTCATCCAGGTGCGGTCATGCCGTACGCCACGCGGCCGGCAATAGACCAAGCGCACTCTACCCAGAACAGCGCTGCCAGCGAAACCTTTT
>JAFGIS010000045.1 GCA_016929495.1 Polyangiaceae bacterium | reverse complement strand
GCGGACAACGGTCCGAGCGGGGCCGAAAGCTCAGCTACATTAGGGCCTCGCTTCGTGGGGAGCGCGATGATCGCGATGTTCGAAGTTTGTTCTATTTGTGACCAAGACGTCGGGGGTCAAGGCGTGCCAGCCGAGCGTGCGAGGTCAGCGAGCTCGTGGCGTGGCCGATTTCGCGCCGAGCCCCGCGGACACGAGGCGCCGTGCATCCCGGAATATCAGTTCAGTACGCGAGCGGCGGTGCGCCTCCAGGCGCGTGGTCCATCGATGCTGGCCCGCTGGCCTCTGCATCACCTCTCTGCAGCACGACGGCCCGACATCGCTTGCCGGCCCGCTGGCCTCTGCATCGCCGACAACCCCTGCCACAAGCCCCAGTTCTTTCACTTCTGGGTCTCGGGAGGAGAACAGACCAACGGCGTGGGGACCGGCGGCAGCATCGCCAGCGGCGGGTCGGGTGGATCTTTCGGCGCTGCTGACTCCGGCGGAACGGCGGCGGGCGGCACGACGAGCACCGGTGGTGCAATGCCGATCGGGGGCAGCCCTGTGGGCGGACAGGCCACGGGCGGTGTCGCCACGGGACCATCAACCCGCCGCAACCTCCTGCCGACAAGACGATCGACCGTATCGACATCCCGAATCCCCTGCAAGCCAAGGCCATGCAGTACCTGGACCGCGGGTACAACATCACCAACTGGCTCGAACAGAACTGCTTTGTCTCGTTCACCTACCACCAGGCGTTCGTCAACCGGCTCGCCGCAGCCGGGTTCAGGAGCCTGCGTCTTCCGATCGATCTGGATCGCTATGTCGACACGCGGACCGGCACCGGCGCCGACGCCGGGCTCGTTCTGAACGACGACCTGTTCCGGATCCTGGACTCCTTCGATCAGTGGACCCAGGCCGCCGGCCTGTCGCTCACCGTCGACTACCACCAGTACGACGAGTCCTTCGATTTCGGCGATCCGGATGTGGTCGCCCGGGCGGTGCGGCTTTGGTCCAAGGTAGCCGAGCACTTCGCGGCAAACGCCAGGCAAGATCTGTTCTACGAGCTGCTGAACGAGCCGGAGCAATCATCGGGTGCTGCCAGCGCCGTGCCTGCGGCAAAGTGGACGGACGTCGCCGGACAGATGATCGCCGCCATCCGAGCCGCCGATACCTCCCACACGATCATCTTCGGAGACGTCAACTGGTACGGCATCGACAAGTTGAGCGCGCGTGACCCGTTTCCCGACGACAATGTCATCTACGCGTTCCACATCTACGAGCCGTACATCTTCACCCATCAGGGAGCGAGCTGGACGAGCATGTCCGCGACGCACGACATCCCCTACCCCTACAGTCCCGAACGCTGGTCCGAGCACTACGAGGACCTCGGCATCTCCGCCTCCCTGGAATCGTGGATCCTGGATCAGGCGAAGAGCTACTACATCAACGGCAACCCGTCAGCGTTGCGTAACCGGATCATCGAGGCCAAGCGCTGGGCCGTCGAGCACAATGTGCCCGTCATCTGCAATGAGTTCGGCGCCTACGACGCCAGCAGCCGGCTCGAAGACCGTGTGCGCTACTACACGGACATCGTCAGCATCTTCACGGATCTCGCCATCCCCTGGCAGCACTGGTTCATGATCATGGCCAAGGATGGCACGGTGATCCCCGAGTACCGGCAAGCCTTCGGGCTCGGATCCTGAGCGCTGGAGGGCGCCCCTCCCCGAGCCCGTCACTGTGAGCGGTCACAGTCTTCCGTGCAGCTCGATCGCGCGCTTGCTCTCGGGCGGCCGCGGGCCGACTCTCGTACGTACAACGCATCAGCAGTAGGCGCTGCGCCTTTGGCTTTCCTCGCTACAGGGGCAACTGAGATCGCAGAAGCACAGAGTGTGTCGATTTTTGTGGTCTGAGCGAAGCGGCGCCCGAGACCGACCCTCTCCGCGGCTGCGGACCCCCGTCGCTGTGGCTGGTGCATGCTCGTTCGCGGTGCCATGCTTGCGCGTTACCTCAGGCGGACACCAGAGCCGTAGGTCCGTGACGAACTCCGCAGAGGCTCTGGCGGCACGGCTTCAGGCAGTAGCACGATGGATGCGCCAAGGAGCTGCTACTGTCGTGTCGGTTGGTCCGCGTCGAACGTTCTCGCTTCTGTTTCGACGGTCTGCAACGAACAAGGAGACGGCCATGGAGATGTGTCATCAACGCAATGCGCTGCTCGCGGTGCTCGCGGTCTTGGGCGGTGGCTGTTCGTCAGCTACTTCGGAGACTCCCAGCGCAACCGGCGGATCGAGTGTCGGATCTGGTGGCGAAACGGCCTTGGGTGGCACGACAAGCAGTGGAGGCGTCGTCAGCACAGGCGGCACTACTGGCGGCCAAGCGGGTTCAGGCACGGGCGCGGACACAGGTGGCTCGCCTGGCACGGGCGGTACCAGCGCCACGGGTGGCCGCGTGGAGACAGGTGGCTCGCCCGATACAGGTGGCTCGCCCGACACGGGCGGGACTCCGGGCACAGGGGGTCGCGGGGGCAGAGGGGGCGCGTCCGGTGGAGGCGGTATGCCGGACACGGGTGGCAACAGCGCGGTAGGGGGTCGCGGAGGCGCCGGTGGACAGCCGGACACAGGCGGCCAGCCGGGCACCGGTGGCGGAACGGGGAGCTCCGGTGGAACGACGTCCACTCCACCCTCAGGCGACCCTGTCCCGTCTCCGGGTTGCAGCGCTACGCCGACCACGACCTCCTGCAACGGCTCGGGTTCCTCACCGTGCACGATCGACGTCGAGGGGACCCCGCGAGAGTACTATCTCAACCTGCCCAGCGGCTACGATGGGACCACGCCCGTTCCGGTCGTGTGGGAGTATCATCCCATGGGAGGCAATGCCAAGTCAGGGATAACCATGTACGGCCTCAATTCAAAGCTCACGAATGTCATTTTCGTGAGCCCGCAAGGGCTCGGCAGCACCCCGGGCTTCCCCAACACGAACAATCAGGACGAAAACATGACCCGGGCCATCATGGCCGAGATCGAGGCCAAGTATTGCATTGACAAGTCGCGCTACTTCTCGACGGGGTTCAGCTACGGCGGCTCCATGTCGTTCACGGCCGCATGCAACATGAGTGACGTGTTTCGCGCCATTGGGGCCATGTCCGGTGCCACCGTCAGCGGAGCCACATGCGCCAGGAAACAGCCGGCACGTCCCGTCGCAATCTGGGCCACGCATGGTGACGCAGACACCGTCCTGCAGATTTCCTCGGCCCAATCGATGATTGACGCATTGGTGAAGTACAATGGCTGCAGCACCGAGACCAAGCCGGTGGATCCGTCCCCCTGTGTCGAGTTCCAGGGCTGTCAAGAAGGCTATCCAGTGATATGGTGTGTGAGGCAGGGCGATGGGCACGCGATTCCAAGCTTCGGCGGGTCGGCCATCGCGGCGTTTTTCCAGCAGTATTTCTAAGCCGGCGGAGCCCCCCACTTGCGGCGCCATCCGGGTGCCGCCGATCCCGGATCGTCGTCGTCGGTCCAGCCCTTGTCATGGGCAATGCGAAGGACTCGGGAGCCCACCCAGGCTCGAGTCACGGCGGCGTGGCGTCCGGGGGGCCCATCTTGACACCCGGGTCCGTCGTCCCAACGTTTTGCGGAGCCCAGGAGCCGGAAGACCCATGATCAACGCGACCATGCAAGATGCGGTCAACGCACAGATCAACCTCGAACAGTCCTCGGCGCAGCTCTACCTCGCCATGAGCGGCACCATGGACGGCAAGAACTTCCACGGATTCGCGCACTGGCTGCGCGTGCAGGCCGAGGAAGAAACCAAGCACGCCATGCGGCTCGTGGACCATCTGCTCGAGCGAGGTGGCCGCCTCGAGCTCGGCACCATCGAGAAGCCGCCTTCGGAGTTCGGGTCCGTGACGCAGCTGTTCGAGAAGGTCCTGCAGCACGAGCAGCTCGTGACCGCCAGCATCGGTCGCCTCTTCGAGCTCGCCCGAAGCCAGAAGGATCACGCGAGCGAAGTCGCTCTGCAATGGTTCGTGACCGAGCAGGTGGAAGAAGAGGCCACAGCGTCCCAGATCGTGGCCCAGGTGCGCGCAGTCGGCGAGCAGGGCGGAGGGATTTGGTACTTGGACGGCAAGCTCGGCAAGCGCGGCTCGTGAGAGCGGCGTGAGCGGGCGCAGCGGGCCACCGACGTGCAGCATGCTTCTGCCCGCTCTGGGGGGACAGATTCGTCCCCCTCCCTCGACCCACGCGGAGCGACACCGAACTTCGAAGGTGGCAGAATGTACGATGCTCTGGAGCAGGGCTCGAGCGGCGACGACTGCGGGATCCACGACGACGAGTACATCAACCACGAGGGGTGTGTAGGCCGGTGCGACGCGTTCCTTGCCACCACAGATTGACGGCGGGTCGGACAGAGACGCAGCCGTACGCTCGTGCCGAGCTAGCGCCTCTGGCCTTCGCGCAGTGGCCGCCCGCGACGCCCGGGCCCCTTGCGCGTTACCGAGGCCAGCACCGTGTGCGGACTCATGGTGATGGTCGTTCGCTCGTCGTCTCCGCGTGCGAGACGAAACGAACCAGCCAGCGCGATCATGGCTGCGTTGTCGGTGCATGCCCGGAGCGTCGGGCCAATGACGCGGATCCCGTACTTGCTCGCCACGCGGGTGGCGCGTTCCCGGAGCTCGCGGTTGGCTGCCACGCCACCGCCCAGAACGAGCGTATCGAGCCGCTCGTTTCGAGTGGCCCGAACCGCCTTGCTCACCAGCGAGTCGACCACACGGCGCTGAAACGACGCGCACAGATCCTTCATGCTCGACTCGCTTTCGGGGATCCCGTGCTCGGCGACCCAGCGAGCGACGTTGGTCTTCAGTCCCGAGAAGCTGAATTCGAACGAGCCGTGCTGAGGCATCGGCAGCGCGAAAGGGACGGCTCTTGGGTCGCCGCCTCGAGCGAGTCGGTCGATGATGGGGCCACCCGGATAGCCGAGGCCGAGCAGTTTGGCTACCTTGTCGAACGCCTCGCCTGCTGCGTCGTCGCGCGTCGCACCGAGCTCGCGGATCGCACGAATGTCGAGGCCATCGACTCGGTACAGGGCCGTGTGGCCCCCCGACGCCAACAGCGCCACGAAGGGCAGCTTGGGCTCTTGTACCTCGGCACCTGGAAAGCGCAGAAAGGCGGCCACCAGATGCCCGACGAGGTGATCGACGCCGACGATCGGCTTGCCCGTGGCCCAGGCAAGTCCTCGGGCCGCCTGCAGTCCGACGAGCAACGCGCCCGACAGACCCGGGCGACAGGTCACGGCGATGCCATCGATGGCCCCGAGCCCCAAGCCCGCGCGCGCCAGAGCGGCGCGCACGACCGGTTCGATGTTGTGCAGATGGTCGCGGGAGGCCAGCTCCGGTACCACGCCACCGTAGGGAGCATGGGTCTGAACTTGACTGTGGACCACGTCAGAGAGGACCGTGCCGTCTTCTTGCACGACTGCGGCTGCCGTCTCATCGCACGACGTTTCGATTCCGAGCGTTCGCATGGGTGCTAGAATTGACAGCCCTTGTCCCGGCGCTTGAGCAAGAACACGCCGAAGCCCGCACGTTCGGCCGCGGGCACGCGGCCCATGCTTTCGGGCGCTGGTTTGAACAGCCTGAGCTCCACGCCGCCGTTGCGCATGAGCGACACCACCGAGAGCATCGTGCCTTGGCAGGTCGAGTCCACCCAGGCAAAGAAGCTATGTTCTCTGCCCTCACCGAAGTCCAGGGTCGCGATGGGGTCGTTGTCTACCTGCTCGATGGCACGCAGCGGTGCAGTATCGAACAAGGGCTGTGGTGTGCACAGGCCCCACTTGGCGTCCGACATCCACAGCGTGCCCGGGTGCTTGGCCGCATTGTCCAAGTCGAGCTTGAGCCGCGCCTCGGCTTTCTCGTCCGTGTCATCCGGAAGCAAGCCGTCCTGCGCGAACGTCGGAGCCACGAGCTCGCCACAGTAGGCAGCGTCACCCGGCGTATCGAAGCGGTCGAGGTTGTCACAGCCGCCGAGCTGCGACACGAGGAGCAAGCACATTGCCCAATGGGGCCAGCACACCTGCTCTTGCGCGAGCCTGCCGATCATGACCCCCATCGTATAGCCCCGTGAGCCTACTTCAGCAAAGCCGCGACCGCGCGCCGGACTCTGGGCTCCGGGTCGGTCCGTGCCAGCCGCCGCAGCACGGGCTCGGCCGACGCGCGGTCCACTCCCGACAGGGAGCGTGCCGCTTGTTCCCGTACGAGCGCCACGGCGTCCGACTCGGCGGCTCGCATCAGGGCGCCGAAAGCCTGCCGATCCGCCGTTTCTGCGGCGATCCTTCCGAGCGCCTCGGCCGCTCGGGCTCGGAGCGTCCAGTCCGCGTTCTTGCCGACGAGTTGGATGACCCGAGCTTGCGAGGCTTCGCGGTGCGCCGGCTGCAGACTCGACAGCGCAGTCTGCTGGACGCTCGTGTCCGAGTCGTCGAGGGCCGAAGCTACGGCCTGGCGTGCCACGGGCTCCGGGCGAACGGCGAGCACCCGGATCGCGCGCGTCCGTACCTCGGCCGCGGGGTGGCGAGCCAGCGCAACGAACGACTCGACCAGCGCGGCGGCGAGCTGCTCGGCGGCGTGCCGGGCCTGAGCGCGCACACCCGGTTCAGCCTGCTCGAGATGGGTCGTGAACGGACCGAATCCGGGCTCGCTCGAACGCCCGAGCAGCATGTCAGCAACGACCTGAGCGCGCTCCGGCGAGCTCTGGACTGCGGCAAGGCTACCAGCCTCGAAAGCGGGCTCGAGTACCACCAAGGCGCGCGCACGCTTGGTCGCGTCGTGAGCGGCTCCTTCGTACGAAAGCGTGAGCAGAGCGCGCACGTCCAGGGCTGCGTCGGGCAAACGCAGAGGATCGCTGCCTCGGTATTCGCCGGTCGACCAGATGAGGGCAGCCTCGACCGCGGCGTCACGTACCGTTGGGACAGGGCTGAACAGTGCCTCGGCTATGGCAGGTGGCGCTGACTCGGAACGTAGGCGAGCGAGCGCAATGATCGCCTGAGCTCTGAGCGTCTCATCCGCGGCGGCTGCCGAACGCGTGAGCACATCGGCTGATCCGGTCGCATTGAGCTGTCCCAGAGCAAAGGCGGCCGCGGCTCGTGGAACGGGGCCGGCACTTGGGTCGTCGAGCAGCGCGCGCAGTCTGGTGGCTGCGTTACGGTCTGCCAGACGCCCGAAGCCGAGCGCCGCGAGCGCGCGAATGCTCGGCGCCTGGCTCGTCAGCATGGCCCCGAGCAGCGGCGTCACCTGCTTCGACGGCATGCGTGCAGCGCTCCACGCCGCGGCCAGCATGACCGGATCCGACTCGTCGGAGCGCGGTTCACCCCTGGGAGCCAACAGCTGTGCCAGTCGAGGCAACAACCCCGGGTCGGCGAGCGTGCCGAGCGCCATCATGGCCCGGGCGCGAAGCTCCGGATCGGCTGTTCCGGTCGCGTAGGCGAACAGAGCCGGGCCCGCGTTTCGGTTTTGGATGTGCCCGAGCAGCTCCACCGCAATGCGCTGCTGCGCCGTTCTCTCGTCGCCCAGGGCATCGAGCAGCGGCTTGACCGCGCGTTCACCGATCGCCGCGAGCTTACGGGTCGCATCAGCGGCTCGGTCGGCGTCCGGACTGCTGGCCTCGTGGATGAGGGGAAAGGCCAGCGCTCCGTACACATCGACCAAGAGCCGCCGGTAGACGGGCTTGCCCGGATTGCCGAGCGCCACGGGCAGCAGCTCCTTCTCGAGCGATTCGAGTGTTCCGCGCCCCACGTTGATCTGCATGCTGAGCCGCGCCGCCTGCACCACGAGCTCCTCGTCCGGCGCGCTACGCACGACTGCGCGCAGAAGCCGATCTGCCTCGAGTTCCTCGCCGTGTTCGACCAAGAGCTGCGCGAGCTGCAAGTAGACGATGAACAGTCGGTCGTTCTTGCGGATGGCGCTGCGAAACGCGGAGATTGCCCGCTCGGTGTCTTGCCGGCGCAGGTACATTTCACCCAGTTTCCTGTAACCGTCCGCGTCGTCCGGGCTGAGCTCCACGGCATGGACCGCGCACTGGATGGCCAGATCGTCCTCGTAGAGCTCTGCGGCGTGCTGTCCCATGCGCTCGTAGTACTCACGCGCGTGCCCGGGATCGGCCACGACCAGGCGCCGTAGCACGGCGATCGCGCCTTTGAGCTTGTGACCGAGCGACAGAGCTCGTTCGAGCCGCACCAGGCTTTCGATGTCACCGGGCGCGAGCTCCACGATGCGGGACAGCGTGAGCTCCGCGGCCGCGAATTGTCGAAGCTTCAGCTGGGCCTCGGCGAGCAGACGCCCTGCTTCGAGATCGGGGCTCTGAGCTCGAAGCTGGCGCGCGAGCACATTGATCCGTTTGGCGAGCGTTCCGTCCAGGCTCCACAGCGTCACGACATGCTGGCGGGCTTCACGGCCCGACTGCGCTGCGAGGTTCGGCGTTGTCAGGATTCGTTGCCACAGGACCAGAGCCCGCTCGTGGTACGGCTTGCGATCCCTTGAAGTGCTCGCGTTCGAGGCGGCTCGCTCCAGCGCGAGGGCCAGTGCGCGCAGGTACTTGGCCTGGTTCGGCGCAGACTCGTTCGCCTTGGCGAGCGCTTCGAGCGCCTCGCTCACCCGATCGTGCTCGAGATAGACCTCTCCGAGCGTGAACTGCGCGTGGGCACGGTCACCGATCACGGTCTCGAGGCGTTTCCAGGTCTTCAGGGCACGGTCCATGTCGCCCTGTTGCCAGAAGCGATTGCCGAGCTCGATCAGGTGACGCGGGTCGCGTGAACCCGCCAGCGAGAGCCGTTCGAGCAGGGCCACGGCACTGGCGTTCTCGCCGACCCGCTCGTAGAAATCCACGATCGCGGACAGGACGTCCTCGTCGTCCGCGCTCCGGGCTTCGAGCCGACGGATCTGGAGCAGAGCTGCGGCCCGATTGCCGCGGGCAATCAACGCCTCGGCGAGCTGCAGCACGTAGTCGGGGTTGCGGGGCGCTGCGCGCACGAGCGCCTCGTATTGCTTGAGCGCATCATCGAGCCGACCGCTGATCTGAAGGAGCTTGACGAGCTTGAGTCGCGTGTCGACGTCGCGGGCGTTGTGCCCGAGTGCGTCCCGGTAGGCGGACATCGCCTGCTCGATCTGGCCGGTCTCCTCGTACAGGCTGCCGAGCAATACGGATTTCTGCGCGTCGCGGACAGGGTCTTCCTTGAGCTCTTCGATGAGCGCGGACAGTCTCCCGTCGGCTCGGTACACTTCCGCGATGATCTCGTATACCTCGCGCCGCACGCCGCCCTGTGCTCCCGAGAGCCGAAGCGCACGTCGGAGCGCTGCCAGAGCTGCTTCGCGCTGTCCTGTCTTGGCCAGCGCCTTGCCCCAATCGCGCAAGATGGGCACCACAACGCGGTTGTCTCCGCTGGCCGCGTGGAGCACCTTCTCGTAGGCCCGAGCTGCGCGCGCGTACTCGCCACGAAGCATCAGCTCGCGGCCGAGCTCGGCGCGCACGAAGAAGGAGCCCTTGGCACGCTCCACGAGCTTGTCCTGCAGCCGCTGCGCATCATCCCAGCGACCGAGGTCGAGTGACAGACCGATGAGCGTGCGCAGTGTCTGCTCGACCTCCGCCGGGTTGCGGAGCAGCTTGAGTGCCTCGCCGTATCGGATGCAAGCCTGCGCCTTGTCGCCCTGGTCTTCGAGCAGACGAGCGAGGGCGAGCCGTGCCCGTGCGTCGCTGGAACCTAGCGCAATGGCCTTCTCGAAGGCCGCGCGCGCTCGGTCAGGCTCCCCCGCCTGCCGGTAGATGCCGCCCAGAGCCACGAGGGCGGACGGATGGTCCCCCTCGGTGCGCTGCTCGAAATCCTTGATCAGCTGGTCCAGATTGCCGTCTCGCGCGCGATACAGCTCCGCGAGCTTCTGCAGCGGAAACGGCGCGTTCGGCTGCTCCAGAACGATGGCCGTGTAGCGTTCGATGAGCGCACTTGGGTCCGGCGTCTTCACCGCTCTCGTGCGAGCGCCGGAGTTCGGGCGCGCGGCGGAGCTGGACCGCGCGGCCGAGTTCGGGCGCGCTGTGCCCGTGTGGCGCTTGCGTCCACTGGGCGAGAATTGTGCCGCCGCCGGCGGTGGGGGCACAGCGATGGGGAGTGCCAGCCCGAGCCAGAACGCGAGCCACGCGCCGCGTGGCCAAGCACCCGTCGCCCGAAGCCAGCGCATCCGCCGCGCGGGCCGGCGGGGAGCAGCTGCATCCGATGGCGTGACAGGGCTCTGTAGGGACACTGGGATCACAAAGGTACGATGGACCGGGATCTTGTGCCAGCGCACCGGTTTGGACTCGCAGGACCGAGGCGTGCTTGGCGGGCAGAGGCGATCCTCCCGATGTAGACGGCGCGGCGCCGCCGGCCGTCCGAGAGGACGCGCACCCACCGCGCATCGGCTCCGCACTACGCGTGCCCGAGCGCGAAGTCGTGCCGGATCTGACGCCGTATGCGTTCCCGAAGCTCCGCGGTCAGCTCGGTTCTCTCCAGGCGTTCGAGCAGAAGGGTCTCTTGCACGAGCGCATGGGCTATGGCGGCTCGAGTGAATCGCCGGTCCTTGTCCCGGCCTGCCACGTACTTGCTGATCAGAAGATCGTGCGCTTCCAGGCAATAGCCTGTCGCGCCCCTCGTGTTCGCGTTGCGGATCGAGACCAGGCGCTCCTGGTAGCCCGCGGGCAGAGTCGCCGTACCCTCCTCGACGCCTTGCGCGTAGTAGCCGAACGTCTCGTGAAACGGCGAGAGCTCCCCGATCGAACCATCGATCAGGTCCCAACGCTCCGGGTGGTTTTTGGGGTAGATGTCCGCCTCCGTCGACACGCACAGCTCGGCAGGCGCGTCCGGGAACTGGCCGAGGATCGCCTGGCTGCCGATGACGATCAGCTCGTCGTCGTCTGCGATGGTTGCCGCCGCACGAATGAGGTGCTCGAGCTCTGAACGTTTCATGGGGCCTCGAAGCGGCGCCGCTGTTCGCGCCAGATCTGCCAGCGCTCCCGCGGGGTAATACTGCCGGCAAATGGCGAGACCTGACGGAGCTCCGTTGCGTGCTCGCTCGGCTCGCGCAGAAAAGCGGCGACATCCGCTGCCGATCCAGCGAGAACCGCACGCCATCCAACGACGTACGGACTCGCCACCGAGCCCGTTTGCTCCCACCGTCGGACGCGCCCGCGAGCCCGCTCGAGCGGCGTCGCGTCCGCTGCCAACCGGTCGGCGATGCGCGCATGCAGTGCGAGGCTCCGCTCCTCGGCGAGGCGATGCAGGTTCCGCTTCATGCTGCCGGAAGGATACGCCCGGGCTCTGCGACAGGCTATCGGCCAAACGCCCGAGAGAAACCGCAACAGCTGCCCCGCACGGGGTTCGTCCCACTACGGTCCGGCGTGCGCGCCCTTCGGGCTGTGCGCGCCGGGGCGCCGCCAAGCTCGGGCTCTTGCCCGAGCGGGGCGCCAGCGTTGAGCGCATTGGGAGGCATGGGACGTTGCCGTCACGGAGCCGCGCGATGCCGTGGCGGAGCGGAGCGTTGGCGCGGTGAAGTCGACGCGATGGGCGGCGCGCCCTGGCAAGCTCGCGAGCCTGCACGCGGAACCAGTCGGGATGGGCGAGGCGCTCCGACAACGCCACGCAGCTCCCGCCCCGAATCGAGACGGCCCGGGCCGCTTGGGCCTCCAGATCTCGGCTTTTCGCCGCGGAGCCTGTTTCCGACGGCTACGCCACCCTTCCGATCCCGGCTTTTCCCCGCGGAGAGCGCATCTGCTGAGACTGGCGAGAGTCGCCGAAACGGATGGAGATGGACATCTGAGTGCCCACGAGCTGGTCGGTCAGCGTTCCGACGAGCGCCATGAGTTCGTGACGCGATGAGTCGGCGAGGTTGCTCGGCGCCGAGAAAGCGAGCTTGCCGATTCCGCGTGTCGACATGTGGCGAAGCACTGCCCGCGCCACCAGACAACGCGCTTCGAAGATCTCGTCCGTGGCGGTGGCGGTGCCGGCCAGGACGGCAGCGAACTCGACGTGCGAGCTGTCCGCTTCCAGGGCCTGCAGTCGTTGCAGGACCCGCAGCGCCAGCTCGGCGGGTGGGCTGTCACGGTCCGCGGCCACGACCACGACGTCGGGCACGGCGCGCTGCATCTCGCTCAGCCAGATCGGCCAACGAGCCCCGTTCTCGACGACGACGAAGAGCACGTGAGCAGCAGTCATGCCTCAACTCGGGAAGGGCCGCGATGCGTCTATGGCGGCATCGTCTTCCACAATACCAGACATATCGGCCACGCGGACGAGAAATTCAGACCCTGCCGTCACAGAACCTCTGGTCTCCTCGGGGATCCATGGGTCGCGTCCGTTTGGGGGAATCCACGAACCCTGTCGCGCATTCCCAGGAACCGACACATTGCGCGAGGGCGCGGAGGATACACTGCGAGCGGAAGCTCTGCGAGCGTCCTGTCGTGGTGGGTGGGTTCACTACAGGCGTCCCCTCCAGCGCGGGCGTCGGTACGCAGTGCCGAGCGGCTTGCAGGGGGAGGCTCACGCAGGCCTCCGGATGGGGGCCGAGCATGCCGGGGAAGGCAACCCTGAGGCCAGACTGCTCCTTTGTTCAAGTCCGATCCCAGGAGGCAGGCCGCCAGGCAACTCGGCAACTCGAGCGCAACTCGATTGTGAGCGCAAACAGCCACCGGGCTGGTCCGCGCTCGAGTCGGAAATCCGAAACCGGCGTCCGGGCTAACGGCTGAGAGCCGGATCGGCAGGACCGACAGCCGAGCCGTCGGCCACCGGTGCTCCGTCGGTCTGACTGCCCGCCCATGCTCTGGGGCTGCACCCGTGGCATTCGGCCACGAGTCGCCATAGGGTCCGCTGGCGATGCAGCACGGAACACTGAAGCTCGGGCTCGTGCAGATGGCGGCCCACGGCAACGACAAGGCTCGCAACCTCGCCGCGGCGAGCGATGGGGCGCGCGAGGCGGCCATGCGCGGCGCGCAGGTCGTGTGTCTGGGCGAGTTGTTCGCCACGAGCTACTTCTGCCAATCGGAGGACGTAGCTCACTTCGAACTGGCAGAGCCGATCCCGGGTCCGACCAGCGAGGCGCTCGCGGCCCTGGCTCGTGAGCTCGGAGTCAGCCTCGTTGGATCGGTTTTCGAGCGACGCGCGGCTGGCGTGCACCACAACACGGCGCTCGTCTACGGACCCGAGGGCTCGGTGCTCGGGATGTACCGCAAGATGCACATTCCGGACGACCCGTCGTTCTACGAGAAGTTCTACTTCACGCCCGGCGACCTGGGGTTCGTGGTTTGCTCGACGCCGCACGCGGAGGTCGCACCGCTGGTGTGCTGGGACCAGTGGTACCCGGAAGCCGCCCGCCTCGCTACGCTCAAGGGGGCCGAGCTATTGGTCTACCCGACAGCCATAGGCTGGTTGCCGGCTGAAAAGTCGAGTCTCGGGGCGAGTCAGCTCGACGCGTGGCGCACCGTTCAGCGCGGGCACGCCATCGCCAACGGCGTGTTCGTCGCAGCCATCAACCGCGTGGGTTTCGAGCCGGGGCCCGCGGGGGGCATCGAGTTCTGGGGACATTCGTTCGTGTCCGACCCGTTCGGCGTCGTGCTCGGCGAGGCGGGCGTCCAGCCGGAGGTGCTTGTCGTCGCGTGCGACATGACTCGGCAGGAAGAAGTGCGGCTGGGCTGGCCCTTCCTGCGGGATCGTCGCATCGACGCCTACAGCGGGCTCGATGCGAGGCTCTTGGACGCTCGAAGCATCGAGCCGCCGAAGGACTCGGGCCAGGGCTCATGATGTCAGAGCCATCGCATCCGAGCGTGCTCGGCTTCCGTATGCCCGCCGAGTGGAGCCCGCATGCGGCGACGTGGCTGGCCTGGCCGCACAAGGCGGGAGACTGGCCTGGGAAGATCGAAGCGATCCCCTGGGTATTCGCTGAAATCGTGCGTCAGCTGAGCCGGGGCGAGCGTGTCCGGCTGATTGTCGGTTCCAAGAGCCACCAGCATCAGGCCGAACGGATCCTGCGCGTCACGGGCGTCGAGCTCGGCCAGGTCGACTTCATGGTGTCGACGACCGACCGGTCGTGGACCAGGGACTACGTTCCGTCGTTCGTCGTCCGCAAGGCTTCGCGGCCGAGCCGTCCGGCGCGACCTGGAATCGAGGTCGCAGCAGTCAAGTGGCGCTTCAACGGGTGGGCGCGCTATCCAGACTATCGCCTAGACGACGCGACTGGCCACCGAGCAGCGGCCCAGCTCGGCATGCGCTGCTTCTTGCCTGTGGTGAAGGTACGGGGCAGGGCTCACCACGTAGTGCTCGAGGGCGGCGCCCTGGACGTGGATGGGCAGGGCACCCTGCTCACCAGTGACGACTGCCTGCTCACCGGGCGGCACGCGCGCAATCGCTGCCTTGAACGGCACAGCTTGGAGCAGGTGTTTCGCGACTATCTGGGCGTCGAGCGCGTGCTCTGGATGGGCCCGGGGATCGCCGGTGACGATACGGCCGGACACGTGGACGACTTTGTGCGTTTCGTGGCTCCCGGCCGAGTGGTTCTCTGTCGGGAGCGGCGACGAGCGGATCCGAACCACAAGCCCCTGGAGCTCGCGCGTGAGATGCTCGAGAACGAGCGCGACGCCAGCGGACGCAAGCTCGAGCTGGTTCGGCTGCCCATGCCCGAGCCTCGGAGCCACGGACGCCAGCGGCTGCCAGCGAGCTACGCGAACTTCTACATTGCCAACGAAGCCGTTCTGGTGCCGACTTTCAACGACGAGGCAGACCGACATGCGCTCGGGATCCTCGGCGAGCTGTTTCCGAGCCGGCGCGTGGTCGGCATACACGCGGTCGACCTGGTGCTCGGGCTCGGAACCGTCCACTGCAGCACTCAGCAGGAGCCGGCGGGCGTGGCAATGAAGTCAACGGGCTTGGGGGCTCGAGCCGGCAGCCAGGCCTTCAGACCGAGACATCAGGAAATTTGAAAACAGGGGCCTGAGGGGGCAGGGTGTGAGCCCGTGTTCGACTCGTGCAGGCTGAAAAGCCCCGCTGGAGCGCCGGCGCGCTGTGGGCGCGTCCGAAGGCTTGCTCTGACGCTCGCGGCCTCTGGCTTGCTCTGGGGGCAGACGAGCCTCGGCGCCGAGGCCGTGCACGAAGTGGCCAGGGGAGAGTCACTCTGGAGCATCGCCCACGCCAAGGGCATCAGCGTGGAGGCCCTGCGCGCGCGCAACCAGCTCGAAGGCGACGCGATCCGTGCGGGGGACAAGCTCGTCATTCCCGGCAAGAACTACAAGCCACCGAAGCAGCGAAAAGCAGCCGACACGGCCCAGAGCTCTCGCACGGACGCGTCTGCGAAGACGGACAGCGACACCGGCAGCGATCCGGCGCCCGCGCCGGCCGTCGTGTTCCCGAAACCGCCCTCGTGGACCCAGGTGCAGAAGACGCCAAAAGAGCGCGGCGGCATCAATCCGTGCCTGGTGCCGGATCCTGGTTTCGGGATCTACGATCCGTGGCAGCGCGGGATCAGCATGGGTCAGCTGATTATGCCGGGACGCGGCGGCATCACCAAGAGCGGCGCGTTCGACCTGATGATCCACTTCCACGGACACGAGCCCGCACGCAAGGAGTGGGTGCGCGTGATGGACGGCGCGGTCCTGGTCGGAATCGATCTCGGCATCGGCTCGGGCGCGTACTCGAGTGCGTTCTCTTCTCCGGTCACTTTCCCGCAGCTCATCCAGAGCGTCGAGCAGGCCGTGGCCAAGAAGACCGGCAATGCCAAGGCGCACGTACGCAGAGTGGGCTTGAGCTCGTGGAGCGCCGGCTATGGCGCGGTGCAGGAAATCATCAACCAGAGCGAGGGGCGTCGGCTCGTCGACTCGGTGATCCTGCTCGATGGGCTGCACTGCGGCTATCAGGGACCCAGGCTCGACCCGGTGCTCATTCGACCCTTCATCGAGTGGGCGCGGCTCGCGGCACGCGGCGAGAGGTTCATGTTCGTGAGCCACTCGTCGATCATTCCGCCTGGATACTCGTCGACCACGGAAACGGCGGAGCTACTCGTGCACGAGGTTGGTGGGCGGCTGCGCGTGGCTCCGTCCCGTCGCAGGGGGCCCATGGGGCTCGAGTCCGTCAGCCGCTACTCACGCCGCAGTCTCCACGTGCGCGGATTCTCGGGCAACGGCCCGATGGACCACTGTGCTCAGATCGGCCTGTACCGCGATGTGCTCAAGGTTCACATCAAGCCGCGCTGGAACTCCCCGCGCGGCAGGCGGGGGCGCAGCCGTGCTGTCGAGCCTCCACGCGTGGCGGCCAAGAGCCCCGCCCGCGCCGCGCCAGTGGGCCCGAGCGTGCAGCCGCCGCGGGCGCCGGTGCCGCCGAAGCCGCCCGTCGTTCCAGCGCCCGAGCCAAAGGCTGCCGAGTCCGAGCCGAGCACCGCCGAATCGGCACAGGCTTCGGCTGCAGCAGAGGCGACGCTGGCGGCCGGACGATAAGCCTTTTTCTCGTCCGGCCTTCGAGCCTTTCTTGCGTCGAATGATCGCGACCGAACGCGGACGCCGCGTTCGTGCCCGTTAACGCCGCCGCGGCCGTGTCCGTTTGATGCTGGTGGCCTCCTCCCTCAGCCAGCTTCTCGCCTTTCTCGACCGACAAGAGGTTCGGGAAATCCTGCTCCAGTCCGACGCCGTGCCTTGCGCCCGGATCGGACAGCAGCTTCGACCTCTTTCGCGTCAGACGCTCGCAGCGCAGCACCTGCTCGCTCTGGTGCGCAGCACTCCGGTCGCAGCTCTGATCGAACGGGCGCGGTCGGTTCGCTTCGTCGAGGAGCGCTGCGCAATCGACGACCGGACGCTCGTCGTTGCCGTCGCCTGCCCAGGCGGCCAGATCAAGATCCGGTTGTCGCGCTGTGAACAACAGACGCCCCAACGTTCGCTCGTGCCCGGAACGCGCCCCGTCGCCCCGAGGCAGCGCTCCGGCGCGCCCAAGGAGCGTTCGCTGGCGCCCAAAGCGCCGTCCAAAGCACGCTTGCCCGTAGCCGGGGCGCACGCCGTTGCGCCCACGCGGCACTCCGTTGCGCCCAGAACGCGGTCGGTCGCGCCCAGAGTGCACTCCGCTGCGCCCACGCAGCGCTCGGCTGCGCTCAAACACAAACGGCAGGCATCGCGGCAGCTGTCGGTCGCTGGCCCAGCCGAGCCCGTCGTCATCCGCTCCCCCTCGGAAAGGGTTCCGGCCGCCCTGGCAACGCTCGTCGAGCGGGCGCGCCGGCGCGAGGCCAGCGACGTGCATCTGTCCTCGGGACAGCCGGCGCAGGTCCGTGTCGCAGGAGCACTCTGCGCCGAGGGCGAGCCGCTCAGCCACGATACGGTCAGCGACATGCTGCTGCCGCTACTTGGCAGCCGCTGCCGCGCGGATCTGGACGAGCGCGGTTACGCGGATCTTTCTGCCAATCTGGGAGCGGCAGGGCGTGTGCGGGTGAACGTCAATCGGCAGCGACAGGGCTACAAGGGCTGTCTGCGCCTCGTGCCCGATGGCCCGACGGAGCTCGCAGCCCTGGGACTGCCGCCGGAGCTCTCCCAAGTCACCCTGTACCACCAGGGCTTGGTGGTCGTCTCGGGACCAAACGGCAGCGGAAAGACGACGACGCTGGCCTCGCTCGTCGATCTGTTCAATTCGACGCGGCCCATCCATATCATCACCGTGGAGGACCCGGTCGAGGTCCTGCACCCGAGGAAGCAGGCGGTCATTTCGCAACGGGAGGTGCGCTCGCACACCCACTCGTTCTCGAGCGCGCTCAAGGCAGCGCTGCGTGAGGACCCCGACGTGATAGCGATCGGGGAGCTCCGCGATCTCGAGACGGTCGAAATGGCCTTGAGCGCAGCGGAAACGGGGCATCTGGTCATCGCCACCATGAGCACCCCCTCCGGCGCGCGCACGATCGATCGTCTGATCGACATGTTCCCTCCCAGCGTTCAGTCCCAGGTTCGCGCCACCCTGGCCGGCACGCTCAAGATGGTGATCAGCCAACGGCTCGTCCCCTCTCGAGACCGGAGCCGGCGCCACGTGGCGGCGGAGCTCATCACCGGCAACATCCCGCTGTGGGCGCTGATCCGGGACAACAAGCTCTACCAGCTGCCAAGTCTGCTCCAGCGTGGTCGCGCCTACGGCATGCTGCGCATCGACGACTCGCTCAATGAGCTCGTGGCGTGCGGCAAGGTGGACTTCGAAGGGGCCAAGCGTTTTGCCGACGACCCGCGCGCGATCGCCATGACGGCCCCGCAAGCGCCGCCCATGGCGGGCACGCCGGCTGCCGCGCCGCACCCTGCGCCCAAGCGCGCCGGCATAGGCGCCCTGTTCGGGCAGAGGACCGGCTGATGCCTGCCATCGATCGCCTGTTCGATGATCTGCTCGCCAAGAAGGGCTCGGATCTGCACCTGTCCGTCGGCTATCCACCGATGATCCGCGTCAAAGGGGATCTCGTTGCCCTGGAGGGCGACCTGCTGTCCGTCCAGGACATCGATGCGTTCCTGTGCGAGCTGGTCGACGCAGAACGCTGGCAGCGCTTTCAGGAGCAGCACGATCTCGACTTCGCTCTCGGCTACGAAGACAAAGCCCGGTTTCGCGCCAACTACCTGGTCAAGACCACGGGACCCGGTGCCGTGTTTCGCACCATTCCAAGCAAGGTGCTCACGGCCGACGAGCTCGGCCTGCCCCCCGCGTGTCTGGCCCTGGCCGAGCGCCCGTCGGGCCTCGTGCTCGTGACCGGACCCACGGGCAGCGGCAAGAGCACGACCCTGGCCGCCATGATCGATCACATCAATCGTACCCGCCCGGGCCACATCCTCACCATCGAGGATCCGGTCGAGTTCGTGCACCGGCCCGTGCGCTGCCTCGTCACGCATCGTGAGGTGGGCATCGACACCCCGAGCTTCCAGGACGCCATTCGCAGCGCCGGACGCGAGAATGCCGACGTCATCCTGGTCGGTGAGCTGCGCGGCGCAGAGACGATGCGGCTGGCGTTGCAGCTCGCGAGTTTCGGTGTGCTCATTTTCGCCACCGTGCACACCAACTCCGCGGCGAGCACCGTCGAACGCTTCGTCAATGCATTCGATGCGGACCAGCAGCCGCAGATACGCGGCATGCTGAGCGACTCACTCGCCGGCATCATCGCCCAGCAGCTGCTCAAGCGAGCCGATGGCAGCGGACGCGTTGCCGCGCACGAGATCCTCGTGTCCAACACCGCGGTCGCCTCGGCGATCCGCGAGTCCAAGACCACGATGCTCACGAGCCTGATGCAAGCCGGGGCCAAAGAGGGCATGCAGACCATGGATGCGTGCCTGCTCAAGCTCCTCAGGGACCGCACGATCAGCGCGCGTGACGCCCTGGAGAAGTGTCTGGACAAGGAGAGCTTCCAGCGCGTGCCGGAGGTGTCGGAAGGACTGCGGGCCCAATAGACAGCGCCATGGGCGTTGGGCCGGACCAGGACGAGGAACCGGGGGCGCATCCGGGCGCGGCGGAACGAGCCTTTTTCGCGGCTAGACGGAGTGCGGGCGTCTGCGCTCTTGCCCGCGAGGCCAAGACAGAGCACAAACCCGACCCGACACAGGAGCTTCTATCCCCGAGCACGAGTGGCGGAACTGGCAGACGCACCGGATTTAGGTTCCGGCGGGGCAACCCGTGGAGGTTCAAGTCCTCTCTCGTGCACTGAGTTGATATCGTTGAGGAATCTCGGGCGGCGATCGCCGATTCTTGATCGAATTGGTCGGGTACGCCGACGATATGCCCAGGCCGAGAGCGCGGAGATCGCGGACGGCGGCAGAGCAGATTGGCGAGACTCGTCCAGCTGTCGGGATCGTCGGCGATCTCGTTCGGGTCAGTGCGGGTATCGTTCAGCGTCTTGGGCCCGGCATTGTAGGCGGCTGCCTTCTGGACGCAGGAGCGCTGGCACACATGGCGCAGCTGGCACACTCCGATCCCCCATGCAATGGCCGAAAAGCCGTGACTACGCTTGGCACGCGTATTGCGAGCGGGGTAAGACTCCAAGGAGATGCCATGAGACGTCCAGCGATTCTGGCGGGAGCGTGGGTGGTCGGGACGAGCGGCGCGGCCGTGGCCAACCCCATCATGGCGATAGACCTCGCCTCGGGGCAGCAGTTCCCTCACACAGCGCACGTGCAGCTGACGCGGGAGAGCACGTCGAGCAGCCTGTCGACCGTGACCATCACGCGCGACGGCGAGGTCGTGACCGCGACCCCGTTACGGTATCAGACGACGACCGTAGACGTTGGAAGCGGACTGACGGATACCGTTGTCCGGGCCACGACCTGCGACTGCAACGTCCCGATCGGGCAGCACAGCTACGGCGTGGACCGCTGGAACTTTCAGGTCGAAGTCGTCGATGCGGCGGCTACCGACGGCGCCGTGCCGTACTTCTCTGCTGCCTGTGACACGGCGTGCGCATCCGTCGCGCCCGAGCCGGCCGCGGGAGGCAGCGCTGGAGAGGGCGGAGCCGGAGCGCCGGCAGCGGGCGTGGGCGGCGCATCCGGGGCAAGCGGTGCTGGCGGTGCGGCCGGAGCCAGCGGGGGCACAACGCTGGCCGGTGGCACGGGCGGCGGGAGTGTCGGCGGCCGGACTGGCAGCGGCGGCGCCACCAGTTCGGGCGGCAGCACCTCGGCGGGGGGCATGGCGACCGGCGGCATGTCCGAGACCGGCGGCGCAGCGACCGGCGGCACGCACTCGGTGCCACCCACGTCAGAAACCGGCGGTGAGAGCTCTGGCTCGGCCACGCCTGGGGCGGGTGGCAAGGGATCAGAAGATGCTCCTGCCACGGGTGGCAGCGACGTATCCAGCGCTGGTGCCCCTGACACGGCGGGTGCCGCACCCGTGACACCCCCTGCAGAAGAACACAGCCACTCGTCCGGCTGCGCCTTGTCTCCAACCCGGGGTAGGCTGGTGCCCTTCGGGATCCTCGCGGCCTTGGGGCTGCTCGCCTGGCGTCGCAAGGCCACCTGCCGGGTGCGAACACCGTGTCGTCAGCAGCGGGCGTAGACGCACCGCAACTCGCGACGATTGACTGAACAGCGGGTGGGGGCGATCTCCACCTGCCCGCCAGAGCGTATCAGTTCAGTCGGCGGCCCGACCACGGTTTCGACCTGCGCGGCGATGATGACATCCGCGTCTAGGGAACGCGTGGGCGCCGTGGGCATTCCAGATTCCGTGCCTCCGCCCAAGAGCCGCGCAGCACGCACCAACTTGTGCTCGTCACGCAACGCGGCCAAACATCGGGCGGACCGTCTCTCGGTGGACTGGGTGAGGACCCACGTATGGAATGCGAACCGATGACTGTTGCCGAGATCCTCAAGGGACTGGAGCTCTGCACGGGGCGGTTCCCCGAACGGGTCACCGGCGAGTCGCTCGGGGACGTTGCCGGGCGCGCTGAAGATCGTCACGATGGCGCGATAGGCACCATCTGGCGCTCGAGGACAGCGAGGGTCGGCTTCTCTCGAGCGCTCACCTCAAGCCTGAACCCCCCGATGAGTTCCACGCGTGCTGGTAGCGGACCTCCATGCCAAAGCCATCCTCAGTCTCGTACCAGTCATCGTCCAACGAGAATTGGATCCCGTGGTGTTCACTGTCGAATGCCGCGTAGAGCGCAGTGAGCGCCTCCTGGTCATCATCCGTCCGCAGAGTGAAGTCGAGGTCTTCGGAGAAGCGACCCGTCGAACCGAAAATGATCTTGCGGAGGCAAGTGCCGCCCTTGAACGCGAGAAGGTCGAGCGCGCCTGCTTGACGCAAGAGCCCCAGAGCGTACGTCAGCACGACTTCTCGCTCTGCGACGAGCTGGTCCTTGACGCCGCTATGGTGGGCGTAGCGGTCAACGAGCTTCTTGCTGATCACTTGGTCCTCGAGTCGAATGATCTCACGCGCCGCTTGGCGGTACGTGCCAGCGCGCCCCATCGTCGGGGCTTTCGGCCGGGGGACCGTTGCCTCGCCGAACGCCCTCGAGCATGAGCCCAGCAGTCCCCCCTTGCTGACCGTAACATATGTATTACGCTAGTCGCTCACGGCGCGACGCACCAAGACCGGCTTCGACAAGTTCTTCGACCGGCAGATGGCTTCCCCGTCGTTCGCCAAAGCCCACGGAGAAAGCCGGAGCGAGATCGATGCCGTTGACCAATTGGTCCGCCGCCTCGATGACGCTCGACTGGGGCTTGGCGTGAGCAAGGCAG
>JAFGIS010000526.1 GCA_016929495.1 Polyangiaceae bacterium | reverse complement strand
TACGACAATGACGGCCATCGAAGCCTCTCGCGGATCTTCCGGGTCGTCAGCCCGACCCAGGTGCGACTGGAGCGCGCATCTTACGCCAGCAGTCGTTCGGCGTCGACCGCCCCCAGCATGGAAGGGGGCAGCCACTGTACGGGTTGGTCGCGGAGCCACGTTCGCTGCCGGCGGGCAAAAACCCGCGTCGCACGCACGATCCGATCGCGCAGCGGTGAGACCTCGACCGAAACACCACTCGCGAGAGCGTCTGCGATCTGGCGGTAACCCACGGAACGCATGGGCCGACAATCGCGGTATCCCGCCGCGAGCAATCGCTCCACTTCCTCGATCCATCCGCGCGTGAGCATGGCATCCGCCCGAGTCCGGATGCGCACGTCGAGCTCTTCTCGCGACCAGCCGATCCCGACGAGCCTGGCGCGGTAGCGCGCGGACGCAAAGCCATGCTCGGCCTGCCAACGGCTCAGCGGTACGCCCGTGAGCTCGAACACCTCGAGCGCGCGGCTCACGCGTACTCGGTCGTTGGCATTGAGACGCGCCGCGCTCGCTGGATCTACCCGCGACAGAGCCGCGTGCAGCGCCTGCGTGCCTCGCTCGGCGACCAGACGCGCGTGCCGGAGTCTCACGTCCTGGTCAGCCGGTGGCGCGAGCGCCAGCCCGAAAAGCAACGCCTTGACGTAGAGGAAGCTGCCCCCGCAGACCACTGGGACCCGTCCGCGTGATCGAATGTCTTCGAGCGCATCGTCCGCGAGCTTGGCCCAGCGCGCGGCGTCCATCGGCTCCAGGGGCTCCGCGCAGTCGACCAGGTGGTGCGGGGCCGTCGCGCGCTCCAAGGCCGTGGGTTTGCCCGTCCCCACGTCGAAATGGCGGTAGACCTGGACGCTGTCGGCGCTGACGATCTCGACGGGACGTTGGCTCGCGAGCTCAACCGCGAGCTCCGTCTTGGCCGACGCGGTCGGTCCCACGATGACCAGCAGCGTCACCTACCTGCGCCCTACCTTTCGCTCGAGCTCGCTCCAACTGGTGTAGGTGACGACCGGGCGGCCGTGGGGGCAATGACCGGCGAAGTCCGCCTGATCCAGCGCGCGGAGCAAGGCGCCGGCGGCATCCGCCGAGACGTGGTCGCCCGACCGAATCGACCCGTGACAAGCCATGGTCGCGAGCGTCAGGTCGACCGCGTCCGAGAAGCCGCGTCCCCCGGAACGGGACAGCTCGCTCAGCAGATCGTGCACCAAGCGCTCCGGGCTCGCGCGCTGCAGAAGGCCCGGTACCGCATGTACGCTCAGAGCCTCGGCACCCCGGACTCGAACGTCCAGTCCCACCGAGGCGATCTGCTCCGAGTAGCGTTCGACCAGCTCCACTTCGCTCTGGCTCACGGTGAAGGTCACCGGAAACAGCAAGGACTGTGCGGTCACCGCACGCGCGCGGTACTGCTTGCGCAAGCGATCGAAGTTGACTCGTTCTGCCGCGGCGTGCTGATCGAGAACGTAGAGCCCCTCGTCGTCCTCGCAGACGAGATAGGTCTGACGCAGCTGCGCGACGAACCTCAAGTTGGACCAGCGCACGGCAGGCCGCGGACGGATCGGCGCGGCAGCGCTGTCACGGATCGCCAGGAGCGCGGCATCGGCGCTCGCCGACGAGTCGGGCCCCGGAGCCGGCTCGGGTGCGGGGATCGGTGCGGCGGGATACAAGGCCAAAGAAGGCCTCGTGGCAGAGTCCTTGGTCGTCGACTCCGCGGCGGCAAAGTCATCGAGCGCGGCGGGAGGCGGCCGGATCCAGGTGGCGGCCGGCGATGCCGCCGCGGCACGCGCGTGGACCGGCGTGTGCGGCAGCGAGAAGGCACTCGACAGGGCGCGCGACAGAATGGCGTACAGGGCGTCGGAGACGGCACGCGGATCGGCGAAGCGGACCTCGGCCTTCTGCGGATGAACGTTCACATCGACCAGTGTCAGCGGCAGCGTCAGATAGACGACGCCGCGCGGGTACCGACCGCGCTCGAGCACGCTGCCGTACGCGTGCGCCGCAGTCGCTGCGAGCATCCGGTCTTTGACCGGCCTTCGATTGACGTACAAGTACAGGCCCGCTGCTCCAGTCCGCGCACGTTCCGGCCTGGACAGGTACGCCTCGACGCCGAGCGGGCCGCGTTGGCCTTCGCACTGGGCGAACTGCTCGCCTGCATAGACCTCCTGTACGCGCGCCGCGGTGTCGGGGCTGCGCAGGAATTCGCGGACTTTGCGGCCGTCCCGAAGCAGCGTCACGCCGAGCTCCGGACGCCCGAGCGCGCACGTTTCCACGACCTCGGTCACGTGGCCCGCCTCGGTGCCGCTGGAGCGCAGGAATTTGCGTCGAGCCGGCACGTTGTAGAACAGATCCACGACGTCGACCGTGGTACCCACGGCTCGCCCGGCGGGCGTAACGACGGGCGGTGCGTTTCCTTCCACCCGGACTTCGACCCCCTCTTCGGCATCGCTCGTGCGTGTCGACAGGCGCAGTCTGCTCACGGCCGCAATGCTCGGCAGCGCTTCACCACGAAAGCCGTAGCTTGCGACGCTCGAAAGATCCTCGAAACGCGCGATCTTGCTCGTTGCGTGGCGCTCGAGACACAGGCGAGCGTCTTCGGGCGACATGCCGCAGCCGTCGTCCGATACGGTCAGCCGCTGGATCCCCCCACCGTCGACCTCCACCGTGCAGCGCGTCGCGCCCGCATCGACCGCGTTCTCGAGCAGCTCCTTGACGACGCTCGCCGGCCGCTCGACCACCTCGCCAGCGGCGATTTGGCTGGCCAGGTTGGTGGACAGAACGCGGATCTTGCTCATGGTCGGGATCGGGAGGTGGGTCCGCGAAGTCAGGACAATGCGCGGGACGCGGAGCATGCCACCCTGGGCCAAGCGAAGCCAGAGGCGGTGGAAGAAGGTCTGCGCGCACCCGAGCGACGAGGACCTCGTCCGCGCCGTCGAGCGGCTTCGCTGCTCAGAGCTACGGTTCGCTCGCGAGCCCGAGGAAGAGCTCTAGCCCCTGGTCGAGAGCGGTGAGCTCTTCCTTCGTGATGCGCCCGAACACACGCCGGATGCGCCGCTTGTCGATCGAGCGCAAGTGATCGATCAGCGCGTACGACGTCTTCGTCAGGCCGCTCTTGCCAGCCGAGAGCTGCGGGTAGAGGGCGCCCTCCCCGGGCGTTCCCGTGACCGGCACGACCGCGATGAGAGGGAACCGCTGATCGGCGTTCACGGCGGGATCGCTCACGGCCACGCACGGGCGAGTTCCACGCTGCTCGCGGCCCACGGTCGGATCCAGCTCGACGAGGAAAACGGTCCCGCGATCGACGATCACGCCGACTCCTCCACCCAGCCTTGCCCCTCCACCCAGCGTACCGGCTTGCCCGCGGCTTCATCGACCAGCCCTTCGTCACCCGCAGGTAGACTTGCACCCCAATCGCTGAGGCCGGTCTCGGCGAGCTCGGCAGCCTCAGGATGGGGGCTCGCGAGCGACCGGAGCAGGCCCGCCCGGCGGCGACGGACGAGCTCATGCTCGACGGCTTCCGTGACGAAGCGGCTGCGGTTCCGCTCAAGGCGGTCGATGCCCTCGACGAGGTCGATTGGCAGGGTGACGGTGACACGCTCGGTCGTGGACATGGACTCCTTCTATATGA
Organism: Polyangiaceae bacterium; assembly: GCA_016929495.1. Classification (GTDB taxonomy): domain Bacteria; phylum Myxococcota_A; class Polyangia; order Polyangiales; family Polyangiaceae; genus JAFGIS01. Next base: position 19,508 of record JAFGIS010000526.1, on the reverse strand, counting down.
CTGAGGATATGATCATACTCAAAGTGGCGCAAGCCCGCAATCAGCGCGATGCGGCAACTCACGAGGACTCCGTGGGGTCGAGGGGGACGACCAGGCTGAGAGGCGGCGTGTCGGGCTCCGAGACCCCCGTGGGTCGCAACGCTGCCCGCGGGCCGGAGCCGTCCCAGGGGGACGACACAACCCCGATCGGTTCGACGGGGGCGGACGCGTCTGAGCCTGATGCATCGCCTCAGAGGCGCGCGGTTCTGGGGCGAGTGGTCGAAACGCATGCCGGTGCTGGAAGAGGCAGAGGCCGAGCAGATTGTCACCGAAGCCGTTGCCTACGCGCGAAGCAACGCGTGACGGACTCCTGCCATGCACATCGTGCTCGACACCAACGTGCTCCTGAGCGCGGTCGTGAGGCCGACGCAGCTTCCGGGGCGGCTGCTTGCATCGCTGCGCGTCCGGGAGGGCGGCTGCGCGGGCCACCAGCCGCTCGTGCAAACGCTGGGAGGGGGTTTGTCTACTGCGAACCAGCGCGGAAAGCCTCCGTAAGCAGCTCCCGGGCTGACTCGACGAACGCGCGTGCCTTGACGACCTGCGCCTCGGCGTGAGCGCGGGAGACGCGGTCTCGCGCGTCGTAGTCGGCGATGGCACGAAAAGTCAGCAGCGCTGCCAGATCCGACACGCGGCCGGGAGCAAGCCGACCTGCGGCCTCGAAGTGCTGCCCGAGCAGCGCAATGACCCCGCGATGCGTCTTCGGCTCCAGACCTTCCAGCAGAAGCAGGGCGCGGGCATAGTGAAATGCGGCGTAGTAGGCGCGGCTGACGGCATCATTGGCCAGGCCCAGCCCGAGCAGCGCGTCCGCCGCGCCGAGCGCGTCGTCCCCCAGCAACGCTTCCGCGCGTGCGTTGTCCAAGCGGTTCTGGCCGGTCACAGCGGGATGCCTTGCGTCTCGATGTCGAGTACAAGTCGGCGCTCGGCTCGCCGCCGATCGAGAACCTGGGCTTGTGACCACACGAGCGGCGAGGGCAGAGGTCCGCGGTAGCCGTTGTCGCGCCATGTGTCGAACGCCAACGTCACGGCCTGTTCACGCTCGCTGTCCGTCAAGCCCCGGATCACGACCGCAACGTCCGCATCGGAATCGAGCTCCGCATCCCCCCGAGCACGCGAGCCGAAAAGCCGCAGCGACACGAGCCTTTCGCCAAAGGACTCCTCGAGCCGCCGCTTGTACGCCTTCAGAGTGGCTTCGAGATCTACCTCCAGGACCGCACGCGACACTCGTGGAGCATAGCCCTCTGCCAGGGGCCGCTCCAATCGGCCATTGGGCCACGGCAGGTTCGAGGCCCCGATCTGTCGGAGCCCACCCGCTGCCGCGAGGCTTCATGCTCATGCGGCGTGCTCTGCAGGCAATCGATGCTGCCCGGCAGGTTGCGGATCAGGCGGAGCAGCATGTCCATCGCCGCGGTCTGTACGTTCCTGCCGGACTTCCATCGTGGTCGGAGGCTCAAAGCAACCCACATCGCGCCGCCGCTTCCGCCAAGCCTCCTCCCTGGTAGCAATCTGCCTCGAGCTCGTCCGTCGCGGCCGCCTTGACCAGGGTGGGACTTTGCGCCATCGCGAACGAGCGTCCCACAGCGCGCATCATCGGTATGTCGTTGACCCAGTCGCCGACGGCGACGACTTCCGCCAGACTGAGCCCGTAGTGCCGAGCCAGCCACTTGACCGCCGTGCCTTTGCTCACGCCCGCGGCGCGCACGAGCAGAGCCCAGCTGGCACCTGACGGACGGGTCGACACGGCGAACGCGTCCACCTGGATGGCGTCGCCCCCCAGGCTGCGGATCTGCTGGGCGGCAGGGACAATGGCGCGCGGGTCGCCGACGGCCACGAGGCCCATGGTCTCCGTGTCTGCCTCGTCGGACAGCGTGCGCGACACGCTCTGGACGAGCCGAGCTCGTGGCGACCAGCCAGCCACGTAGCTCAAGAAAGCCGCGCCAGCGTGGTCGTGAAGCAACCAATCGTCGAAAAAGAGAAAGGCTGCCAGCTCGAATCGCGCGAGCAGAGCCACCGCCTTGACCGCGATTTCGTGGTCTATCGACACACGCAGCAGAGGCTCGTCCCGGCTGCAGTCGACGATGTAGCTGCCGTCCACGCAGGCCACCGGGGCCCGAAGCCCCAGGCTGCGGGCAACATCGCGCACGCCCGAGTACATGCGCCCGGTGCAGATCGTTACGGCAATGCCGCGCCCGAGCAGCAGCGCTATGGCCTCGGCGTCACGGGCGTGAACACACCCACTCGAGTCGAGCAGCGTGCCGTCGAGATCGGTGACCAGCAGCCGGTAACTCAGTGAACAGCCTCGGCCGCGTAGGGGATCACACTGACCTTGCGCCTGGTCCGGCTCTCGTGCTGGTAGGTGACCACACCGTCGACCAGTGCGAACAGCGTGTAGTCCCTGCCGAGGCCCACGTTGTGCCCAGGGCTGATGGTCTGTCCCACCTGTCGCACGATGATGCCGCCGGCGTGGATCCTCTGGCCGCCGTAGACTTTCACGCCGCGATACTGGGCATTGGACCCTCGACCGTTGCGCGATGAACCGCCACCTTTCTTGTGAGCCATCGGTCAGTCCCCAACGTTGGTGATCTGGACCTCGGTGTAGGCCTGCCGATGCCCATTCTTGCGGCGATAGCGCTTGCGACGCCGGAACTTGAAGATCACGAGCTTCTCCCCGCGACCCTGCGCCTTGATCTGTCCAGCGACGCTCGCGCCCTCGATCAAGGGCGTCCCGAAACGAGGCGGATCGGACTCGAGAGCCAGTACCTCGGTGAACGTGACCGCGTCACCCGGGTTGCCAGCGAGCTTCTCGACTCGAATCGTGTCGCCCACGGCCACCCGGTACTGCTTGCCACCAGTGCGGATTGTTGCGCTTGCCATCGGGGAGGGGCGCGAAACCTAGCTTCGGTCATCTCCTCGCGCAAGCGAAACCCGGCTCGTGCTGTCATGCGGAGGGACGGCGACCAGACCCAGAGGCCGGACTGGACGCGATCGGACAGATCCCTGAACAGGCCGGTCAACCGATACCCGAAACCACTTCGAGACCCGGGCCCGGAGCCAGATGACCCTGGGTCACAGCCGCTGCGCCACGGAGCCGAGCAGCGCCGCCAGCTCCCGAGGACCCATCGCCAGCCGGAGCCGCAGCTGGCGGTTGGCGACCGTGACCTCGATGTCACCGGCGCCAGGCGGCGATGGCAACAGCTCGGTGAGCAGCAGCCGTCCGGCGCGGCTCAAGCTCATAGCGAGCTCGCTGCACTTCTCCAGCGACTCACATAGAACAAGCGCCTCGAGACTCGGCGCCGGTTCAACGCGCAGCGCGACAGCGACACCGGTCGCGTACGACAGCGGACCGAGCTCATCGAGCAGCGCGTCCGACTCGGCAGGACGAGCTGGCGACGGTCGCCACGTGGCCACGAGCGGGGCGGGCCCCATCGCCTGGCGCAGCCTCGCGTGCAGCTTCGGAGCCGACGTCCCGGGCGTGTGACGTTCAGAAGCGCGGATCATCTCGTGCAGAACCGATTCGTCGCCGAGCAGCACCGGACCGTGCTCACGCATAGCGAGGATCCCCTGGCCAGCGCCGCTGAGCAGGGTGAAGTCGCCGAGACGGCGCTCGCGCGGGCGACCCTGGCGCCTGGAGATCACCTTGCGCGCGCAGTCGGCGATTGCCCGGGCGCGGAAATCTCCGCCGGCGACGACCCCGAGCTCGTCACCTGCGACGTGCGCCCTGGACGCAGAGAGCGCCACCGCAATAGCATGCACTTGGGCCGTGGGATCGAAGCCGCACACGGAACTGAGCTTGCCGACACCAGGAAGATCGCGCTCGCCACCGGGAACCAGCGCGCCCAGATCGCTGTGACGCAGCGCCTCGATGTCGGCCGTGAGCACGAACGAAGCGCTCGGCGGGACGTAAGCGAGCAGTGCGCGATCTGACCACGCGCCCGACGCACGTCGGCTGCCTGCCGCAAACACAGCCGCGGCAAGGCCAACGAGGCCGCAAAGCACGACCAGGTGCACAGCGCGAATGCTCAAGGCGCTCGAGCGTGCAGTGTCCTTCGGAAAGCTGTCCAGAACAAAACGCCATCGCAGCAAGGAAATGTGCGGCAGTGTCCCGAACGCCGCCGCGCCGCTTCGGAGCTTCGCCTTTGATCTGGGCGCCTGCGCCATTTCGGCCAATGTACTGGCCTGGCCGGCGTGTGCGACCCGGCAGGGCTCCTCGGCGCTTCAGCGCTTCCAGCGTTCGGGCTCTCGGTGACCCTGCCAGTGTCCGTTCGCTGCTTGTCTGCGGCTCTCTCCGTGATCCGCCGCAGCCTTCGGCGGCCACCTGTGCTCGGCGCCCGATGTGCTGACCCTCGAAGGCTTCGTCCAACAACGGCTCCGGCTGGCGACCGCACCTCGAGCTCGCGGCGACCCGGGATCCAGCCGAGGCAGCGGCTGCGGCCATCTCGTCCAAGGTGCGAGACCACGGCACATGCCGTGTCGATGCCAGTCGCGCGGAGCCCAGCGGGAAGTACGGCGTATTCTCGAAAGCCGCTCGGAGTGCTGGCGCCGAAGCGTCATGAGAATGACGGTCCGAAACCAGAAACGATGCGCACCATAAAATGCAGTTGCTATCTGGATGCGAATCGGTGATGCTCGCCATTGTGATGCGTGTACTGTCATCGGGACCACCGAGGGGCCCGCTCACGCTCGACGCGCCGCCGCCCATGGGGCATCGCTCGGGCGCGAACGCTGGGCTCCGGCAACACGCAACCGCAAGTCGGCGTGGATCCCGCCTGGGATCCAGGAGAGGATACTGTGGGAACGCCATCGCGACAAGCCACGCTTCGTCATCGAGTCCATCGCCCTGCGCCGTCCGATGAAGCAACGCAGCCCAGGAAACCCCTGGTGTGCGTCGCCGGTCTGCGTCGTGCTGACAACGGTAATCTGCGGCGCGAAGACTCGAGCCCCGATTCGACGAGTCGCGATGCCCCCGATGCGCCTCGTCGCACAGGAAGCCTGGATGGGGCGCCGCGAGCCTCCTCCGGTGCTCCGCACAACGTCCCCGAGCGGGCGCGGCTCACGTTGCTCAATACCCACGCTCTGCTCTTGACCTACGAGTTGCAGACCCGACAGCTCGAGCTGGAGATCCAGAACGAGCAGCTGCACGCGAGTCAGCGGGAGCTCGCCCGTGCCAAGGACACGCTCGCGGATCTCTATGAGCACGCGCCGGTCGGCTACGTCACGTCGACCCATGAGGGAGTCGTCCTTTCGGCCAACCTCAGCTTCGCAGCCCTGGTCGATGCCGAGCGCGACTCGCTCGTGGGGCGTCCGCTCTCGGATTGGGTCGCTCGCGACGACCAGGACGCCTACCATCACCACCGGGGTCAGTTGCAGGCTGGCGCCGGACAGCAGTCTTGCGAGCTCAGAATGCTTCGGGCTTCGGGGGAGACGTTCTGGGGGGCACTGGAATCGGCGGTGATCGACGCTGCCGACGGTACGGCTGAGGTGCGCTCGGCGGTCGTCGACATCACGCAGAGAAAGCGGGCCGAACAGGAAGAGCGGCAACTGAAGGAGCGTCTCGAGCAATCGCAGAAGATGGAGGCTATCGGGGCACTGGCTGGCAGGGTCGCTCACGATGTGAACAACATCCTGGCCGTCATCCTCGCTCTGGGATGTCGACTCGAACGCGATCTACCGAAAAACCAGGGCTCGTGCCAGGACGTCCGCGACATCGTCGCAGCGGTCTTTCGAGGCAAGAAACTGATCCAGGATCTGCTCGACTTCGCGCGAAGAGGGTCCCGCGGCAAGGAGGGCTGCGCTCCCCACGACGTCGTGGAAGGACTTGTCTCCGTTCTGGAGCGCGCAGCGCCCCAGCGCGACAACATCGGGCTCGACGAAGAAGACAACGACCTGAGCCGGTGCGCTACCGGTCGCCCTGGCGCCGGCCAGGCTGCTGGCGACGACCTTCCGGTCGAGGTGGAAACTGGCGTCGGTCGAGCGAAGCTCGGCGCGGCAGCAGAGAACGAGAACCCCTGGGCTCGGGGAATTGCTCCCTGAGCTCCTCGAGCGTCCGAGTATTCGAGCGCCAGCGAACCGCGGCGTGGGTGTCACAGAGCGAGACGACGCGCTCGCCTACGACGATCCTGCGGATCCTGCCCGGCCGTGTCGAGGCCGAACGGGAGTCGCCCCCGAGGCTTTCACAGACTTCACAGCGCCGTGCCATGGCTCGACGCTGAGCCCCTCGCCAAGAAGGGCCAAGTTTTCTGTGCGTTGAACGCCGTACCGACGCGGATCCTACCGGTCTTCTCGCCCGGCTCGCTTCAGCGCCACACGCCCCTCCACCCACGCGATGACCTCCTGCTCCGGCGAGGTCCCCAGATGCCGCCCGAGCTCCTGGATCCCCGTGGGGCTGGTCACGTTGACTTCAATCAAGCGGCCCGCGATCAGATCGAGGCCCACGAACCACAGGCCGCTCGAACGAAGCCGGCCGGCGACCTGCCCCACGAGCTTGAGCTCGGCGGGGGTCAGCGTGGTGTGACGGACCTGGCCTCCGACGTGGATATTCGCGCGCAGATCGTCCGCGCGCGGCACCCGCAGGATCGCGCCGAGCGGCTGGCCGTCGAGAAGCAGTACGCGCTTGTCGCCTTCGCGGATCTCCGGCAGGTACTCCTGCGCCAAGGCCGGCTCGGTGCCCTCGCGCGTGAGCAGATCCACCAGGGCCCGCGTGTTCGGGTCGCCGAGCGTCAGGGCGACCACGCCCCGTCCCCCGGCGCCGTCCAGCGGCTTGAGCACCGCCTTGCCGCCGACGCTGCGTACGAACTCCAGGAGCTGCGCTCCGTCGGCGCTCACCAGCGAGCGCGGCATGAGCTCGGCGAAGTGAAAGGCAAACAGCTTTTCGTTGGCGTCGCGCAGACCGCGCGGATCGTTCATGACGAAGGTACGGTCGCTCACGAGATCGAGCTGCTGTGTCAGATGCAGGTACGCCGTGTCGAACGGTGGATCCTTGCGTACGAAAACCGCGTCGACCGAGCCGAGCTCGACCGTCGCCGGCGCACCCAGACGCACGTGGGGCGGCGCTTGCCGTACCTCGATCGGTCGCGCCCACGCCGAAACCTCACGCCCGAAATGGAACACGTCCCTGATGAGGCAGTGCAGGCATGCGTGCCCGCGGGCCTGGGAACCTCTCATGAACGCGAAGCTGGTGTCCCTGTCCGGCAGCATGCCCTCTGCCGGATCCATCACGAACAGAAACCGCATGTCCGAGCCTCAGCGCGAGGGTAGAACCGCCTGGGAGCGTTGGCCACCGCCCTCGCCGGACTCGGGTCCAAAGCGGGCTCATGCGAATCGGCCGGCCTTCGGTGCGGGACTCTGCGATGCTCGCGGGAAATGCGGCCCTGGGCTTGACTTGATCGCCCCGAGCCGACAGTTTTGTCGCCACTTTCGCATGGCCTACCCTCTCGACGAGCTCGCGCCGCGCTTTCGTGACGCGATCACACGCGCGTTCGGTGCCGAGCACCGCGACACCGATCCGATGCTGCGTCCCTCTCGTTTCGCCGACTACCAGGCCAATGGCGCGCTCGGCCTGGCCAAGACGCTGCACCGCCCGCCGCGCGAGGTCGCCCAGGCCCTGCTCGGCCAGCTCGACCCGAGCGGGCTCGTGGCGAAGACCGAAATCGCCGGACCCGGTTTCATCAACGTCTGGCTCAGTCCGGACTACCTGGCCTCGGAGCTCGCGACCGTGGCCGCCGGCGATCTGGGCCTGGTGCGCGCGAGCGCGCCGGACACGGTCGTCATCGACTACTCCTCGCCCAACGTGGCCAAAGAGATGCACGTCGGGCACCTGCGTTCGACGATCATCGGGGACGCGCTGGCGCGCGTCTTCGAGGCCCTCGGGCACCGCGTCGTTCGTCAGAACCACCTCGGCGACTGGGGCACCCCCTTCGGCATGCTGATCGAGCATCTACTGGATCTCGGCGTTGACAGCGCCGAGCAGTCAGTGAGCGATCTGAATGCGTTCTACCAAGCGGCACGCGGCAAGTTCGATCACGACGAAGACTTCGCCGAACGCTCCCGACGGCGCGTGGTTCTGCTGCAAGGCGGAGACGAGGAAACCCTCGCACTCTGGAAGCAACTGGTCGCGGCGTCCCAGCGCTATTTCGCCTCGGTCTACTCGCTGCTCGGCGTCACGCTCCAGGAGGCCGACGTCGCGGGCGAGAGCCTCTACAACCCCTTGCTCGCCGAGACCGTGCGCGAGCTCGAACGGCTGGGCCTCGGCGTGGAGAGCGACGGCGCGATCTGCGTGTTCCCACCCGGGTTTCGGGGCCGCGACGAACAGCCGGTGCCGCTCATCGTGCGCAAGCGCGACGGCGGCTATGGCTACGCCACGACCGATCTGGCCGCGATCCGCTATCGCGTTCACACCCTCGGGGCGTCGCGTGTCATCTACGTCGTCGGCGCCGCGCAGGCGCAGCACCTGGCGATGGTCTTCGAATCCGGCAGGGCCGCAGGCTGGTTCGGCCTGGAGGTACGCACGGAGCATGTCGCTTTCGGGGCAGTGCTCGGCGCGGACAAGAAGATGTACAAGACACGAGCCGGAGCCAGCGTCCGGCTCGTGGATCTGCTCGAGGAAGCGGTGGCGCGCGCGCACAGCATCGTGCGCGAGAAGAACCCGGCGCTCGACGCAGCCGAGCAGCACGCCATAGCCCGGGCGGTCGGGATCGGTGCCGTCAAGTACGCCGACTTGTCCAGTGATCGCGTCAAGGACTACGTATTCGACTACGATCGCATGCTCGCGTTCGACGGCAACACCGGACCGTACTTGCAGTACGCGCACGCCCGCATCCGCTCGATCTTCCGCAAGGGCGAGGTCGAGGTGCCGTCGCCGCGCGCGATCCCCGTGCACACCGAGGTGGAGAAGGCGCTCGGGCTGCTGCTCCTGGCGTTCCCGAGCGTGGTCAGCGATGTGGCCGAGTCGCTCTGCCCGCACAAGCTCTGCGGCTATCTGTACGAGCTCGCCGCGAGCTTCAGCACCTTCTACGAGAACTGCCCGGTGCTCAAGGCCGAAACGGCCGAGCTCCGTGCGTCTCGGCTTGCCCTGTGCGATCTAGCCGCCAGAGTGCTCGCCCGCGGCCTTGGCCTGTTGGGTATCGAGGCGCCGCCGCGCATGTAGGATTCAGATGGCCCGGACGATCAGCTCGCGCAACCGAGCCATCGCCGCGAGACGCTCGGGTGCGGGTAGCTCAGGACTCGTTTCGAGATCGGCCATCAACAGCACCACGCCGCGGTGCCCCTTGAGCACACAGCTGAGCACCATCAATACCGGAGAACCGATCGCTTCATAGTAGCTGAGTGGGATGCGTAGTCTGGCCGCCTCGGCGAACACGTCCTGTATCACGACGTCCTTTCCGGAGTGGTAGGCCGAGGAGAAGGCATCGCTCGCGCTTCGCGGGGGCTTCAGTGGCACGGTGAACGCGTTGGCCAGGGCCTCGACGTCCTCGCCGACGCCGCCCCGCACGACCAGCTGCCCACCGCGCGCGTCCGCGGTCAATGCGAGCACGCGAGGCAGGCTCAAGTACTCCGCGGCCGCGTGCAGCGCCATGGACAGGACGCGTTCGGATGAATGCCCCTGTTCGAGCGCCGCCGCGATGTCGACGATGCGCTGCGCCAGCTGGTCGTCCTCGGGCGAGGTGGCGCCGTCCGGGTTCGTGCGCGTATCGTTTGTGATGACCTGCTTGGCGAGTTGCAGCGGCACTGCCGTCGGTTTCGCCTTTGCATCGCGGACCGCGCCGGCACGCAGGGCCGGCGCGGGTGCAGGCGGGTCCTGCCGCGCACGCGGGACGCGCAACGGGTCCGGCGAGGGAACGTCGGCGCTCGACGGCTCGGACGGTGGCGACGAGTCACGTTGCTGCGACCCGATCATGGCCAGATTGCGTGAGAAGCGGCTCTGCCGCATGTCGAGTCCGAGCGCGGAGTATCGCCTGACGAACGTCTCCTGCACGTCCTGCAACAGCTCGGGAAGCTCCTCTTGGGTGAGCGCCAGCAGGTTCCTGTGACGCGACAGCAGATCCCTGAGTTCCGCATCCCGCGTCCCGGGCATCGCCGACGAGACGATTTCGCAGAGCTCGGTGGAGAATTCTGCCAGAGCGCTGAGCCGCTCCTCATCGCGACCGGGACGCGCCCCCGGGGCCGTCACGGTGGCAATGGCCTGAAGTAGGCGCTCCGGCAGACGCCAGCGCTGAGCCACCCCTACCCCAAGCTTGCGCAGTGACAGTCCGAGAACGCGCTGCGCCGCTGCGTCCAGAGTCCAGCTCTGCCGCTCCATGAGCTCCAGCATCTGTCGGTGGAGCTCGGGCAGGTAAACCACGACCAGGTGGTAGCCGAGGTTGCGGAACATGCCGCAGAGCGCGGCCTGCTCCGGGTCCTCCACGCCAGCGCAATCGGCCAGGCTGCGCGCGATCTCGCCGCTGACCACGCAGCCAATCGCCGAGTCGGCCGCCAGATCCGAGTTCTGGCGGTCTTTCGAGTTCTTGAACAGGCTGATGCTCAGCGCGATCGAGCGCACGCGGTCGAACCCGAGAATGACGATCGCGTGGTTGACGCTGAACACCTTGCCGCCAAAGCGGTGCGCGTAGACATGATTGACGATTCTCAGCAGCTTTGCCGTGAGGGCCTGGTCCTTGAGAATCGAGGCACTGAGCTGGCGTGCCGAGTACGCACCCGCGGCATCGGCCTTCATGCTGACCTCGCCGACGTTGCGTACGAACGCTGGAAAGTCGCCGTGGCGTTCGAGCTGCTTGAGCACACGCTCCAGCGCCGTTCGGTCGTGCTTCGTCAGCGAGATGTGTTCTGGCGCGGGCGCCGGCACCGCTTTCAGCGCGGGCCGTGCGGGGGCACCTGGCTCGGATGGTACCGGCTCGGAGCGATGCGCCGGTACTTCCAGCGGAGGACTCGGCCGCGGCTCGATCGCGCGTGCGTCCGAGGGCAAGGCGGGTGCTGGCGCCACGGGCGCCGAGGCGGCTCTCGCCTCCGGAATCGCGACCGGCTTGGACTGAGCGCGTCGGATCGCCTCGGCCAGATCGGCAGCGAGCTTCGCGGCCGATGCCGGCCTTTCGGAGGGTTCCTTGCGCAGGCATTCCTCGACGATGGAGGCGAAGTCGTCCGGAACAGCGGACACGATCGAGCGTATCGGGCGCACGGGCTCCTGGATGTGCATCATCAAGAGCATCACGTCGGACTTGTGCTGGAACAGCGGACCGCCGGTCAGCATCTCGTACGCGATGACGCCGAGCGAATACAGATCGGTCTGCGCGCAGATGCGATCGACGTAGCCCATCGCTTGCTCGGGCGCCATGTGCGTCGGCGTACCAATGATATCGCCGAAACGAGTCTCGGCGCCCGTCCGCGACATGACTTTGGCGACCCCGAAATCCATCAGTTTGATGCGCAGCGGCTCACCGTCGAGGACGAAGACGTTGCCTGGCTTCAGGTCCCTATGCACGACACCGACGGCGTGGGCGGCGCCCAGGGCCGAGCAGATCTGCTCGAGATAGAGCGCGACCTGCTCTGGCTCGAAACGACGCTGCAGGCGCATCTGCGCAGCGAGATCTCGTCCCTCGAGCAGCTCCATGACGTAGTAGTACCGACCACCGAGCTCGCCGAAATCGAAGATGTCGACGATGTTGGGGTGCCTGAGGCTCGCGGTAATGCGGGCCTCGTCGAGGAAGCGGCGCGCGAACTCTGGTCTACGGCTGACCTCGTGGCTCAGGAACTTGACGGCTGCCTCGCGGCCAAGCGTCGGATGCTTTGCTACAAACACGGAGCCCATCCCACCCTTGGCCAGAGGGCGCTCGATGACGTAGTTGCCCACGCGGGCTCCAACGAGCTCGACGGCGCTCTCGACCAGCGGCTCCGTGCCGAGGGTGATGCAGCTTCCCGCCTCCCCTGCAGCGTCAACGTCGGCCCCGCTGCCCTCCTGAACGGAGTCGTCCGAGACTGGGCTGTCGCATGGCATGATCAGGGCGACTCCTGGGAATACGAACGGCAGCCGTTCGAGCGTGTTCAGTCTCCGCAGAGATCACAATTGCGGCTCGCCGACCGGACGGCGCACAAGGAGCTTTGCAGAGGACGGGTGAGCCCCGGCGGCTACCGCGAGCTGCCTGCGCCGCATTTGCCCGTGCCAGGCGTGGCGACCAACACCTGGTAGTCGCCAACACGCACGTCGAACGGCACGGTCACTGCGCTGTCGAACCGCCCTTGTTCGTCGGCAGCCAACGACTGGATGGTGGTACTCGCGCCAGAAGCGTCTCGAAGCGCGACGTCCACTCGGGCGCTCGCGCACCCGTGTCCCTGCGCCTGCACGCTGCCGCTCAGCCGGAACGTCTCGCCTCGACGCACCTCCTTTCCCTTGATGCGAAAGGTCAGATCGGCAGCTCCGTACTCAGGCGGCGGCTCGGCGGCGGAGCTCGGCTCGGCGGCGGAGCTCGGCTCGGCTTGCGGCGGCGTCGATGCCGGTTCGGGAGCCGGCGTGGTGGCGTGGGCCTCGGGCGTCCGCGGCCCTACGGGACTCTCCCCGATGGATCCCTCAATGGCCTGAGTGCCACTCTGGCTGCCAGCGGGCCACTCGAACGAGTCGGCCGGAGGCCGGTACTGGGGAACGTCTGCTGCGCGCGTGACACGCAGCCCGGCCGCGGCGCCGCCCAGGTCGATCCGATGCCAAAGCTCGCCGTCCCAGACCTCGACCCACGCGTGGGCCTCGTTGCGTACCATGCGGGCCGGAACGCCAAGCGCGAGCGCTGTGACGACAAAGCTGTAGGCCCGGTGTCGGCAGACGCCTTTTTGGCTCAAGCTCAGCTCCTGATACAGAGCGCTGCCGCCCGTGGCCGAGGGGAAATCGCTTGAGGGAGCAAAGCTCCTGAAATAGTGAACCAGTGCGCTGACGGCGTCGGCCGGACGGGTCGCTTGCGATACGCCCACGGCCCCGAGCACGCGTGCCGCTGCCTGTTGGACCGCCATGGGCATGGGCGGCAAGGCTGCTGCCAGCGCTGCGTAGGAGGTCGCGGAGAAAACGCCGCCGAACGCGCGCCGGTCTATCGCGAGCTGCAAGGCCAAACGTGCACGTCGGCGCACCGAAGACCGAATGAACCAATTGTCCGCGCCATCGTGGAGTAGCTCGAAAGGCAAGCCCGGATGAATGCTGGCCGCCAGGACACGCGCGCCAGGCCCGACCGTGGGGATCCGCACCGGAACGTCCGAGGCCAGATCCACCACGATATCGCCGTAGAACTGGTCTTCTCCGGCTCGCGGGTCGCCCCCGATCTCCAGTCGTTCGAGGGCGGTCCGGTGTACTCTGAGCCTCAGCGACTCGTCGACGGAGTCGTACGCGTACAGGCGCTTGAACGGCGCGATACTCGGGATGAAAGGGTCGTGGTAGCCGAGGACTCCCGGCTCGGTCGTCAAACGGTCGATGTCGTACGAGGCATCGCCACTGCTCGGCGTGGATGCACCGCCGTAGGCAGTCTCGTTCGATGCGGGACCGCGCCGAACATCGGGCGCTGTCACGACACCGACAGGCGTGTCCAGCGCAGCGCGAATGCGGCTGCCGAGCGCGGTGGCCTGCAGCAGAAGGTCCTCTGTCGGCTGCGGCTCGATGTACTCATGGACGACCGGACCGTCCGCGCTTGCCGGAAACGCGGCAAGCATCAACAGAGCGATGACGCCCAGACGCCAGCCCTTGACCCGTTGGTCCACCAGCCGAGGCTAGCACTGGACTCGGGCTCGGCGAGAGCGTCCAGGACGCTGGATCCTCGCAGAAACCGGCTGCCCCCACATCAACCTACCCTGCACACGACCGGACCAGCGCGCCCGTCCAGGACTGGGCGGGGCCAACGGCTTGATCCGTTCAGGACCCAAGGTCCGTCCATTTGTGTTGTCTATGCCTCGTACGCCGGAACTCCTTGGCTCGAAGTCTGTCTCTTCTTCAGTGGTGCGTCCCCGTAGGAGCCCGACGTGAAGTCAGGTGGTGTGCTAGTCCGGGGTGGATCGATCAACGGGCGTTCGTGTCAACGCTCGCCCCCGGTACAGGGTGGAAGGCTCGGCGTGTGCGCGGCCTTGGCGGCCCTGGCAGGCTGCTGCGCTTGCTCGCAGCTCTCGGCGCTGGGCCTCGTGGAACAAGCTCGAGCCCCGGCGCCGACGCCCGCCGCATCGCCGCTCGAAGAGGAACGGTTCGCGCCTCCTCCGCTCATCTTCACCGCCGTTGACAGCAACGACTACGTGGTGCGCGTCGTCGCCGGCGAGTACAGCTGCACGGGCACGCTCATCGAGCCCGCCAAGGTGCTCACCGCGCACCACTGCGTTGCCTCGCAGCAACCGCGGCGCAAGGCCGCGGGGATCAATGTCCGACCCGAAACGGTCACGGTCGAGCTCGGCGGGGACTACCTCCCGTGGGGGCAGGTCGGCGTCCGGCACATCGTCGCCCCTCCGTGTGGCGGCGCGGCCGGCAAGGGTGATATCGCCATCCTGATCCTGGAAGAGCCGGTGCTCGACGCGGCCACGCTCGCCCCCGACCTCGACCACACGCCCGAGGTCGGGGAAATGATCTACCCGGTGGGCTTCGGACACTGCGCGATGTCTCGCGACGGCATTCGGCGAAAAAGGCGGGCCGGAGGAGAGATCGAAACCGTACAGAGCGGACGCTTCACTCTGCGCGCTGCCATTTGTCCGGGAGATTCCGGCGGTCCGGCCCTCGGGGACAATGGCGAGCTCGTGGGCGTGATCTCCGCCAGCGTCATGGACGCCAGCGAAAGCAGCAAGGGCGCGTCCGAGTTCATTCGGCTGGACCGCTGGCGCTCCGTGTTCGCGTACGCCAAGCTCATCGCCGACGGCGCGAACCCAACGGAGATCCCTCCGCTCGATTGCGAGGATCTCTGACAGGCACCTCCGGCCTCGGCCTAGTGCCCTGTCTCCGTGATTCGCCGCAGAATTCGGCGACTTCGCCCAGTCCGAGGCCGTCGAATTCTGCGGCGAATGCCCGCAGTCTGAGCCAGGACACGGGTTTCTAGTCATGTGGCGTGTCTTGGAGACACGCGACCAGTGCCCTGTCTCCGTGATTCGCCCCAGAACTGGCGCTACCAGGGCGCCAGTTCGTTGAGAGCCGTGTGGAGTTCCGTTTGGCTAACGTCTTCGACAGCGCTTCGGTCGGAGTCGGACGAGTCCCGGAGGTCCTCAGGACCGAGCCCTTCGTGGCGTGGTAGCCGTTGGGTCGAGGTCGCCGTCCTGCTCTGCTGGCCTGCCTGGCCGCGGTCTTCATCGTGCGACGATGGCTCAGTGAGCGGTTGCTCCTCATCGAGCTGTTCCGGCTCGATGTCCTCGTCGTGAGCCGCTGACTGACCAGAAACCTGCTCCTCTTCGGAGTCCTCTGGCGCAACGTCTTCATCGTGCGGCGAGGGCTGAGCGCCGTCCAGCTGCTCTGGCTCCAGCTCTTCGTCATGATGAGGTGGCGCGTCGGCAGCGACCCGTTCGTGCGACTCGTCTCGGACTTCACGCGGCTCGAGACGGTGGTCCGTGCCGAGAGCACGAGCGGCTTCGACCGCGGCCACCGTATCGAGATAGCCGTAACCGAGCCGCGTCGATGAGAGGCTCGGAGGCCCCGGATGTGGACTCACGGTCCCAATGATCAAGCGTCGCACTTCGCCGATGGCCAGAGGCCTGCCGGCGGCCTGGCACATCAGCGCCACGGTCCCCGTGACCCAAGGAGCGGCCATGCTGGTGCCCGACTTGATGGTGAGCCGTGACTGGTCCTGCCAGCCGGTGCTCGGCATCGAGCGCGCGGCCAGGATCCGACAGCCCGGTGCCGCGAGTTCTGGCTTCTGACGCCCGTCTGCCGTGGGGCCTCGGCTGCTGAAGGGCGCAGGGGGTCGGTCGGGCTGCGTCCCGTCGTACGCCCCGACAGCGATGGCTCGATAGCTGTTGCAAATCGTGTTGGTCGTGTATTGGGAGGTGGCCTGTCTACGAGAAAAGCGGGATTGGTTGCGGCCGCGGGAATCCCGTTCGATCCACGCGTGCAGGCGTCCGTCCACGACGTCGCTTCCGTGCAACACCACCTGCCAGCGTCCAGCCGGCGCGTCCGTCGTGAGGAAGATGTCGATATGGTTCATGCCGCTGTTGGGCTCATGGCGGCGGTGATAGAGAGTGCCCCAGCCGGCACCGTCATGCCCCAGCGGCATGCGCTCGCCCAGCGGGGCGGAAAACTCCAGCCCTGCCGGTGAGACCAGCGTGACGTCGAACACGTCCTGGCCACTATACCAGACTTCGAGCTCGTTCGGGGTTCGGTCCCCCTCCGAGATCAGCCAATCCAGAACGTGGGTCTTGTCAGGGCCCAGTCGCGCATGGGTGTGCATTCTGGAAGCGGCGTAGTTGCCGGCGCTCTGCACCAAGACAGTCCCGGGACGCTCCAGCAGCATCGCGTCCACCGCCTGCTCGAAGGGCGTGGTCCCGAGATGCTCCCCGCCGGTCATGCCCGCGCTCAGGTGCAAGATACACGGCTCGTTGTCGGCTGCGTGTCGACGAACGAAATCCAATCCCTCGAGAAGACGCACGGAGTCGCCGAAGTTGGCGAGCTCGCCCATGGGCTGGGCAGCCAGGTGCACGAACACGATCTCGGCCCCTGGGGCGAGCCCTACGACCGAGCCCGGTTCCCGTCGGTTGCCGACGGCAATGTCGGCGACATGGCAACCGTGGGCGCCCGAGTCCTGGGGATCGCCGAGGGCCGGATGGTACCCCAACGCTGCGCACGGGTCGGACTCGGCCAGGGCAGCATTGATGGCGTCCCGCGTGTGAAGTCGGCCATAGCCGTAGGGCTGAGGGGGGTGAGCGTCGGTGCCGCCTTGGTCCCACAGGGCTCGAAGACGTGTGGAGCCATCTTCGTTGCGGAAGTTGGCGTGGGTGAAGTCGAACCCCCAATCGCAGAAACCGACCACGGTTCCTGTGCCATCCTCGGGGACAGGACGCTCGTCGGCGAACAAGGCCTCCGTGGGGCCATCGCCATCGGCCTCGTCGAACGCAACGCCAGCCTCATCGGGCGGGGGCAAGAAGACGGGCCGACCCGCCTTCATGCTCTGCACGGCTTCGCTCTCGCGGGTACGGAGAATGTCGCGTCGGGCGACACGAGCCGTAACAATGTGGCCAAAGCGAGACACGATGCGCACGTTGTCCGGCGGACGTGTCGGATCCCGCAGGCGCATGATGACGCTCACCTCGTCCTGAGCTGCGCCCGCCTCGTACAGTTGCCACAGTCTCGGATCCATGGTCACTCCTCTGCTTGCCCAACTCGACTCGGCGCCGCGCACTCAGCGCAACCTCACGCGTGAGTCCGTGCGCGAAAGGTTCGCCGGTCGAGTGTTGAGCTGGGCACCTGACCGACCGGCAACCCTCTGACAACGCTCCGCTGGATCGTCGCCCGAGAGCTCGCCTCGTCTCCGGACCTACGAAGTTCGGTTGGACACTATCAGATTTCGCCACGCTCGGCGTCTAGTCGCCCGCCATGGACGGCCAACTGGCCAGATCCCCCGGGCCTGCTTTGGCGCTCCTGTTGCGTGACCCAGTCCGGTGGGCCCGCTCGGCGGCGGCGCGGTCTGGTCGTTTGGTGTTGCAGCGCGATAGGCGGCGTGCCGAAGATCCCGCCCGGCGTCAGCATGCCAACGCCTTGGAGGAATGAGCCGCCGCAGCCGCAGGAGGACTGTGCGTCATGCCAGTATCGGTCGACAGACGTTCTCGCAACCTCCGGCAGCCGCAAATGAGGAATCCACCTACCGCGGCCTCCGTTGAGCCGCGATCGACTGGAGCACGCGCGGCTCACGGCCGGCTGCTGCGCCCCAGCGTCCTGACAGGCGCAGCGTGACGCAGGCGCCCTGCATTCCGTGCCGCCGCAGCCGCCGACGTGCGGCGCGATCAGAGGTAGTGCCCGGCGTGCCGGCGTGGCTCGACCCTGCGCTGGCGTTCGACGCCTTCGCTGGACATCGGCCTCTTGCGAGCCCGGAATACCGTCGCAAACTGACCCTCGTCGTGGCGCCGGGTGAGATCCTGGAGGCTAGCCTGCGGGCGGGCGACCTTCTGCTCTACCGAGGGCTAGGAGATGCGCGCTTGGCAGGAGTGTTGCCGCTGGCATCAGGTGAGACGCTAGGGGGCGCTGCCAGCTGTACGCTGCCAGCCGTGTTCGTACAAGTCCAAGGGGGACGGTATGTGAACCTCGCCGAGCTCGACGGCCGAGTGCATCCGGATCGCATGGTGCTCAGACTGAGACAGCCCCGCGCTGCCGGCGCGGATCGCGGTGTCCCGCGATCACGGCCGAAGGCGGCCGAATTTCGCCAGGTTGCAGCGCGGGGGACTTCCCGGCGCGAGCCGCCCAGTGGTGGGCGCAAGCCCGTCGCGCCGAGCACGCAGCCCCTGCTACTGCAGGGGACGGCGCCCCACGCTTCGATCCAGGCCGCAGTCAGTGACGCGCAACGCCGCCTGAACGCCTTCCTGGCGCAGCACCAGGCCGGCGTGCTCGCTTGCAGACCCGGGGATCCGCAGACAGAGTCCTACGTGCGAGACTGCGTTCGCAGACTCGAGGAGGCGGGCGAGCTACCGCTCAGTGTCGACGGCCAATTC
Source organism: Polyangiaceae bacterium (assembly GCA_016929495.1). Lineage (GTDB taxonomy): Bacteria > Myxococcota_A > Polyangia > Polyangiales > Polyangiaceae > JAFGIS01. Next base: position 854 of record JAFGIS010000526.1, on the reverse strand, counting down.
GGGCCGCAAACGGCGCTGGCCACGCGAGCGTTCCAGGCCTGTATGGGGGTCGAACGCAATGGCAGGATTGGACCGATCACCTGGCCGCTACTGCGGGCAGAATCCGGCAGTGTCCGCACGCGCAGCGCTGCGGCGCGTTCCCCCAGGCACGTTCCTACCCGCGGCCCAAGCCGGTGATTGGGAGACGGACACCATGCCATCGAGCCACGTGACGTCGAGCCTCGGCGAAGAGAGCTGGAGCCTGACCTGAGCGATGTCCGCAAGCAACCAGCCGGTAAAGATCGACCCGGAGCATTTCTTCGACTTCATCAGTCGGCCCGGTCCCGTCGTGCTCTTTCTGTCCCTCCATCCCGCTCATCCCTTCAATCGGGCGTTGTGCGGACGCCTGCGCGACGGTCAGGGGGACGAAGTCCCCGTGGGTTCGGTAGGGATCCTGGAGCTGCTGCTCAGCGCCAGTCCCGCCCTACCCTTCCTCCACGACGGACTTCTGGCCTGTGGGGTCACGCAGCTGTTCCACGTGCTGCCGGGATACTACCTGTTCTGCGCTGGCCAGATGCTCGCCTGGGACTCGGGTTTGCCGATTCGCCAGGACGTCAAAGCCATTGCGCGCGGCTCGCTGCTCGGCGCCTTCGTTTCCGCCTACACCAAGAACCTATCGTTCCTCGGGATGTCGCTGCACTTCGCTGCCGACGAGGCTGCTGCGGATCGATTGGCGGCTCGGTTCGGCCGAGCGGTCGCGGACCAACGCGCACGCCCTCGACCCGCTGCCCCGCCGAGCTCCGCCGACGAGGTGCTGAACGCGTACCAAGTCTTGGGCGTACCGCCGACCGCCACGGACGACGAGGTGGAGACCG
>JAFGIS010000525.1 GCA_016929495.1 Polyangiaceae bacterium | reverse complement strand
GCCAGTGTAGCACAGGGTCGGCAGAACCGCCGACGAGTGCCAGCAGAGGGTCGTCCAGGGAGGCGTCCTCGAAGCCCCAGCCTGGGTCGACGGCCTCTACGCGGAACCGGTGGGCGTTGCGGCTTTGGAAGTTCGGTCTGCAGCTGCGTCTCCCTCAGGTCGAGGACGTCGAGGGAGACTTCTCTGGCCCGGGGCACTGGCGAGTGGCACGCTGGTAGCCATGCTTGGCAGAACGAGCCGCGGGGTAGAGCGTGCCGACTCTGGGGGACAGGCCGCGTATCGTCCAGCCCTGATGGTGACTCTGCTGCTTGTACTGCTCGTCGCGTGTGGGGCCCGCACTCGCCGCGCTGCCGACGGTAGCGGAGATGATGGAGCGGGTGGCGCGGTCCACCCCGCGACGGCTGCAGTAGCCGGCGCAGAAGTCCATACGAACGGGCCAGATTCCGGCACGGCGGGTGATTCCGTCGGACGGAACCGCGCGGACTTCGATCTGGAGGGGTACCAGGCGGCCGCCAGCTCGCCCGACATCACTTGCACCGTCCTCGACGCCTACGCTGTCGGCGATACCATCGAGACAACAGTAGCTGTCGAGAACCCAACCGCCTCGTCGCGGACGGGAAGGTTGGAGGTGGGCATTGGCGTCGATCACACGATGACGATGGCCGCTATCGACGAGGTCTTGGCGCTCGGGAATGAGACCGTGGTTCTTGCGCCAAGTTCGAGCAAGGCTTTCTCCTTCAAGTACACCTTGCCGCTCAGCCTGTCGTCCGATGACGACTTTTACGTGCTGGTGCTGCTCGACTACGATGACGACGACATCGACGACATCAGGACGCTGGCGTACTTCGAGCTAACTGCGCTCTACGATGCCCGGTTGTCGATTCCAGACGATCTGCGTGCGTGCGGTCCCGATGACTCCTGCAGGTTCGACGTGGACGTGGTGGTGCAGAACGTTGGGTCGGTCACCGTTACGCGGCTGGTTTTCGAGTTCGAGCTGCCCTTTGGCGTCCAGACGCCCAGTGGGGGCAAGGAGCTCGTGCTCACCCACGACGAGCTGCCCCCGGGGCAGGTGGTGACCAAGACCGCTCAGCTGGCGATAGTGGAGCCGAACGAGGCTGCCCATTTCGTCGTGCACGCCGAGTCGGACAACGCAGGATCCACCAGGCTGTCCAAGACCGTGGAGATCGCTCCCAGATAGCTCGACCGGGCATCTCCGGCGCCGCGCGCATCGCGATGCGCAGGCTATTGGCGATCAGGCGCGTTGCGCTCGAAGACACGGATCCCCTCGCGCCCGTGTACTTCGAGCTGGGTGCTGACGTTCCGCCGGTCGGAAGCAGACCGTTGACCTGCCCTGCAGTCCGAGGGAGAACCGCCGTTCGTGTCTCCTGCGCACGGAAACGACGTGCGACGTTGGTCGTGGCAGCCCGGTCAGATACGGATCCCCATGTTGCTGAGGACGCTCAGCCCCGCCGCGCAGAGGATCCCCATCAGGACGAACGCGACAATCAGCCAAGCTATCGTTCGCTTTCGCCGCGATCCGTCGAGCTCCAGAGGAATATCCGCGACAGTGCTCCCATGGTGGTCTGGGACGGGCAGCACCTGAGCTCGCGTGCTCGCCGCCGCAGCGTAGTCAGCCGGGGTGGCTACGGAGACGGGTGAGGCGTCACGGGACCGCGTTGGGGCAGCGTCGTCGGTGGACGGTACAGAGACGGCTGGGACATGGGCCTGTGTTGCCGAGGTGCACGCGGCAGCCGCGCGCGCCTCGACCTGGGAGATCCGAGGCGGCGTCGCCACATCGACGGCCCGCGCAGGAGACGGTTCAGGCGAACTGCGGCTTTGCTGGGCCCGCAGGTCTCTCAGCGCGGCTTCGAGCTCCCGCTGCTTCTCGATCAGCGGCGCAATCGTCCGTTCGAGGGCACTGTCCACGAGTTGCCGAAACCCGGGCGTCAAGGCGCGGACGAGTTCTTCCCGCGCCTCACGGGTCAGAACCAGCGAGCCCCGCTCGGCCGAGCTCGACGTCCCGGACACGCTGCGCTCGCGCGATTCCGAGGGCAACGCGGCCGACGTCACCACAGAGCTCGCGCTCACCGTTGCACGGACGCCGGCACCGGCCCGCCCTTGACCGAGCTTGGCCGGTGGTCGGTTGGTAGTCCTTCTGGCGGGTCTATCGCTATTGGGTCCAGGCGCCCGATTGCGCGCAGAAGGCAGGGGCGGGGGCTTGCGTTGGGAGGTGCCAGCGGCGCTTGCGTTCACAATGTCAAGCATGATCGATCGTACTAGAAAAATCCAGCACTACGGCCGTTGGTGTCGACAGGCGAGGCCCGCCTGGCGCGCACGATGGATCACTGGCGGAATACCTTCGCGCGCATTTCGGGTGCTCGGGTCAGCGCGGCACAGGACCAACGACATGGTCGGCACATGTCTGATGAGCGGCGCCGCTGCGCTGCCTGATTATCTCCGGGGAAGTCGAATTCGAGCTGCCCGCGGTCGATGGGCTCGGCGGTGGCGTTCGTGATCTCCGTAGCCGCAATGAATCCGCCTGACCGGGCAGCGATGATGTACTGGCCGTCGAACGACGTGGTAGGCGGCCCAGAGAGTGATGTCGTCCCTGGGAACGACCAGGGTCGTGACCGGAGCCATCGGATCCTCGAGGTACTCCACGTCGCCGCGCCAGCCGTCGAAGATGGCCGTCTTGCAGTCGGCAATGTCGGGCATTCGCCACTCGACCTGGACAACGTCTCCGTCGTCGTAGGTGCCGCTGCCGACCCCACCCTCGACCACTACATCGTAGGTGGGGCCCCAGACGCCGTTGAGGTACTCCCAGAAGAGCCGGAAGTCGTCGGGCAGGTCCGCCTTGGGATTGGTGGGCACCGGACCCTCCCAACCGCCGTAGATCCAGCCCAGCCAGGTGATGCCACGCTTCTCCTGGTACTTGAGGATCGGTTCGCCATAGCCCGTACGGTCACCGTGGTCGAACAGCGGGTAGCCGTACTCGGAGTTGACCACCGGAGCGATACCCTGCTCCACGATGTAGCCGAACTCCTCGTCCCACCGCTCCTGCGTCCAGGTTGCGCCATAGGCCTGGGGGTACGGGTGCACCAGGTAGAACACCTGGTCCCGCTCGATGGGGCGGGTGTCGGCATCGAGCGTCTGGGCCCAGACGACACCGGGAACGCCCACGGCGTTCACCACGGGATCGTAGGAGCGGATGATGTCCACCAGCTCCTCGGCCATCGGCGCCCACTGCTCCCAGGTCGTGAAGTGCGGCTCGTTGAAGCTCTCCCACAGCACGTGCTCGCGGTCGCGGTAGCGAGCCATCAGGATGTGCCAGGCCTCCTTGACGTCCTCCCACTGCTCGATTTCGTTGCCCTGGCCTCCTTCGTGCCATCCATCGAACAGCACGTAAAGGCCCAGCTCGTAGGTCCAGTCGAGGTACTGGTCGACCAGCGACAGGTAGGCCTCGCGAGCCTCGTCGTCCACGTAGTACCAGCGGTCGATGATCAGCGGCAGACGGATCGCCTGAACCTTCCACTCCTTCTTCAGGTACTCGAAATCCGCCTTGGTCCAGGCCATGGTGTCGATGATCGCCATGCCGTTGGGCGTGATGGCGTTGCCCAGGGCATCGACGATGTCCGTGCCCTCGACGCCGAGCGGCGGGGCGAAGGGGGGCTCCGGCCGATCACACCAGAGTACGCGAGTCACCGAGTGCCGGTAGCCGTCGTTGTCTGTCACGGTGAGGACGACGGGGAACTGGCCGGAGGCCGCGTAGGCGTGGGTCACGGTTGCGCCCGTGGCCGTGGCGCCGTCGCCGAAGTCCCATTCGTACGAGACGATCGTGCCGTCGCCGTCGCTCGAGTTGAAACGCCCATCCGCGTTGCCGGTGGCGGCGAAGGCCACGGCCTCCCCCACCCCGGGACGGGCGACGTCGTAGTCGAAGCTCGCGTAGGGCGGGACGGCGCTCTTGGGCCAGTCGATGGCATCGACGTACACCGTGCCGGAGCTGGCCTCGGCGAGGGAGACCTGAACACCCATCTGGTGGATCAGACCCTGGGGCAGACCGGGACTCAGGGAGACGACGAACTCGTTCCAGTCACCGGGGGTGATACTGCCGTAGTCCTTCCAGGCGCCGTGCCAAGCTTGGACCGAGTAGTCCTCGTTGTGGACGAAGTCGAAAGGCTGGATCCACTCGATCGAGGCGTCCTCGGGGATGTAGACACGGAACAGGATGTCCGAGCCGGAGGCGATGTCCTCGTCCCTGTCCGCCTTGACCTCGACCACGCCGGCATCTGCCGCGTCGTAGTCGAAGCGAAGCGATCCCCCGCCGTGGTAGGCGATGGCGGTACTCTGGGTAACGACGCCCTGCTCGGAGGTGAAGCCGTCCGTGTCGGTCTCGAAGTCGATCTCGGGGCCGTCGTTGCCACCGACGGTGTCGGGCCAGTAGATGGAGTCGAGGTAGACCGACAGCTCCGTGGCCGCCGTGGCGTCCACCTGGACGCCGAGCTTGTGGTCGAGACCGCCGGGAAGATCGGAGGGCAGCGTCAGGGAGAGCTCGTTCCAACCGTCCTTTGTCAAACTGTCGTAGCCCGCCCAGGCGCCGTTCCACTGATTGAAGGACCAGTCGGCGTTGTGCGGCATGACGAAAGGCTGGACCCAGTCGACGTCCGCTCCCTCGGGCACCCAAAGGCGGAACTTGACCTCGGCCCCGGCAGGGATCCCAAGGTTCTCATCGATGGCCACCTCGACGGTGCCCGCCGCGTCGGTCACGATATCCCACTTGAGGCTCGAGTCCCCGAAATACGCCTGCTCCGCGGAGGCGGACAGGGTACCAGCCGTGGCGACGAAGCCCTCGAGTCCATCCTCGAACTCGAACTGGCCGGGACGGACTACACCCGGGCCCTCGAGTGGGATGGCCACATGCTGAAGGTGGGTTGCCGTCATCCCGTTGCTGTCGGTCACCGTCAGCGTCACAGGGAAGTTACCGAGCTCGGTGAACTGGTGATGAGCGATCGGCCCCGCCTGGGTCGTCCCGTCACCGAAGTCCCAGTCGTACTCGACAACGGCGCCATCCAGGCTGTACGAGGTGTTGCCATAGAAGGCCACGTCCTCCCCTGTCTTGGCCGTTCTGGGAAAGAAGGAGTAGCTGGCAGACGGGTTGACCTGGGCGAGCGCGGAGCTCGTCCCCATCACAATGGCACACGCCACGAATACTCTTCGCATTTTTCCCTCCAATACGCTCCGGCAATCTACACAAACTCGGCAGGTCCTGCAATCGCCGAGCCATCGCAATTCATGGTACCGGCCTTCTGGCAATCCGGTTCGTCGGCTACCCGACCCTCTGGGTTTCCACGGACGCGGTCGATCCCGTCGAATCCGGATCGTCCGACCATCGTCCTGGGTACGCTCGACGGCCCCGACTTGGCCGCATGGAATCAGAAATGGAACCGAGAAGTCCCAGCCCCCTCAACGCACACACCGCACCCGGTACTGTTCGGTCGTCTGGTCGCCGTAGATGGTGTACCCGGAGGCGAAGCGGACAAACCACGCG
>JAFGIS010000524.1 GCA_016929495.1 Polyangiaceae bacterium | reverse complement strand
TGGGTATGGTGGCGCCGCGGGGATTGCTGGTGTTGACGACCGAGTGGGGTGGCACCAACAGCGGTGCCCAATCCGCGTCGGACGCCGCCCGTCTGATTTGCGATGCGCTGGGCTTCCGTGAAAACACCGGCCGCGTGGATAGCGTACGTGCCCACGGTGCGCTCGCGGATGCCGACGTCGCCGCCCTCAAGGCGTTCATCAGGAAGTTCCTCCTGCAAGAGGATCTCGATACGAACTACTGGGTCGTGGAGAACGAATTCGACCGCGACCAGTGGGTGGGCTGGGAGGTTCCGGAGCTGCGGTAGGAGCTTCGGCGGCTTGCCCAGCATGGTCTCGCACCCGAGCGCGTGATACGGCGAGCTAACCGCTGGATTTCGTTGGCCTTCCGCGGCCGCCGGACCTTCGGACTCGGGCAGAGTCGACAGGCGACAGAGCCGAAAGACGCGAGAGGAGCCTTTCGAGGCTCGGCAGAACCGGTGAAGAACGATGAGCCACTTCGGCGTTCTCACGCCACCCTGTACCACACAGACTCATACGGTCCGCCTGCACGCTCCCATGCCGTGGTGGCCGAAGACTGGCAGCGAGGTGTCCAGCATGACGGCGCAACACACACTGCTCGAAGCGTTTGCGTTTCTGGTTCTTGTGGGCTGCTCCCCAAGCGATTCTGGGTCAGCGGCCGGCCGTGGCGGTGGGACGGCTGCCACGGGAGGCGCGAGCGCTGGCGTGACAGCCGGCGCTGGCGACGACTCAGTTGCGGTATCCACGGGAGGCGACCTCGCTATCAATGCCACGGGTGGCGGCTCGGCTGCGCCGTCCGTGGGGGGCGATGCCGCTGTCAACGCTGCGGCTGGCGCGTCGGCCCGCGCGTCCTTGGGGGGCGATGGCGCTGGTTTGGGTGGTAGCGTCGGCACCGGCGGTTCGACCGAATCGCCTGCGACGGGGGGCACTCCGAGCACGGGGGGAAGCGTAGCCACCGGTGGAGTCTATGTGCCGGCCACGGGTGGGGTCATCGACTATGCAGCGACGATCCCGGCGGATGCTCTGACGGCCGAGGAGCCTGTCTGCGGAGTCCAACAGTTCGAACTGGAGACGCAGCCGTCGGAGGTTCTTCTGCTTCTCGATCGCTCGACATCCATGTCCCGTAGCCTCGCGGGCAGCGCCGTGACCCGCTGGGAAGCGATTGTCCCCACAGTGGCCAGTGTCGTGGAGGCCACCAGCTCGAGCATCTGGTGGGGCCTGAAGACATTCCCGGAGGGGATCGACTTGGGCATGTGCGACCCCGCATCGATCGTGCCGACGATTCACGTTCCGATCGCAGAAGACAACGCGGCGGCCGTGGTAGCGGCAATCGATGCGAGCGGTCCAGACGGTGGCGGAACGCCCACCGGGGACACTGTTGGATTCGCCCTGGATTATCTGATGGAGCGAGAGGCCATATCCTCCAACCCGAAGTACATTCTGCTCGCCACGGACGGCGAACCGACCTGCCCGCAGGGCGGCGACCGCGGCGCCGGTGCCGTAAGCACAGTTGCGCTCGATCTCGCGCTCGAGCAAATCAGTGCGGCCCTCACGGCCGGCTACCCGACCTTCGTGCTGGGCGTCGATACGACCAGCGCGAATACGATCGAGAACTTGAACGCCATGGCCGTGGCGGGGGGCAGGCCGCAGGTGGGCGGGACGGAAAGCTTCTATCTCGCGAGCACACAAGCGGAGATTGAAGCCGCGCTACAGGCCATTGCCGGCGAGATCGCGAGCTGCGTTTTCGATTTGGAGCCGCCCCCGCCCGTGCCCGACAACATCGCGGTGGACTTCAGTGGCTCCCGAGTCGAACAGGATCCCACGCGCACCGACGGCTGGGACTACACCGCGGACGACTACACGCAGCTCGAAGTCTTCGGTTCCTGGTGTGAGCGTATCCAGTCCGAGGCGATGAACCGGGTGAACATCACGTATGGCTGCCCGGGGGTGCCCATTCCGCTACCGGAATGAAGTCGACTTGGGACGCTCTGGTAGCGATGCAAACAGTGGAGTGGTCGCAGATGCTCAAGACGCTTGCCCGCGCGGCGTGGGTGTTGTCGCTGATTTCGTTGCCGAGCGCCGGTTGCAGACGTGGCTCCGAGGAAGGCGGTGCGTCGTTGCCGACGGGTGGAGCTGGGTCGACCAGCGAGGACGAACCGTCAGGTGGCTCGAGTGGCGCTGCGGCAAAACCTGCTTCGGCCACGGGTGGAGCCACCCTGAAGCACACCGACGACACCGACGTCACCGAGGATGCGTCCACGGAGGTCGCGGCTTGCGCTGCGGAAGACACCCCGGCTGAGCCAGTTCCTCTCGACATCTACCTGATGTTGGACATCTCGGGTTCGATGCTGGACCCAACGCAGGACAGCACCGCGAAGTGGGACGCGATCAAGAACGCGCTCACGTCGTTTCTGCAGGACTCCGGATCAGAAGGGATTTCGGTCGGCATCCAGTACTTCCCCCTGCGCAAGGCCGGGGTTCCCGAGAGCTGCACCTCGAACGAGGATTGCGGAGCGGGAGGCCCCTGCACTCTTCAACGGTGCACCAAGTACTCGACGCTGATACCGAACGGCATCGCGGTCTGCGAGTCCGACGCCGACTGCGCGGCGATACCAACGCTCGCGGACTATGGCCATTGCGCAACAGGCTACTGCGAGTCGGACTCCACCATGAGTTGTACGGCGGACGCGGACTGCCTGGTCGCGGCAGACTTCGACTACGGCCCCTGTGAGGGGATTGGCCACTGCGAATTGGCACCGACGGTCGTCTGCGCACTCAATACCGCCTGTGGACCCGGAATCGACGGCGAGGACCGCGGCAACTGCGTCACCGCAGGGTCCGGCTATTGTTTCCACAGCACCGAATGCGACGCGGCCATCTACGCCACACCGGCTGTGGAAATCGCTGCAATCCCCGACGCCACGCCGGACTTGGTGGCCTCCCTGGCCGAACAGGTCCCGGCAGCCGAGACTCCCAGTGCACCGGCCCTGCGCGGCGCCATCGACCATGCGCGCGCCTGGGCCCAATCGCATCCAAACCACACGGTGGTGGCGGTGCTTGCCACGGACGGGCTTCCCACGGAGTGCCTCCCGGACGATATCAGCTTCAGCGGTACCAGAAGTGCCGACGACTTGCTCAGCGAGGTCGCGGGGATCGCGGCTGAAGGCGTTCAGGGTCCACTGTCTATTCCCACGTTCGTCATCGGAGTTTTTGCCGGGACCGACCAGGCGGCTCCTGCGAACCTGGAACGTATCGCTCAGGCTGGAGGGACCGAGAGGGCTCAGATGGTCGACACCGGCGGTGACGTGTCGCAGCAGTTCCTCGAGGCGCTCAATGCCGTTCGGGCATCGCGTCTGCAGTGCGAATTCCTGATCCCGGAACGCTCGGCTGGCTCGAGCGGGAAGCTGGACTACTTCGAGGTGAACGTCGTCTACGTCGATGGGGACACAAGGACCAACATACCGTATGTTGGCCAGCTCGACCGCTGCGATCCAGTCCAGGGCGGTTGGTACTACGACGACGGCGCCGGCGTGGCTCCCACCAAGATCCTGGTCTGCCCTTCGAACTGTGAGGCCTTCCAGAATTCTACCGGTTCGATTCAGATCGCACTGGGCTGCGAGACAATCATCCTATAGTCCCGCGGTTGACCGGAGCGAACGTGGATCCGTCTGAGTGTTCCGTCTCGGGCTATGGCAGCCAAGCGTAGTGTCGTTGTCCCGCGCTTGGTAGGGGACCTGATGAAACACGCAGCCGCAGGCCGAACTTCTGAAGCCGCAGCGTTTACCGGTTCCGCGTAGAGGCTGTCAACCCAGGCTGGGGCTTCGAGGACGCCTCCCTGGACGACCCTCTGCTGGCACTCGTCGGCGGTTCTGCCGACCCTGTGCTACACTGGC
>JAFGIS010000523.1 GCA_016929495.1 Polyangiaceae bacterium | reverse complement strand
AGCGGCCCGGCGAGCTCGTGATCGCAGCGGGCACGACGCCTCACGGGGGCGACGTGAGGCTGCGATGGCTCTGGTGAGACTCGTTGCGGCAGCCCACGCAGCGGGATCGCGGGATCCTCGGAGACTACGGTTCGCTCGGGTCCGCGCTAGGGTCGGCCGGGGCCGTTTCGGCGGGCGACTCCAGCGGGGCGGCCGTTTCGCCAGGAACGGCCGGGACCCCGGCAGGCGGCTCCTGTGGTGCGGCCGTTTCGGCGGGGACGGGGGGCTCGGTTGGCTGCTGTTGGGGGGCGGCTGTTTCGGCAGGGGCGGGCTGCGCCGCCGCGGGTTGCTTCTCGGGCGCCGCGGGTTCATTGGGCGGGGGGGTGGCCGGTCGCTCGAGGATTTCACGGCGACGAAGCTTCTGGCGGTGCATGAAACCGAGCATGTGGCTCACGTTGCCCGTGCCGATGGCCAGCTGGTAGCCAAACTCCCAATCTCCCCACTCGGCACCGGCGCGCGCGACAAGGGTCGTGGTGCCCGCGTAGACCGGATTGCTCCCTATCGCGACGCTCCCGAACGCATCCACGAGAGACACCGGGTGCAGGACTCGAACGAGCGCGGTCATGGGTGCCTGGGTGCCCGCTGCGCTCGAGGTTCTTATGTCCGCGACAGCGCCGCCTGCGATCTGGGTGCGCCCTACGTATGCGCTTGCGACACCGACCGCGCCCACACCCACGTCGTAGGCCGTGAGGCTGTAGTCGATGAGGGAGATGGACGTGTACGAAAAGGCAATCGGAGCATAGCCTCCGACTCCCCAGGAGAACTTCGAACTGCCGCCCAGAGCGCCCACGGAGGGCAAGGCGTTGAACTTGGTGAAGCCACCTTCGGGCAGGATGGCATAGGAGAGAGCCCCGTTGACATTGGCGAAGACGTCGCGCGAGAAGTCGTGGGCGTAGGCAATGGGAAGCGTCCCCGAGTAGTAGCCGGAACTGCCGAGTTCGAGAGCACCACCATAGCTCAGCGTCGGGCCCGGATCCGCGGTGACCACTCCGCCGCCCGTGCCCGCGGCGGCGCCGCCTCTCAGCCGCGAACCGGGCATGGCTCGCCCCAGGCCGTTGCGTATGAGATCCAGACCCATCAGATTCTGCATCCCGATGGGGCTCGTGACGATGGCGGCGCTATCGTTGCAGGCCGTGTTCAGCAGCCCGGCGACAGCGAAGTCGTGCCCCGCGCCGGAGTGCAGGTCCCACGCGTTTCCGTCGATGGTGATGAACCGCTGCGCGGCAGCCGCGTCCAACGTGAAATCCACGCCGCAGACCGTCCCTTGGCAGGCAACGCCCGTCGTGGACCCATCGGGACACTGATCGAACCACGCCTGATTGGCCCGTCCGACGAGCGAATCCTCCATTTCGGGAAGGCCGGCGACGGCCACGCGTGGAAAGACCAGAGTGCCCACAATGGCAAGGACCGTCGCAGTCCCCTGAATCAGTCTCCGATGCACAGTCATGGCAACCTCGCTCGACGAATGGGTTCGACCCTGCCATACGGGCAACACGACTCGAAGGGTAATACGGTACGTTGGATCCGGCGCAGTAGGTCCAAGGAGGAGAGTGTAGGGGCGCACGCGGCTGATCTGGCGGGGACGACGTGCCCGAGCGTCGCGGCGTTGGCACGTAGAATGTTCGACTCGTGGCCGTGACGCGCCGCTACACGATTGGAGTCCTGCTGCTCATCGAGCTCGTCGACGAGCTGGTAGGCAGCGGCATGGACGCGTCCTGGCCGCTCATCAAAAGAGAGCTCGGACTCAGCTACGGACAGATTGGATTGTGCATGGGCCTGCCCGCCCTCGTGGCAGGCCTGGTCGATCCGGTCACGAGCGTGCTCGGCGACGTCGGACGCAGGCGTCTCGTCGTCCTCGTCGGCGGCCTCGCCTTCGGCGGAGCCCTGTTGCTGCGCGGGCAGAGCCCTTCTTTCGAGCTGCTGCTCCTGTCGCTCGTCTTGTTCTATCCGGCCTCCGGCGCCTTCGTGAATCTCTCGCAAGCGACGCTGATGGACATCGCTCCGAACCAGCGCGAGGTCAACATGGCGCGCTGGACCTTTCTCGGCTCGGCGGGAATGGTGGCCGGGCCGCTGGTGATGGGCGGGCTACTGCTGCTGGGCTTGTCCTGGCGCGACTTCTTCCTGGCTGCAGGCTGCCTCACGCTCGTCGTCGTGTTCTGTCAATGGCGCGTGAGCAACGCGCATGACCGCAGGACGGTCGCCTGGCGCCAAGTGCGCGATACCATCGTCGACGCGTTCAAGACCAAAGGCGTGCTACGCTGGCTCATCCTCGTCCAGTTCGGCGATCTCATGGTCGACGTCCTGATGGCCTTTCTGGCTCTGTATTTCGTCGATGTCGGCCGGGTGTCCCCTGCCAAGGCGGCCCTGGCCGTGAGCGTCTGGACGGGTGTTGGCTTGGTCGGCGACTTCCTGTTGATCCCGCTGTTGTCCCGGGTGAAGGGCCTGGCCTATTTGCGCGTGAGCGCCGGCCTCGTGCTCCTGCTTTTCCCGGCGTTTCTGCTCGTGCCGTGGTTCTGGCTCCAGCTCGTGTTGGTTGGTCTGCTCGGCCTGCTCAACTCCGGCTGGTACGCTATTCTGCAGGCCCAGGTGTATGCCGCGCTTCCCGACCGAAGCGGCACGGCCGTTGCCCTGTTCAACCTTTCCTGTCTGGGCGGCGCCACGATGCCGCTGCTACTCGGAGTCGTCGCGCAGAGCGTTGGGTTGTCCGTGAGCATGTGGCTGCTCCTGGCCGGTCCGCTCGCCTTGCTCGTCGGCATCAGGAGAAGACACATCGTGTCGGACTGACCTTGCCGCGCGATGGCCACCGAGCGGCTCAACGGCTCATGAGCGCAGGCGCCAGCCGAGGCTCGCTGCCATCGCCTGATGGTCGGACAGATGGCGGCCCTGTTCGTCCACGAAGCGCGCGTCGGCGCGCCAGTCGAGTGCGAACAACTCGATGTGCCCAGAGCTTCGGTACAACACACGGTCGAGATTGCGGCCACGGCAGGCAAACTGCCGGCAGAGCTCCCGAAGGCCGGTTCTGGCCAGAAACTCCCGCAGGATGCTCATGTCGCGGGGATCCGTCTCGTCGAGGTTCGTGTCGCCGGCAACCACGACGGCCAGCTCCGCTGCGTGCGTCGCCAGATGCTGGGCAAGCTGCACGTAGCCTCGCCGGCGCGCGGCAATGTCGTCGTCGGCGTGTCCGGCATCGCCGTGCAGGTTGTAGAGCCTGAGCGAGACAGAGCGGCTGACTCGCACGTCGAAGACCGCGAACCCCTTCTCGCCGAAGCAGTCGCACTCGTCGAAGAGATAGCCGCTGCAGCTGTCCCAGCGGACTTTCTGCCCGCGCTCGATCGGCAGCTTCGAAAGCGCGGTAAGCCCATCGCCGACCAAAGCCGAGCGCGGTATCGTCGGTCCCCACTGGTGGCGGTGCGCGGCGCGGCCAACGAGCTCACGGTGATAGGAGAAGTCTTCCTGGGCCAGCACGACATCGTAGCGATTGAGCAACGGGCTCACCCTGGGCACGTTTCTCGTCGATCTCCAGCCGGACAAGATGCCCGGGATCCCGGCCACGTTGTAGGTCAGGACGCTGAGCGTGCCGGACGTCTGCTCCGAGAGCTCTTCGGCGTCGGTGCGGTCCTCGACGTCCGACAGTGGAAAGCTTGCGCTCGATTCGTGCGTGAACGCCAGGACCGCGAGCAGCGCCCCGTAGAGAACGACGCGGACCCAACGCCGCCCCATGCCCGCAACGACGAGCTTGCCGAGCTCGGCGAAGGTGCGCGGGATGTGGAAAGGCAGGCGAACCACGCGGCCCGACCAAGCACGCGGTGTGCCAATCGCTCGCCGGCGGCGCGGCTCGGTTGCCGCGCGGGAAAACCACCGCGGTGCCCTGGTTCAACCAGTGCTCTGCGACGCCAGATCGCTGGTTTGCCGTGCCTGGATTTCACACTGTCGCTGGGTGGTTTCAGCGGTGAACCCAAGGGTGTCAAAAATCGAGCGTCGCGGGGATGTCGGAACAGCCCTCGCTGACGGTGGCTGTGCCCTGATAGGAGGGCGCCAGCGCTTGCAGCGCGTCGGCGAGAGAGCGGGTGCTCGTCGGGCCGCAGTAGTCGCTGAAAGTGGGTCCACCGCGCGGCACCGTCAAGTAAGCGACGCAGGTCTCGACGTCGTTCTCATCGGCGCAGATGCACTGCGCGGCTTCTCCGCAGCTGTTCTGCGAGCCGGACGCGATCCGACACGTCCCCGAAGTCACCACGGGCGTGGTGTAGGTGAATTCGCAGCCCGACGCGGCTCCGCCTTGGCCCGCGCTACCGCCCCCTGGCGAGCCGCCGGCACCCGCAGCGCCACCGGTGCCCGGGCACTCGCAGTCGGTGTAGCCGATCTCCCAAGTGCCGCTCTGACACGCCGCCGTCGCGCTGCAGTAGTCCCGAGTCGCCGTGCACCCGGTGTAGTGGCAGCTCAGGCCCCCCGGGCTGCACGAGTCTTCCAGCAACGGGAGCTCGGCCGGACAGGTCCCGGCGCCTGCGTTGCCCGCCTGGCCCTCGCCGCTCGTGCCACCCGTTGTACCGGCACCGCCCGCCCCGCCTGCTGAAGCGCCGCCCGTGCTCGTCCCGCCACCGCCCGTCGCCGGCAAGCCGCCGTCGGTGCTGCCAGTGCCTGCGGCGGCACTCACACCGCCCGATGCTTTTCCGCCCGAGGAAGCGCCGCCTGTAGGCTTCGTGCTCGTGCCCGCCCCGGCCACCCCGACGCCGCCCGCAGAAGCGCCTGCGTCCCCGTTCGATTGGCCACCGGTGGAACCAGAGGCGCTGTTGCCGCTTCCGCCGGTGCTCGTCGTCGGCGGCGCGCCCGCGGAGCTCAAGCCCACTAGCGAACCGGGCTCCAACGCGGTCGCACCACTGGTCCCGGCGGCCTCGTCGACCCTGGCCACCGAGTGGTGGTCGGTGCCGCAAGCTAGGACAGTCAGAAGCGGTACACAGAGGGTGATTGGGAGATGGCGCATGACGAATGCCTCATGCCTAGGGTGTAGATGAACGCACGGATCGGGTGATCGGGATCCCGATTTCGACTGCGACTCCGCCGCTCAGCCCCGAGCTCGCGACCGGGACCGGCTCGCCCGAACGCACGACGTCGTAGCTCGTCCGCCGCAGCGGCCAGCGCGTTTCCAGGCGGGTGCCGACCCAGATCGGGCCCACCGGCAGCTGGGCTCCAAGCGATCCCAGGGCGTAGCCCCGGACATTGGTTTCGCCTGGCAGGGGTGTGGCGGGCGGCTCTGCCTCGGCCTGCCAGGTAGCCGCGAGTGCGCCGACACCGACTTCGAAGTGCACCCTGGGTCCGCTACGAGCATCTGCACCCAGCACGTAGCCGGCCCGCGCCTCGGTCGATGCTCCGACGAGGCTGACGCGAGCGGGGCCAGCGTCGAAGTGGTGTGGCACGACGTAGAAAGCAACAAGGCGCAACGACCAGCGATGTTCCAGGCTGAAAAAGCCTCCAGGCCCAGCGAGCCAACCCTCGTCGCCGGACGCCTGGGCCGCAAACGTGGCGCCCACGGCAAGCTCCGGTCCGGCGGCGGTGTCGACCGCTGCCGCTGGTGTGGAGGTCGTGGCCGCTCGGGGCATGCCAGGTGGATCAGGCGCTGGCGGCACAGCGGGCGGCTCGACGTCGCGCGCAAGCTCCTCCATGACCCGCCGCCTGGAAATCTGCTGTCCCCGCCACCACAGAGCCATGGAAGAAGAGTGGGCGATCTCGGCCAGGGTCTCGGCGCCCACTTCGTCGAGCCCCGAGTCGAGCTCCACCTCGCGGAACAGGTAGCGAGTGGCGCGACCTTGCTCGTCGCGCATCGTCGCGTAGACCCGCGCACGCCTCTGCGGCTTGAGGGAGATCCAGAGATAGACCTTGTCGCTATCCGCGGGGTCGAGCACGGCGCTCGACACCAGTCGCGGCTGGTGGTGTAGCTCGACCTGGGCGGCAGGATCGAACAGGCTGCGGATGCGGTCTTCGAGCGCCGGATCGTCGCCCACGGCGCCGACCAGCGTGATCTCGACGCGGGGAGGGGAGGACGGGTCCGGGGCCTGTGCGACCGCCACGGGGGCCGTCGAGATCGCGACCAGCGCAGCAGCCGCGCCCAGCCAAAGGCTGTCACTCGCGGCCATCCGCCCCGCGCGTGCGCGCCGCCTCGGCGTAGGGCGACTCCGGGTACAGCTCCACGAGCTTGGCCAGAGCGCGCTCCTCGGCAGCGGACTGGCCCAGCCGACGCGCCGTTTCCACGACGCCCCAGAGCGCCTCGGCTTGCAGCGGGCCACGCTGAACGGCAACACGCCGATAGTGATCGAGCGCCTCCGCTGGACGCGATCCGGCCAGGAGCTTGGCCAGCGCCAGCCGGGCAGGCGGAGCTTCACGCGCAGCCGGATGGTGCGCAAGCAGAATCCGATACCGGGCACAGGCTTCGCCCGTGCGCCCTCGACGGCGCAAGAGGTTCGCCTCGGCGAACAGCTCAGGGGCCTGCACGCTGTTGGTCTTCGCCTTGCGCTCGAGACCACTCGGCGCCTGGTGCGATGCCGGTGCGGGCGCGGCCGACTCGGCATCGGACAGAGGGGCGTCGAGCGCGACACTCGGAACGCGGCTCGGGGGACGAGCGCTCACGCCTGCCGGCTCGACCGGCGCCGGACGTGAAGCCGTGCCCAACGGCGACACGGGAGACGCCGACCGATGGTAGGCGCGCCAAGCCGCTGCTGCTCCGCCCGCGACCAGCACGGCCGCCGCCATGCCGAGCCAACGCAAGCGCCGGATCCTGGCCCCGGGTCGGCAGAGCCGGCCCACTGCCGTGGCTACGATCCGCGCGACCCGGGCGTCGTCACCACGCTGCACCACGCTCTCGCGCTCGAAGCCCGCGAGCAGCGCGTCCTCCAGCCTTGCCGCGGGGGACGTTCGGAGCAGCGTGTCGACCCGGCGCTGATCGTCGCTCGACAGCGGGAAGCGTCGCGCCCGGCAGATGAGATCGATGGACCCGAAGTCGGTCATGCTGTCTCCTCGAACAGGTCACGCACCCTGGGATCGGCGAGGGCCCGCTCGGTCAGCGCGAGTTTGGCCGCGCGCAGGCGGCTCTTCACGGTTTCGAGCGGAGATTGGCAGATCGCGGCGATTTCGGTCGTCGTGTAGCCCAGGGCCCAGTGCAGGGCGATGGCCTCGGACTGCACCGGCGGCAATTGCTCGCAGAGCTGAAGCACCACTTCGAGCCCCGAACGCGACAGCGCGCGTGCCTCGGGGTTCGGGGCGCTGCCCGCCCGCTCGTCGACCTCTCGCTCCGCGCCGTCGAGGATCGCCCGTTTGCCCGCTTGGAGCTTGCGCCGCGCGTTCATGGCCGTTTGCAGCGCGACGCGGCTCGCGAAATACTGCACGGAGGACTCGCGGCGGAACCGCTGGAGCGCGCCCACCAGCTCGAGCGCGCACTCCTGCGCGACATCCTCCACGTCCGGGTGCCGTGCTCCGAGCACGCGTCGCACCACACGCAACAGCTCCGGCCCCAGGGCGGTGAGCAGAGTCCGCGTCGCGGCGCTGTCGCCCCCAATCGCCGCTTCGGCCAGCGGCCACAGCTCGTCCTGAGCGGCGGGGCGCGCCGCCCGGGACCGGAGCAGGTGGACCAAGCGCAGCATCGATCTTCACAGTGTAAGCCCGGGAGGCGATTGGGTGAGCGGCCCGATGGCCGAATTCACGCGAAGGCTTGATTTCGGTCGGGAAGCAGCGGGTCGGCTAGTCTTTGGCTGCCATGCCTCCCAGCAAGCAGCCGCCAGTCCGCTGGGACGCCAAGCGCCTTCTCATCTGCTTCGGCGTCATTGCATGGGTGACCTGGCTCGCCTTCTCGCCGTCTCTCGCCAACGGGTTCACGCACTGGGACGATGACGTCTACGTTCTCGACAATCTCGACATAAGGGCTTTCACGCTCGAAAACGTGAGGAGGGTTTTCTCGTCGAGCTACGGCGCGGGCTACCAACCGCTCACCATGCTGACCTACATGGTGGACTACCATTTCTTTCGTCTGGATCCCAAGGCCTACCACACCACCGACCTGATCCTTCATGTCGCCAATGCTCTTCTGGTGTTCTCGTTGATGCTTAGGCTGACCAGGCGCTACGGAACGAGCCTACTCGTCAGCCTCTTGTTCGCCGTTCATCCGCTGAGGGTTGAATCCGTCGCTTGGATCGCCGAGCGAAAGGATGTTCTATCGGCCTTCTTCTACCTGCTTTCGTTGCTGTTCTACGTCTCGCACATGGGGGAGCGGCGTCCAAGATACTATTGGCTCTGCCTGCTCGCACTGCTGCTTTCACTACTCTCGAAACCGATGGCGGTGAGCCAGCCCCTGGTGCTGCTTCTGATCGACCGTCACTCCAATCGCAGACTGGATAGGAAGGCCGTGCTGGCCAAGACCCCGTTCTTCGTGACCGTCTCCGCATTCGCAGTCATCACGTTTCTCGTACAAGCCACGGCGCGTGCTATCCCGGAATACGCTGCGGTTCCGATCCTGCAGCGACTGTGCGTGCCGTTCTATGGGCTGGTCTTCTACCTTGTCAAGACACTGCTGCCCGTGCGTCTCTGCTCGTTGTATCCACTGCCCCCTCAGCATCCTGGTGGCACGGTTTTCGTGTTGTATGCGGCGCCGCTGCTCGTGCTCGCCGGCGCCGTAGCCCTCTACCGCGCTCGCGCGTGTTCCCGCGTGCTCGTGTTCGGTTCTCTGTTCTACCTCGTTACCGTGCTCCCTGTGCTTCAAGTCGTCCCCTTCGGACACGCTATCGCTGCCGACCGTTTCACCTACATCCCGCTGCTGGGACCGTGTCTCGTCCTCGCACAGCTGTGCCAATTCCTCTTCGAAAGGCAACTCGGTAGTGGCACGGCGAGAAGCGCTCTGGGCATCGGCCTCGCTGGGACCATCCTCGTTCTTGCCAACCTCACGTATCATCGGTGCGGCGTATGGAAGGATCGATTCTCTCTCTGGAACGATGCCATCGCGAAGTACCCCAGTGCGGCCGCCTACAATCACCGAGGCGCCGCCTACGTCATCGAGGGCATGTACGACCGGGCCATCGAAGACCTCGACCAGGCGATTCGGCTGGCTCCAAGGTACTTCGAGGCCTACGACAACCGCGGCATCGCACGCACCTTCCGGGGCGACTATGACCTTGCCATCGAGGATCATACGGAGGCCATCAGGCTCAATGCCAGGGATGCGCTGGCCTACAGTGACCGCGCCCTGGCCTACCTGCACCAGGGCAAGCTTGCGCGCGCCCGTGAGGACCTCGACGAGGCCATCCGGCTCCAGCCGACCGCCACAGCGTACAAGAACCGCGGCATCATTCGCAATGCCATGGGCAACTACCGACGCGCTATTGAGGACTTCGATGCATCGGTGAGGCTCGATCCCGACCACCGGGCGGCGTACTTCCACCGAGGGCTTTCCCATGAGGCGACGGGCAACCCTGATCGGGCTCTGCGCGATTTCAGGCGGGCGTGCGCGCTGGGGCATCACGCGGCTTGCGGGCGGCCGGGGAGTAAGTGACGCCAGCGCGCGGTCCGCTGCCCTACCTGAGGCCTTCGGCCATTGGGCACGTTCGGGTCGGTGTGATCACTCGTCTACGACCCCTCGCCCGCTCCCGAACACATCTCCAGGGCCGTGGACAGCTGCAGGCACAGCGTCTCCCAGACGGCTGCCAGGGCTCGAGAGCGTGGAGCAGACGCTGATAGGCTCGGTAGCGCGGCTGCGCGCAGTTGGCCACAGGCTGACCCTGCGGCCGGCAGCGTACCGCGATGGCTCATCTCCTGAGAGACTGAGTTTCGACATGATGCGCCGCGACGCTCGAGGTGAGCTGCATCGCCGTGGCAAAGGAGCCGTTCAAGCCCAGACTCGACAGCCTCTCCTTCGAAGTCAGGTATGCCTCGGTCACACCTATCTCGACCGGTGTGGCCAGACTGTTCTGCGTGTGCCCCTCCAGAATCGTGCTTTCCTTCTGTCGGGCCAGTGTACGAAACACATCGCCCAGCTCCCGACGGAGCTGGCCGAAGAGCGACTTGCGTCGGTACTTCGGGATGAACACGACGTGGTACTTGCAGTCCCACACGCTGGGATTCGGGCTGTCCAGGTCATCCATGTGAACTCCTCGTCCTGCGCCTTGGCCGGCTCACGGCCTGGAGTTCACGGGATGACTCCCGGAAATGTCAGACTCCGGAGACTCGGGACGTCGACATGACTGTGCCGAACTCGGCGGTCACGGTCACGCTGCAACAGTGGGCGCGCTACGGGATCGCTGGAGAGCACCCGCGGGATCTCCGGTTGACTCGGCCGCTCCCTTGGCGCACACTCGACCTTGCTCGCGCGCTTCGCGCAGAAAGGAGGCCCTAATGATTGTACGTATCGCCCACAAGTCGAGCCTCCGGTCTGCGTTCCGCTGAGCGCGCCTTGTAGCTGAAGGCCCATGGTTGCGGTGGTCGCCCTGGCCGCTGCGGAGTGGATGCGTCGTCGCGCTGTCCCATCGCGGTAGCCGCATCTCTGCCTTCCGCTCGCCTTCCGTTCCAGAGCCGTGAAGCCGGAGGCTCTGGCGCTGTCGATGGGCACAGCGCGCGGGACGGATCTACCCTGGACACCGGCACGGAGTTACTCGTGAGACATCGAATCAGCAGCTCACTGAAAGCAAATCGCAAGCTCGCGCAGCTCTGCGCACAAGTACAAGACGTGGTCAGCCTCGCCCTCGGCGACTCGGCTGACGAGCGTCTGCACGATCTCATCGTGCATTCTGTTTCACCGGGCCCAGACGGTGCCCGGCTTCTGGTCACCGTGGTGCCTACCGGTCCACTCGACCTCGACTCGATCGAACAACTGTATCGGGCGCTCGAAGGCGCTCGTCCCTGGCTCAGACAGCAGGTCGCCGCCGAGATCCACCGCAAGCGCACGCCGGAGCTGGCGTTCCAGGTGGTGCCGCGCTGGGAGGAGGACTCGTGAGCGCGCTGCCCAACAAGACCCAGGCGTGGCTGAGCGAACCGCTGTCGGACGAGGTCCGGGCCTCGGTCGAGCGCCTCGTTCGCCTGGAGGACGTTGTCCGCGTGGCCCTGGTGCCGGACGTTCACCTGGCCGAGAATGTGTGTGTCGGTGCCGTAGTGGCGACGCGGTCGTGTCTTCTCCCGGACGCGGTCGGCGGCGATATCGGCTGCGGAATGGCCGCTGTACGGGTCGGCGCCCGCGCGGGTGTCGTGAACCGGCGCTCGGCAGGACGCATTCTCGACGCCTTCACCGAGGTCGTGCCCACCAACCGCCGTCGCCAGAAGCAGGCGCTGCCCGCTGAGCTAGCATCGTCGACGCTCGGGACGCCGGCGCTCCAGAAGGTCCTGGAACGCGATGGCGCTGTTCAGT
>JAFGIS010000522.1 GCA_016929495.1 Polyangiaceae bacterium | reverse complement strand
TTCGACCAGCCGTACGTGCGCTCGGACCACGACTGGGACGACCTGATGCCCGCCGGCCAGGGCCCGCTCGCCGGCCGGCCCTCGTGGACGAAGGACCGTGCCGGGACGGTAGTGCTCGGGTACGACCCGCACGGCTGGGCCGTCTGGTCCGGTCGGCAGATCACTCCGGACGTCACCACCGGGTACTTCTCGCAGTCGACCTTCGACGAAGGGCAGCGCCTCCTCGCCGAACTGAACCCGGACATCTCGGAGTTCCGCTACCAGTACACTTCCCGCGGCCTCCTCTGGTCGGTCGACTTCTACGAGGCGGGCGCCACGGCGCCTCAGCCCCTGGTCCGCGAGACGTACTACGACGTCCAGGGTCGGAAGGTCGAGGTCGAATACGGCGACCGCTACTGCACGGACCCGTCGAGCTGCCCGGAGCCGGACCTCGCCGAGGGAACGCGCGAGACCTACAGCTACGACTCCCGCCAGCGCCTGGCCCGCAAGCGTGCCGTTCGCGCCGACGACCTGGTTCTGCTCGACTACCGCTACACCTACGACTCCGCCTCGAACATCGTGCGCATCGACGACGGCCGAATCCCCTGCTGGGTGGCCGGCGCGACGAGCGTCGACCCCGTCGCGACCTGCCCGGCCCCGGGTCCGGACGTCAGCCGGTTCGTGACGTACGACGTCACCTATTCCTATGACGCGCTCTATCGGCTGACGAAGGCGACGCCGTTCTACAAGCTGCCCGAGGAGGACCGGGTCGGCGAGCAGCGCTGGAGCTTCGACGCGCTCGGCTCGATGGCGAGCTGGACCGACCCGGCCGACCATTTCTACGGGTGGTCGCTCGGCAACATCGTCAACGGCCTCCAGGTTAGCAGCGACCCGGGGCTCGGGCCGCTGCCCGAGGACCCCGAGCGCGGCTGCCAGGTCGACCTTCTCGACAGGTGCGTCGTGCCGCGGCTGTCGCCGGCGCCCCATGCGCTCTACTCGGCGACCTCGACGACCGGCGACGACGAGCTGGCGGCGTTCTACGACGCGGCCGGGAACATGGCGGCGCTGGTCGTCCATCGGCCCCGCGGCTGCGAGCAGGAAAACGACACCGGCGGCCCCGACGGCCTCGGCTGCAAAGAGGGCGAGACGTTCGCGTTGTTCTTCGCCTGGGACGAGGTCGGCAACCTGCTGGCGGCGGACCGGCGCTCACCGGTCATCAGCGAGCATGCCGACACCCCGCCGGAGCCCGGCTGCACGCTCGACCCCGACCCGTTGCCGTTCCTGGGCGCCGTCACCGGGCAGTACGTCTGGTGGTGCCCGGCGGCGAGCCTCCAGAGCGCCTACGACTTCGGCAACCAGCGTCGGGTGAAGGTCGAGACGTATCACGACGGCAACCCGTGGGACTTGCCGGACGGGTACTCCCTCTACGTGTCTGCCAACTACGAGCGCCGCAAGGTCGACTACGACGACCCCACGAAGACCTACGGCGGCGAAGGCGCCATCGACGCCCGCTACGCGCGCGACGGCCTGGCGACGACCTGGGAACTCGACTCGGAAGGCCCCGACGGCTCCGTTCTTGGCAAGTACCGCCTGACGCTGACGAACCACCTGTCGTCCATCGGCGTCGTGCTCGACGCCTCCGTCGGCGCCCCCCTCCGCCACTTCAGCCAGCTCCCCTACGGAGCCGAGGAGAAGGTCGTCGCGCCCGTGGGCTGGGAGGCGAAGGACGTCGGGAGGTACGAGTTCACGGGGAAGGAGAGGGATCACGCAGCTGGTCTGATGTACTTTGGAGCCCGATCCGCAAGTCCGCAGTTGGGTCGTTGGTCGGCTGCGGACCCCCACCTTCATGGCAGTCAACCCAATGATCAGAACCCGTATCGCTTTTCAGGCGCTTCGCCCCTCGCCTTTGTCGACCCCGATGGTCGCGACATCTACGTATACGATGCCCTCCAGTACTCAATCTCGTCACTAGCCGCCGCCACTGACTCCGTGAAGGCCGAACTGCTTCACCGCGCGGCCGGGACCGTTCACTCGAACGACCCGAACATCCAGTCGGGCGCGGTGGCGGAGCAGTACGTCTGGCGTGCTATGCAAGCGCAGGCTGCCGCTCTGGGCGGAGGTGACGCACTGGCGGCCGAGCTCTTCAGAGCCTTCGATGGCAACGCTCTAAGCGTTACGCATGCATCCGGAGCGTCCGAACTCCGTCAGAACCTCCTTGCTAGGTTTGGGGCGCAATCGCTCGTCATATTCGAACAGTTCTACCAGGCAGCGGGCACAGACGCAACCGCCGTTGTCGTGCGAGTTCGTGATGACCCAGCGCACCCCAATGCCGCCCAGACGGCCATGCATGTTGCCTTCGCGGGCACTGACGCCCAAGGCAACACCGTCACGAAAGAAGGCCAGATGGCGATCGTGCCGCTGGGCGGCGCGTACCATCCAGAGACCGGTAGGTTCTCCGAGGAAGCAGACTTGGTCGGCGCGGAGATTGTCCACCATGTTGGTGGCTCTGTGGTTGGCGAGGAGGAGAACCAGTCCAACCATGGAGGTCTGTTCCAGCGCCTGCTGAAGGATGCGGTTGCTGGGAGTCCGGGGCCGACGCCCGACCCGAACACCAGTGATTTGGCCCCCTTCGCTTACAGGGCCGTCCAGTGGATTTATAAGGAGAAGCCTACGGCGGCAGATGAACGCGCGCTCGCGTGGGGCCAAGCGGTTCGAGCTCGGGATGAAGGCGG
Source organism: Polyangiaceae bacterium (assembly GCA_016929495.1). Taxonomy (GTDB): domain Bacteria; phylum Myxococcota_A; class Polyangia; order Polyangiales; family Polyangiaceae; genus JAFGIS01. The sequence continues at coordinate 821 of JAFGIS010000522.1, read as the reverse complement.
CGGGAACAATGCACGCGTTCCCGGAGCAGGAGACGCACGTTGCGTCGTACCGGACAACGATGTTGGAGCAGCGGGTGGGACGCAACAACAGCACTAGCGGGGGTAGCAGCGGTATTCCAGTTGGGACGGAGACGTGTAGACCTGCAGATGCGCCGAAGAGAGAGGATTCCGGTGTGCCGGTGACGATCTCGAGCCTGCGGCGCAAGGTGTCTTTGGTGCTTGGCGTGGCTCTCCTGACCGCCGCAGGTGGTCTGGTCGGACGATGCCTGGGCCAGGCAACTCGCAACGACGAATGCCTGGCGTGGCATAGACGGTGCATCGACTACTGCCTGGGCAAGGGGTACGCCATGCGGGAGCAGTCTGGAGTGAATCTGGTTGGAGGGAACGAGTCGGTCAGCGTTGGCGATTGCGGTGGAAGGCCCGGAAGCGCGAAGGCCCTGGACACGCTGCCGCTATTCGATTCGGTTGAGCGTCAGAGCGGTGCAGTAGGCGCAGATGGCGCGTCGGCAGACCCCTCCGCACGACGGCAGCCGCGAGACGCATGCAAGCGTCCTCTGGCGGACGGAACTGGGCCGTGTGAGGTAGTTGATGTGTTGCAAAGCGGACGTTCCGTTCCGCCGGATGATCCGTGCTGGGCGGCGGCGTGCGTTGCTGCCTGTGGCATGTGGGGAATGGCATGTGTGTCGGTCGGTCATCCCATTCCCTGTACGCGACTCTGATTCCAGACCTCCTGACCAGCCATTTCAAGGTGTCCCTCTTCCGGGAATTTGGCATGACTTTCGGTTCCGTAGCAGATGTTCCCCGCGCCGGGTTGTTGGGGC
>JAFGIS010000521.1 GCA_016929495.1 Polyangiaceae bacterium | reverse complement strand
GTAGGCGGCGGGGCGCTGCCCACGATGTCCTTGCCCGGCTGGGCTATCAAGCTCGTGCCCCGCGATGCAGCCCTCGCGAGGTCGCCGCGCACATCTGACGCGCTTTTCTCCGCACTGCTCGCTGGCGATCCCCCGGTACTGGCTGTTCTGCGCGAGGGAGCCGTATGCCTGGACGTGCGTACGTTGTGCGACGGCGAGGAGGAACCCCTCGTCGCATCCGTACGAGCGGCGTGCGAGCACGTGCTCGCTGCGCGGTAAAGGAGTGGGGAGAGAGGAAATGGCTGTCGATCGTTCGCTGATGCTGCTACTCAAGTCGTCCACGCTGGGTGCAGGAGAACCCGATCTGGGTGAAAAGCTTCTGAGGGCATTCTTCACTCAACTGCTGGAATCGGGATCCGTGCCGGCCCGAATGGTCTGCATGAATACGGGGATATTTCTGACGACGGAAGGTTCGTCCATGCGGGACTTGATGAGTCGGTTCGAAGCGCAGGGCACTGAGATTCTTTCCTGCGGTTGTGCTTCCTGAAAACGTCGTTGCTGTCAGTGTCGCGCTACGGTGGAACTGCGTGAACGCTGCTCGGCACCAACAATGCCGGCCCGGGCTCGCAGAGCGGGGCGCTTTGAGCCCACCTGGAGGGATCAGCGCCGACGCATCCCGTTGCGCACCGAACCCCATCCCGATCCGGATCGAGACGGGGACCAGCTGGTTCTGGCCGGAGTCGCAGTCCACGCGCAGCCTTGCCACTCCCGTCCCCGCGAATCTTGCAGAGTTCAGAGCTAGTCGGCACTCGCTATGTCGTCCGCGGGACCGCCGCTGCCTGTCGTGGCTAGTGCGCCGGTCAAACCGGCAGGAAGGAAAAGATGAGAGAGCTTTGCGCCGAAGGGTTAGCGACCAGCGGCGACCCCGAGTCATGCGTGCACAGTCGGCTTGGGGAAGACGCTCGGCTCGCAAGATGCGATTTTGGTTGTCGTGTCACGGGATGACGCACCGCCGGACGCAGACGGCAGGGTGAGGCGCATCTGGGCCTCTCCCGGGCGACCCGGTCCGCTCATGCAAATGACGTGTCGGGAGTAATGGCCGATCGCGGCAAACACGCGAAGCACGAGCGCCGTGACGGCAGTGGAACTGGTGTCATGGAGCGCGGGCATGAACCGGGCAAACGATCCGAGCGGGAGCTGTTGACGAAGCTCACTTGAATCCGTATTCGGAATGCCGCATTGCGGCCGCCGGGCCGGTGCTGTCAGCGCCATCGATCTCCAGCGCGTGGGGGAGTCCCGCGATGGATGCCGGGCGCGTGCGGCCGAGCGAAGCGCCTTGCCCTTCGCGGACAGCCCCTCCGGGACACCGACCAGCCCCTCCGGGACATGGAGTAGCCCGTCCCGGACACGGACTAGGCGGCGCGGGACACGGAGTAGCCCGTCCCGGACACGGATGAGGCGGCGCGAGCGGTCCGCCGAGCGGATTACGCCCCTGAACCCGACGGACGAACAGCGCGCCTTGGAGCTCAGGAGGCGCCTGGCCTCCATGCTCATGGAGCGCATGAACACCGTTCGCTCCGCGGCGCAGTTCGTGTTCCGACACCATCCCAGCATCGTGCGCGAAGTCACGAGCGCGTACGAACGACGGCGGCGGGCGGCTCAGCGGCGCAAGGACGCGGCGGTGCCGGACGCGCAGGCGGCAGGCGGCGCGGCTACGCCGGCAAGCTAGAAGGGAGGCTGACCCACCGTTACGACCGATATCGTTCAGTCCAGAAACGCCTCCGGCTCCGGATGGACGGGGTCGGAGGCGTTCGTTTTCGTCGCTCCCCTGGCCTGACGAGACCCGAGCGCGTTCCAGCCGCATAATGTCATCCACTTTGGCGTTGCAGTCGCACTCCACGACGTCAACGCGTCCATCGCTGGACGGGCGTTGTCTGAGTGCTGCCGCGTTGCCCGAATCGAGCTCGCACAGTATCAGCCTCGAAAATGGGGCCTTCGTGTGTCGGAGGGCGATCCCTGCGCTGCCCTCGATGAGCTCTCCAGTTTCCCGCACGCACGCAAGGCCTGGTCCTGCGAACAGATCGATAGCTGCTGCAGCCCCGGTATTGTGCGGCGGAATGAACCGCGCCCCCTGTCACTGACGTCCGCGCCCCGCCGGCTCCGTCATGAGCCACCGCCGTACGACGTGCTCGAGGACCGGCAGGGGCAGCGCGCCGGAGCCCAGGACGACATCGTGGAAGTCACGCACATCGAACGCTTCGCCGAGCACGGCTCGCGCCCGATCCCGGAGCTCCAGTATCTTGAGCTGCCCCACCTTGTAGACGAGCGCCAGGGCCGGAGTCGCAACGTAGCGGTCCACTTCGTTCTTCAGGTTCTCCGGAGTGCTCGCCGTGTGTTCGAGCATGAACCGCAGGGCCTGGTCGCGCGTCCAGCCCAGCCAGTGGATCCCGGTATCCACCACCACGCGAGCCGCGCGCCAGGCATCGTAGCCGTGCATGCCGAGCCGATCGAGATCGGTCGAGTACAGTCCCATTTCGTCGGCCAATCGCTCGGCGTACAGGGCCCATCCCTCCGCGTGGGCCGTCGAGGACCACAGCTTGCGCGGCAGCGCAAGCCCATCCAACTCCTGGGCCATGGCGCGTTGCAGATGATGCCCGGGAATGGACTCGTGCCAGGTCAGCACCTCGAGCTCGAAGCGCGGGCGCGTCTCGGGCTGGTGGGTGTTGACGAAGTACTCTCCCGGCTTCGAACCATCGTAGTTGGGGCTGCTGTAGTAGCCGGGGGCCATGTAGGGCGCCTCGTACGCGGGAACCTCGCGCACCACGCACGGTGCACGCGGCAGCCGGCCAAACCAGGTCGGCAGCGCAGAGCCCGCTCGCGCCCGTGCCGCCTCGGCTTGGGTCACGATCTCGCGCGGATCGGCGAAGTACAAGGATCGATCGGTGCGCAGTCGCGTCAGCGTCTCGCCCAGGTCGCGTGAACCGAAGAGGCGCGCGCCCAGGGCCGCTATCTCGCCGTCGGTTCGCGCGATCTCTGCCAACCCGAGGGCGTGCAGCTCCTCGGGGGCGCGGGGCGAGCCCAGCAAGGCCTCGACCAGCCCCAGGTAGCACGTCTCGCCGTCCGGCAACGAGCCGATCCCCTCCGAGGTGCCGGTGCGTCCGAGCGGCAGGACCTGTTCAGCGAGAAAGACGCGCAGGCGGCAGAGTGCCGGCCGGATCTGCTCGGCGACGACTTCGTGAAGCCTTGCAGAGAATCGCGTTTGGGCCTGCACGGGCCATTGTGGCCGAGCAGCGCGGGCCGGTGCCGTCATCGCCCACTGCTGGGTCGACCGCGCGAGCTCCGTGTCGAGCTGGGCAATGGCGAGACGGATGGATTCGCGCGCCGCCACCCTGCCGTGCGTGAGGCCAACCCCCAGGTTGGCGATGCTGTCGTCGATCCATCGCACCGCGGCATGGAGGCGCTGGATCAGGTTGTCGCCGTCAGACGGTGTGCGCAGGGGGTGACGCTCGACCACCCGACTGATCTCATCGAGCAGGTTCCATCGTGGAGACACCCACCATTCGTGGAAGTGGCACGCGTCCTGGGCCGCCTCGGATCCTAGCCAAGACCGCAAGGCCATCCAGGTGACCGCGTCGCCGTCTCCCAGGCGGCAACGGTCGATTCGTGATGCCGTATCGAGCAAGCGCGTGTGCTCGTCGTGGTAGCGACGAAGGGACGCCGCATCGCGCGGCTCGAGCCGATCGTCGTAGCGGTGGTCGCCCAGCGTCGTGGCCCAGACCGGAGCCCAACGCATGGCCCATTCCCAGAACTCCCAGAGCACGGCGCGAAGCGCGGGATCCTGCACGCCCCTCACGACTTCGTCCGCCAGCGGCGACGGTGCGTCCATCGCCCGAGCGTACCACCAAAGACGGCGGGCGTGGGCCTCACCCCGCCAACCGAGCCGAATGACCGATCTGCGGGATCGCCACCCGTACGCAGGTGGACAGCGAGAGTGATGGCCGCTCCGAACCGAACGCGGAAACCCACGGGGGTCACCGTGGCGACTGTACTGGCTACCGTTCGCGTCCGCCGCAGGATCGACCAGTTCTCGGCGAAGAACAAGCCTTGTGCGTTCAGCCGCGCTCGGGGAGGCGCGCCCTCTGACTCGGGACAAAGCAGCCGAAACTGGATTCGGCGAGCCGTCGAGGTGGAAGCTATGAACGTGCCTTGAGCTCGTAGCGTACGAACACGGGCTCGAAGCCGATGCTTGCGAACGCCGCATGCGCAGTCTCGTTAAAGGCCCATGTCGACAGCTCGACGGCTTCGATCCCGAGCTCGCGCGCGTGGGCCACCGCACGTTCGATGAGTGCACGGACGACGCCGCGGCGCCTTCGGCTCGCATCGACGGCCACCTCGTAGATCTCACACCATTGCCGCTTGGACAGGTCGGACGATCCATCCCCTGGGTCGCCTCCGCACCCCGAGAGGGCCGTGGTAGCGGCGAGCAGGCAGCCAGCAACACCGTCGAAGGTGACGTAGCACTGAGAACGAGTGAGTCGGGTCATGCCCGTCCGTCGGGCGGCCATCGACCAGGTTGCCCGAGAAGTGATCACGTCCATCGGATCGGCCGCGAGTTCGGGCGGATGCCGGTTCAAGCAGCAGCAGCGAGCGTGACCCTTGCCCCGAGCCGCTTGCCCGCACGCTGGCCGCCGGCGCATCATTGCCTCGATCAGGCTCGTGAGCATGCCACCGATCTCGCGCCGCACGTTCCTCCGGGGTCTCCCGGCCTGCGCCATCGCGCTCGCCCGCTGCCGACGGCAGTCCGGACCAGGGAGGCCGTTGAACAGCCCCAACGTCATCATCGTCCTCACCGACGATCAGGGCTACGCCGATGTCGGATGTTTTGGTGCGCAGGGTTTTGCCACGCCCCACCTCGATCGCATGGCGGACGAAGGCATCCGGTTCACCAACTGCTACTGTGCCGCGGCCGTGTGTTCGCCGTCCAGAGCGGCGCTGTTGACCGGCTGCTACCCAGTCCGCGTCGGCGTGACGGAGGTGCTCTTCCCCCGGGGCCCGGACTTCGCGGAGGGCCGCAGCGGCATTGGATTGAATCCCCTAGAGCTGACCATCGCGGAGCTGCTCAAGTCCTGCGGGTACGCAACCGCGGCCGTCGGCAAGTGGCACCTGGGCGACGACAAGCCCTTCCTGCCCACGAGGCAGGGCTTCGACGAGTACTTCGGCCTGCCGTACAGCAACGACATGCGCCCGGAGGAGGACCCGGCCTACCCGCCCCTCCCGTTGCTGCAGAACGAGGAGGCCATCGAGTACAACCCGGATCAGTCCGAGCTCACGACGCGCTACACGCAGAAGGCCTGCGATTTCATAGCAAGGAACCGGCAGCGCCCATTCTTTCTCTACCTGGCGCACACGATGCCTCATGTTCCGCTCGCAGTCTCGGACGAGTTCGCGGGCCGCACCCAGCGCGGCCTCTACGGCGACGTCGTGACGGAGCTCGACGGGTCCGTGGGACGGATCCTGCAGAAGCTCGACGAGCTCGGGATCGCGGACAACACGCTCGTCGTGTTCGCGTCGGACAATGGCCCATGGCTGCTCTACGGGAATCACGCCGGCTCTGCCGGACCCCTTCGCGAGGGCAAGACGACGACGTTCGACGGCGGCCAGCGCGTGCCCTGCATCATGCGCTGGCCCGATCGCATCCACGGCAAGACCGTCTCGAAGGAAGTGGTGACCACGATGGATCTGTTGCCCACCATCGCGGCGATCACAGGGGCTTCGCTGCCGCGATGGCCCATCGACGGCCGGAGCATTCTTCCGATCCTCGAGGCGCAACCCGGAGCCGCGAGCCCGCACGAAGCCGTGTACTTCTACGACGCCGTCGAGCTGCAGGCCGTGCGCAGCGGTCCGTGGAAGCTCCACCTGCCGCACCGCTACCCGACGGTCGCGCAGCCCGGAATGGACGGCAGCCCCGGACAAGAAGAGTGGCGGGACCTCGAGCTGTCGCTGTTCGACCTCGACGCCGATCCCGGCGAGACGACGAATGTGGCCGCGCAACACCCGGAGCTGGTGAGCCAGCTGATGGAGGCCGCGGCAGCGTTCGATGCGGACATCAAGAAGAACCAGCGCCCCGTCGGCCGGCTCTGAGAGCATCGAGCAAGAGCCCGCTGCCGCATCCACAGTTCTGTGCTGGTCCCGTTTGGCGATACCTGGTGCCTTTTGGCGATAGGCGGTCCATTTCGGCGACAGGCGGGTTTTCGATGCCGGTGCCCCGACAGGTCGGATCCCTGGTTCGCTCACTGCATCCCCAGCCACACTGCGCCCAACAGCATCAGAATCGCCTGTACTGGCTCCCGATGTCATCCGCGCTCGATCATGCCGCGATCTGGTAGTCATGATGGAG
>JAFGIS010000520.1 GCA_016929495.1 Polyangiaceae bacterium | reverse complement strand
TTGCAGCTTCCAGTTCCTCATCTCGGAGCATGCACCAGGATACCCGCATGCCTGCCGAGTTGCCTAGTTAATTCTGACCCGGATCCTAAGGTTGTTGGAGATGACCGTGTAGACGTAGTCGACCACATCCTTGCCCCAGCGCGCCTCGCCCGTGACCTTGGCGAAGACGCGGTAGTATGCCGGCGCGAAGTAGGAGATGTTCAAGCTCTTGTCACTGCCCCAGCTCGAGCCGTTCTTCGGCAGACGGCCATTGTCGATCTCGTACTTCCAGATGTCGCCGAGCAGCTGTCTGGCGTAGTCGAGGTAGCTCTTGTCCAGCTTTCCGGAACCGCCCCACTGCCGGTCGGCCATGACCAGGGCCCACGCCATGTCCTCGTCCGCGTCGGTGGCTGCGCCGTTGCCATCCGTCGCGACATTGCCGTTGGCGGAGATGTACCAGTTCATCAGAATCGTCGGTGAGCTGGCGCCTCCACCCCAGGGCGTGTAGGTCCACGAGTGAGCCAAGGAGTACTTCCAGAGATCGTCGAAAAGCTCCTGGTCATCCATGTACACTGCAATGATCATCCCGTAGGCGATCCCTTCGGAAACCGTCGAGTTCACCTCCAGGCCAGGCTCGGCAGGCCGCTTCACACGCCGGAAACCGCCAGCCCCGTCCGAGGTGACCAAGTCATTCTTCCACGCCGCGTATACGTCTTTGACGTCCTGGTTGTCGTAAGCGAAAGGATAGATGCAGTGCGAGCTCTCTCGGTTCTGTGGGAAGGGGAACTTCGAAGTAGCCGTCGGCGGCGTCGGGCCGCGGGGACTGCCTCCGCCGGTCGCGGTTTCGCCAGCCGAGCCCGGGTCGGTTCCGCCGCTCGTGGCAACGCTTCCGCCGTTTCCTCCGGTCGAGCCGCCTGCGCCGCCTGTCAAAGCGCCGCCGCTCGCTTTGCCACCCGCGCCGGCGTCTGCAGAGTCACCACCGGTGGCCGGCGCAGCAGCCGTCGCGGTCGATCCACCGACCTGCGTGGCGCCGCCCGTGGCAGCTCTACCCGCGGACGAGTTGGCTCCCGTTGCGGTGATTCCGCCTGTGTTTGCGTAGCCTCCCGAACCGCTCTGCGCACCGCCGCCCGTAGCCACATCCGTCGTCGTCACGGCGCCAGGACTGGACTTGCAGTTTCCGAACAGAAAAGTGTAACAAAAGCAGAATAGAACCGGCCTGACACCAAGCTGAAAGCTGCGGAACATTATCTCGTCAGCTTTGCGCAGAAGGCCGCGCGAGTCAAACAGAGCAACGCCGACGCGAGAGCGCGCTCGCATGCATTGCGGATGCCGACGAACCAACCGTGCTCCGACAGCCATCGGATCCGGAAGCTGACTCAACCTCGACGGCTATCGTGCCGGAAGGGCGCAGGTTGCCGACGGCGCGAGCAGGGCCAGCGACGGGTACTATCTCGCTGACGGTGTCGCGTGTACTCGCCTCGCCTCTATCGTCAGGTTCGCACAGTGCGCGAACGGACTCACGCGCCCAACATGCGTCCACTGACTCGATGGTTGTCGGTACCTTCGTTAGATGCAGCCGAGTGCGATGCGTCAACGAGAGGCGTCTGCAGCTGACAGCTGACGCGAGCACGACGGTGCCACCAGGGCAAAACGGGAATTCGGCCATACGCTCGCGAAACGACTCTGGCCGAGCGACGCCGTTTCCAGCGACCGGCAAAACGGCGTCGGAGCGCGGGTTTCCGTCGAACGCCGACAGGCTATGCTGAGCACGGGCGCACACCGTGCGCGGAATCTGGTTGCGCTCGGCGGCCGCCTGGTCCAATCAGTCACGGTGACCTCGGCCGTCGTCGGAGCATTGGAGTCATGCGCTGGAGCCACCCTGCGGTCCGCGGTGCAGTCGTCGCCGTAGTCTTCCTCGGCTACCCGTGGACGGCTCTCGCCCTGCGTGCAATGGGTGGGGAGGCTGCTCTGATCGTGGGCGTCCTGCCGGTCGCCGTCTGCTCGGCGCTATTTGGCGTTCGCCTCGGCCTGTGCATGGCAGCGGTGGTGTGGCTCATCGACGGCATGTTGGCGCGTCGCATGCATGTGAGTCCGGAGACCGCGCCACGCGCCGCCCTGATCACGTTCGGGGCCTACCTGGTCTTGGCGTTCGGCATTGGGATGCTCCGCCGCGTGTGGCAGCGCCTGGGCGAGGTCAACCGGTCGCTTGCCAAGGAGGTACGGCTGCGCGGCCAGATGGCCGCCGAGCTCGAGGCGGGCGCCGCGTTGCATTCGAGCCTGCTCGGGTGCATGGGAGAGGGCGTAGGCCTGTTCGACGCCGAGGACCGCTTCATCTACGCCAACGCGGCGGCTGAACGCCTGTTCGCGGTGGGCCCGGGTGAGCTCGTGGGACGGTGCCTGCGCGACCTCATCGACGCCGACGGCGTTCGCGTTCTGGAACAAGCTCGCTCGGGGCAAGGAGACGGCGCGAGCGCCTACGAGTTCGTAACGCGCGCCGAGGGTGCCGAGCCAAGGTACTTCCTGGTGACGGAAACGGTGCTGGAGACTCCGGGCGTAACGGAGGCGTCGATACTGCGCGTGATGCATGACGTCACGGTGCGTCAGAGGCTCGAACGAGAGCAACGCGAGCTCGCGACGCAGGTGCAGCGGGCCCAGTCGGTGCAAAGCCTCGGTGTCCTGGCCGGCGGCGTTGCGCACGATTTCAACAACCTCTTGACCGGTGTGCTGGGCAACGCGGAGCTGGCCCTGCTGAGACTCGATCGCGCCTCCAAGGAAGAGGTCCGTCGCTGTATGCTCGAAATCCAGGAGTTCGCGCGCGAGGCAGCCACACTGGCCAAGCAGATGTTGGCATACGCCGGGAAAGGGACTCTGGTCACCGAGGTACTGAACGTGGGCGACGTGGCGGGGGAGGCGCTGCGGCTCGTGCAGAGCACCGTCGCCGCCCGCGCGACGTTGGAGCAGGACGTTGCTCCCGGGCTGCCGAACGTGCGCGGCGATCGAACGCAACTGCGGCAAGTCGTCGTCAATCTCATCATGAACGCCGTGGAAGCGCTCGGCGATGGACGCGGGACAGTCCGTCTGAGCATCGAGGCGCGCGATCTGGATCCCGACGAGCTCCGGGGGGTCTGGCGGCCGCACCGACCGCAATCGGCCGAACACGTCGTGCTCGCGGTGAGCGATAGTGGCCAAGGAATGACCGACGAGACACTCGCGCACATCTTCGACCCCTTCTTCTCTACCAAAGTCGCCGGGCGTGGCATGGGCCTGGCCGCAACGCTGGGCATCGTTCGGGCCCACGGCGGCAGCGTGGGCGTCGAATCACGGCCGGGAGGCGGCAGCACGTTCCGCGTCGTGCTTCCGCCCGAGCACGAGCCCGCGAGCGGCCATGCGAGCGTTGTCCCCCACGGAGAGCCCCCGCGCGGCCATGGCGTGATACTGCTCATCGACGACGAGCGGGCCGTGCGCTCCGCCGCGTCGCAGATGCTCCAGGAGCTCGGCTACCGGGTGATCGTGGCCAGCAGCGGCCGCGAGGGCTTGGAGCGGCTCGCGGAAGATTCAGCCACCATCGAGCTGGTGCTGCTCGACCTGACCATGCCGGAGATGGACGGTCGCGATACGCTACTCGCGATCCGCAGCGCGGGTCACACGGTACCGGTGCTGCTCACCAGCGGGTATCATCACGGTGAAGTCGCGCAGCTGCTCAAAGAGCCCCGCGTCGTCGGGTTCTTGCAGAAACCGCTTCAACTAGAACGTCTGGCGAACGCCGTGCACAACGCTCTGCGCGCAAGGGGCAGCGGGCCGCACGCAGTGACCCCGAAAGCGGTGAAAGCGTCGACTCAATAGCGTCGAGGTCCTACGACAGAACGGGTCGCGGGACCAACCCGGCTCGCTCGACGAGCCGCGGCACGACTTCTTCCCACCCGACGGCCATGACGTGGATGCCGTGTACGCTGCGCGTGCTTCTGAGCTGCTCGATGGTTTCGAGGCAGATCGCTAGGCCTTCCTCTCTCGGGTCTGCAGCGCTCGCCATGCGACGCACGAGCTCGTCCGGCATACGCACGCCCGGTACGTTGTCACGCATATGGGCAGCCATCTTGGCTGACTTCATCGGCAGAACACCGGCCAAAATGTGCGTCTTCTCGTGCAACCCTCGGTCTGTCACTCGCTGCATCCACTCGAGGAATCGTGGCACGTCGAATACAGCCTGGGTCTGGATGAAGTCTGCGCCGGCGAGCACCTTCTTTGCCAGCCGAGCGAGCTGCAGCTCGAAGGGATCGGCAAACGGGTGGCCCGCTGCTCCTATGAACATCGGCACCTCCCCCGACATCCGCTCACCGTTGAGGAACCGGTGCTCATCGCGCATCGTGCGCACCAGTCGGACCAAGTTGATCGAATCGATGTCGTAAACGCCCCGGGCGCTGGGATGGTTGCCCAGACTCTGGTGGTCCCCGGACAGGCAGAGCACATTTCGGATCCCGAGCGCGGCGGCACCCAGAATGTCACCTTGCAGCGCCAGTCGGTTTCTGTCGCGAACCACCATCTGCAGCACGGGCTCGACGCCGATCTCCTTGAGCAGCAAGCAGCCGGCGAGGCTCGACAGCCGGGCCACGGCCGTCTGGTTGTCCGTGACGTTGAGCGCATCCGCGGCCGCTCGAAGCAGTTCCCCCTTCTTGCGCATGACGTCCGGGGAGGCCCCCTTCGGCGGTCCTGCTTCCCCCGTCACGGCAAACTGGCCGCTCGCGAGGATCTTCTCCAGTCTGCTGCCCGACTTCACGAGCTCAGGGAGTACTCGAACCCGTGAGCAATTGACAAGCCGCAGGATTTGAGGGCAGAACTTCGAGCCACTGGGCCCGGTCCTCTGACCCACAGCATCATCGTCGAGACATCCGAGAATGACGGAGCCTCTCATACCCGACATCGTGGTCAACATCTGCCGCCACTGTCTGCTCGGCGCCACGGAGCTGCCGCGTCAGTGGAAGGAGCGCAATAGCCTGGTCTCGGTCCGGGAGCTCCCGTGTGCCGGCAAGATTGACGCGGAGTACCTCATGCGGACGTTCGAAGGCCCGACGGCCGGCGTCTGCGTGGTCGCCTGCCCCGAGGGCGAGTGCCGGCACGCAGAGGGCAACCTGCGAGCCGAAGCACGGATCGAAGCGGTCCAAAGGCTTCTCGCGGAGATCGGGCTCGAGTCTGCGCGAATCGAGCTCTGCCGCGCGGCTCGCGGAGACGCTGACGCATCGACCGGACAGGCCGTGCGCCGAGCGGTGCGCGCCCTGTGCGCGCTCGGGCCGAGGCCGCTGGTTTCGTCTGTGCCTTCGAGCATCGGGTGTGCGCTCTCGAGCGCCGTCGAGCCTTCGCATTGACTCGCGCGTACGCACCATGCCACCACGGTTCCACATCAATACTCGGCGCGTCGGCCCGCGCGTGCGCCCCGTCGGCAAGCTCGGCATCGTGGACTTCAGGGAGGACTGCGCCAGCTGCGCCAACTGCGTGAAGCGTCGCTGCGTCTATGGACTCTACCGGAACGAGGCGGATCGGCTGGCCGAGGAGCGCGGCTACCTCGACTACGTCTACCAGTGCAAAGGCTGCCTGTGCTGCGTTCAGAACTGCACCAAGGGCCTCTTGGAGCGCGTGGAGAACCCCGAGTATGCGCGCCTTGGCAGAGGGGTCTTCACTCCGGAAACGGTTTTGTCTACGTGGTTCCAGGCGGAGACGGGTGCCATCCCCGTGAGCGGCTCGGGCTATGGAGGCCCATTCAGCGGCAGCGGATTCGACGCGATGTGGACCGATATGTCCGAGATCGTCCGCCCCACGCGCGACGGCATTCACGGTCGCGAGTACATCAACGTGAGCGTGGACATCGGGCGCAAGCTCGACCACCTCGAGTTCGAGGGCGGACAGCTCCGAAGCGCCGCTCCGCCCCTGGTGGAGTCACCGCTGCCGGTGATGTTCGACGTGCTACCCGAGCGGTGTCTGCGCGGACCGGCGGCGTCGGTCGTGCTCCGGGCGGCGGCGGAGCTCGGCCTGTTTGCCATCGTGCGCGACTCGGATCTCCCCGAGGCGGAGCCGCCGAGGGCCCGGGCGCATGCGGTGCGTCTGCTGAGCGGCGCTAGCGGCTCTGGGGATGGCTCGGAGCCTGCCTACGCTCCACTGGTCGTCGTGCCCGAGTCTCGGGAGCGTCCCGCCGTGCGTTCTGTTTCGAAGCAGGGCACGAGTCCAATCATCGCCGTACGCGCTCCTACGACGGCAGGCGTCACCGAGCGCGTATTGCGGCTGGCCAGGGAGGGTGCCGAGGTCATCAACCTGGTATTCGACGCCGACGGCCGGGAGCTCGTCCCTCAGCGACCGCGTCACATGTGCGACGTGATCCGGGAGGTCCACGGCGCGCTGGTTCGTGAAGGACTCCGAGACGAGTTGACGCTCATGTCCTCGGGCGGGATTGCCTTGGCAGAGCACGTGGTCAAAGCGATCATCTGCGGGATCGACTTGGTGGCCATTGATTTGCCCTTGGTCGTCGCGCTGGAATGCCGGCTCTGCGGCGAATGCGAACGCGGCGCAGCGTGTCCGATCGCGTGGCACCGCATCGACCCCGAGGCCGGGGTTCAGCGCATCGTCAATCTGATGGCAGCCTGGCACGCACAGCTCATCGAAATGCTGGGCGCCATGGGCCTCCGCGAGGTGCGTCGGCTGCGCGGCGAAACGGGCCGTGCCATGTTCTTCGAGGATCTGGAACGTAGCGTCTTCGGGCGCCTGTTCGGCAAACGCCGAGCCGATACCGAGGTTTGCCCGTGAATGACGTTGTTCTTCGCGGGGCAGAGCCACAAGCGAGCGGCGAGTTCCGCGAGGATCCGGAGTACGCGCGCGTCACTCGCGTCGTCAATGCCGCCGGCCCCCGCTTCAAGAACGAGATCGGCAAGTTTCGCGTGCATCGCTCTTCCGCCTGCAAAGCGTGTGGTCGATGCGTCGAAATCTGCCCAGAGGACGTCTTTCGTCCGAAACGAGACGCGGCAACGATGCCGCGGCCGATCGACTATCGCTGCACGGGCACCGAGTGCGCGCCGGGGCAACCAGGCCGCTGCGTCGCTGCCTGCCCGGAGCACGCGCTCGGTGTGATCCACAATCCCAGCTTCGACACGATCGGCGACTACCGCTGGACCGCGGACCTCATCGTCGCGAACTGGGAGATGGCCGAAACCGGTCACGCTCCTCGGCGGCATCTCGAGAGCGAAATCGGCGCCAGCGGCGGCGGTTTCGACCGATTGCGGCTGCGCTTTCCCCGCTCGGTCCCGACCGATCTTCGCGCCGAGGACATCAGTACCGAGCTCGTTCTGAACCGGCGCAACGACGGCCGGCCGAAGCTTTCCGTGTCGTTGCCCTGGTACGGCGGCGGCATGTCGTTCGGCTCGACCAACATACGCGTCTTGCTGGGCAAGGCCCGTGTGGCCGCCGCCTGGAACACCTTCACGTCCACCGGCGAAGGAGGCTATCCCGAACGTTTTGTTCCGTACGCGGACCACGTGATCACGCAGGTGGCTACGGGGCTGTTCGGCGTCCGGGAAGAAACCCTGCAGCGCGCGCGGATCGTCGAGTTCAAGTATGCCCAGGGAGCCAAACCGGGGCTTGGGGGCCACTTGCTCGGAGACAAGAACACCGCGAGCGTGGCCGCGATCCGTGAAGCGGTCCCCGGCTTCCCGTTGTTCTCGCCGTTTCCGTTCCACAGCGTCTACTCCGTCGAGGATCACAAGAAGCACCTCGATTGGATCGCCCATACCAACCCGCGTGCCCTGCTCTCGGCCAAGGTATCGACGCCCACGGACGTGGACATGGTCGCCGTCGGCTCCTATCACGCCGGGGCTCACATCGTGCACCTGGACGGGAGCTACGGAGGCACCGGCGCAGCTCCGAACGTAGCGAAGAAGAACATCGCGATGCCGATCGAGTACGCGATCAGCCAGGTGCACGAGTTCCTCCGGGCAGAGGGGATCCGCGACGAGCTGACGCTAATGGCCAGCGGCGGCGTCCGCACGCCGATGGACGTGGCCAAGGCCATCGCTTTGGGCGCCGACGGCGTGGTCATCGGCACAGCCGAGCTCGTAGCGCTCGGCTGCATCCGCTGCGGCGCTTGCGAGAGCGGCCGGGGGTGCGCACGCGGCATCGCCACCACCGACTCGGAGCTGCTCAACTTGGTCAGCACCGAGTGGTGCACTCAACGGCTCGTCAACCTGTACCATGCCTGGCAACAGCAGCTGAGGAACATCCTCTACCGCCTCGGTCTTCCGTCGGTAGCGGCCCTGCGAGGCCGGACGGATCTGCTCATGCACCTCGACTACGAGGATCGAGGACCCGACGCACCATGAGCTCGACCCGGCCTGTGCTCGACCGCGCCGCCGCCTTTCGCCGGGCCAGGGCCCACCTGCGCCCGCCCCCGGAGAGACAGGGACAGCGCACACAAGAAGCGGAGGGCGGTTGCGGCGTCACCGGGTTCGTCTGCACCGTACCCGTGAGCGGCAAACACATCTACGAGCCGTCGATCCAGATGCGCAATCGCGGCAACGGCAAGGGCGGCGGCATCGCCGCCTGCGGGCTCATGGCCGAAGATCTCGGTGTGTCCCGGTCCGTCCTGGACGAGGACTACATCCTGCAAGTCGCGCTGCTCGACCCCGCCGCCAGGGGCGAGATCGAGAAAGCCTTTGTCACACCCTTCTTCGACGTCGACCAGGGCGGGCTATTGCCCACCGTGGCGGACTACCGCGATGTGCCGCTGCTCGAGGTCAAGCCGCCCGAGGTCGCCCGTTACTTCGTACGCGTCAAGCCGGACGTGCTCGAACGCTTCGCCACCGAGCGCGGCTTGGGCGGCCTGTCGCCGCGCGACGTCGAAGACGAGTTCGTGGTACAGAACTCCGTTCTGCTCAACGACGCCTTCTATGCTTCGCTTGGAGAGAAGCGGGCCTTCGTGCTGTCGCACGCCAGAAACCTGATCATCGTCAAGATTGTCGGCTATGCCGAAGCCGCAGTGCAGTACTACTGCATGCCCGAACTCCGCGCGCACGCCTGGATCGCGCACCAACGTTATCCGACCAAAGGCAGAGTCTGGCACCCCGGCGGCGCGCATCCCTTCATCGGGCTAAACGAGGCGCTCGTGCACAACGGGGATTTTGCCAACTACCACGCGGTCGGAGAGTACCTCCGGCAGCGCAATGTCCACCAACAGTTTCTCACCGACACCGAGGTCTCGGTGCAACTGTTCGATCTGCTGAGCCGTGTCTACCGCTATCCGATCGAATATCTCATCGAAGCCCTCGCACCCACGACCGAACTCGATTTCGATCGACTTCCGGAGGAAAAGCGACTCATCTATCGGCAGATCCAGGCTGTGCACCTGCACGCGTCTCCGGACGGTCCATGGTTCTTCATCATCGCGCGTAGCCTGCCCGACACCAACGAGTTCCAGCTGGTCGGCATCACCGATACCGCCATGCTTCGGCCGCAGGTGTTTGCCCTGCAAGAGGGTGAACAGTCCATTGGGCTCATCTGCTCGGAGAAGCAGGCGATCGACTCGACTTTGGCAAGTCTGTCTCGTGAGAATACGCGCTTCAATCCGATTGCCGATCAGTACTGGAACGCGCGTGGGGGAAGCCATACCGACGGAGGCGCGTTTCTGCTCACCGTGTCGCCGAATGACGCGACGAGCTCGCCCGCCAGCAACGGAGCGACAAGCTACTCGCTTCGAGTCACGAACAAGTTCGGCGAACCGGTGCGAACGCGACCGGACCAGGTCGCCTGCGATCCGTCGCTGCCCGTGGTGGTCCCACAACGCACCGACGGCGAGCGCGCTCTGCTCGAACGAGCCATCGACTCGAACAGCGGTCAGGTGTTGTTCGAGGGGCTCTGCGCGGCGTTGCCGGCGATGAGCTTCGACCGGCTGCGCTGGTTCGTGGACCAAATCGTGTCCGCGACGGCGAGCTCTACTCCGCAGATCGGCATCGACGCGCTCACCTTGGCCCTGGACCGACGCTGCTCGACCGGCAACAAGAGGCGATCCTCCGTGCTGACCATCCTGCGCGCGGGTCTCGGTCGCCTCTTTGCCGCGCAGCCCCTGGTGAGCGAGGGCGGCCAAGCAGGCTACGTGCGCGTGGACCGGAGCACCCGGCTGAATCTCAGGGCCCCGGCCCAGGGTGAGAACACGCTGCTCATCGATGCCGCCGGATTTCTGCCGCAGGGCGCAGAGTGTGACGGCCGGCTCGCTGTCGCGGCCTACGAGCTCGGTTGGCGTCACCTGGTCCACTACAACTGCCGCGGAACACGTTTTCACGCGTGCGGCTTCGGGCCTGCGACCGCGGGTCTGCGTATCGAATGTTACGACAACCCCGGTGACTACCTCGGGTCAGGCATGGACGGGCTCGAAGTTGTCGTGCACGGCAACGCGCAAGACCAGCTGCTGCAGATCGCCAAGCGCGGCACACTGGTCGTGCACGGCGACGTGGGACAGACCTTCATGTACGGCGCCAAGGGCGGCGTCGCCTACATCCTCGGCAACGCAGCCGGTCGTCCGATGATCAACGCGGTGGGCCGCCCGCGTGTGGTTATCAACGGCACGGCGCTCGACTATCTTGCGGAGTCGTTCATGGCCGGCGACCCGTTGAACGGTGGCGGCTTCGCCGTGGTGAACGGGCTTCGGCAAGACGTCGACGGCACGCTCGTTCCACTGGAGCTGCCCTTCCCCGGGAGCAACCTCTTGTCGCTCGCTTCCGGCGGCGCGATCTACGTGCGCGATCCCCGCCGAACCCTGGTAGAACAGCAGCTCAACGGGGGTGCCTACCGACGCGTGTCCGGCGCCGACTGGACGCTCATTCTGCCATACCTCCAGGAGAACGAGCGGCGCTTTGGCATCCGGGTCCAAGAGGATCTGCTCGCGGTAGACGGGGTGCTCTGGCCGCCCCAGGAAGTCTACCGGAAGGTGGTCCCCGCGTTCGTCAGAGAGCTCGACGACGAGCTCGAGATGGGAGGAGCGTAGATGACCGGCCTGGATTCCAGCGGCGCCGCGGCGCTCGATCTTCTGGCCACCAAGGCGATGGGAGGCGCTTGCGTCTCGGACCTCCCGCCGGAACGCGATGTCACCGACGAGCCGCAGCGCATCGGCATCTTCCTGTGCGGCTGCGACGGCGAGACCTCCGGGGTCATCGACCTTCACACTATCGTCGCATATGCGCGTTCTCTGCCCTTCGTCGCTTGCGCTGTCGACCACCCGCATCTCTGTGAACCAGGAGGCCGCGCACTCATTGCATCGCTCGTCGCAGAACACCGTCTGAACCGCGTCGTGGTCGTTGCCTGCACTCCGAGCACACATGAACGCTACTTCCGCGACGTCGTGAGACAAGCGGGCCTGAATCGACACTTGCTCACGCTCGTCAATCTGCGCTCGGGCTGCGCCTGGGTGCACGCGAGCACGCCAGCCGAGGCGAACGCAAAGGCACGCGATCTGGTCACCATGGCCGCCTACCGAGCCGCCTGTTCGGAGTCGCTGCCCGATCGCACGGTCCCCACCGTTCGCGCCAGCCTCGTCGTGGGCGGCCGTGTGGCAGGCATTGCGGCCGCGCTGGCTCTGGCCGAACGCGGGATCGCCGTGCACTTGGTAGAACGGGCCAACAGGCTCGCCGACGGCCTCGATTCCGCCTCGCGGCCCGAGGAGCAGGCCAACGCACTCGCCGCTCTGATACGCCTGGTGTCGAAGCACCGGCGGATTACGCTCCACCTGGGCTCTGAGCTCATCCGGGTGAACGGTCAGGTCGGACACTTCGTCTCGCACCTGCGCTCGTCTAGCGAGACGACCGCTATCGAGCACGGTGTGATCGTCGTGGATCTGGAGTCGACCCAGCACGCCTCGATTCCGCTGCAAAGCGATGGCGCCTGTCCCGATGCCCGCACCCGGCTCGCACCGACCGAGCTCGCGAGCGCGGGCGTGTTCGCTTCTGGCGATCCTCCCGAGCGGTCCCTCGCAGAAGCCATGGCCCGAGCGCACACGCTGAGCGCGAAGGCCGCCTCCCTACTCGGCCGCAGAGCAACGGGCCTGGACCTGCAGGCTGTACGCGTCGATTCCACCAAGTGCGCCCGGTGCCTAACGTGTTTGCGCATATGTCCGCAGCACGCGCCGCGAGCCGGGTACGAGGGCAAGTCGGAAATCCAAGAGGCCCTATGCGTCGCGTGCGGCACCTGCGTCTCGAGCTGCCCGGCGCGCGCCTTGAGCCTTCCTGGTCACACCGATGCGCAGATCCAGGCTGCCGTCCGCGGCCTGCTCCACGCCGAGCCCGAGCCCTTCGCAAGCGACGACCAGCACACGCAGCAGCCCGGCATCAGCTGGCCGCGCTGGCACACGCAGCGGGCGACCCGCGTCACGAGGCAGAAGTAGAACATGCCGGCCGAGCCCACGATCCTTGCCTTCGCGTGTCAATGCTGTGCCTGCACCGCCGCGGACGCGGCAGGTGCCTTGCACCTCGAGTACCCGACTGCAGTCCGGATCATCCGGCTGCCCTGCGCCGGTCGCGTGGACTCCACACAAATCATGGCCGCGCTGGAATCCGGCGCTGATGCGGTGATGGTGGCCGGCTGCCCCGAGGGCGATTGCCACTTCGTCGACGGCAACGCACGGGCTGCCGCGCGGGTTCGTTCGGTCCAGGAGCTGCTCAACGAGGCAGGCCTTGAGCCGGAACGCCTCAGCATGGTCCACGTGACAGCACGCGACGGCGCTGGCTTCGCGCGACTGGCCAGCGAAGCGACTGAACGCGCCAAGGCCCTCGGTCCGAATCCCCTGGCTTCCGATGCTTCGACGGGAGAAACCCCATGATCGTCGCCAATCGCAAGAGCATCCCCGAGCTCGTCGGCATGATCGAGCGTCACTCCCGCGTGCTGCTCCTCGGCTGCGGCACCTGCGTCACCGTGTGTCTGGCAGGCGGCGAGCGTGAAGTGGCCATTCTGGGCTCGGCGCTACGCATCGCTCTGCGGCTTCGTGGGCGTGCCGAAGTCGTCATCGACGAGTGTACGATCGAGCGTCAGTGCGAAAGCGCATTCATCGATCTGTTAGCCCCGCGCATCGCCGACTACGACGCGATCTGCTCGTTCGGCTGCGGCGCGGGCGTGCAGATGCTCGCCGAGTACTTCCCGACCATGCCGGTGTACCCCGGCCTGAATACCCAGTTCATCGGGGTACTGCAGAGTCAGGGAGTCTGGACGGAGAAGTGCTCCGGCTGCGGCAACTGCCGCCTCGGAGAATACGCCGGCATCTGCCCGCTGACCCGCTGCGCCAAGCGCTTGCTGAACGGCCCATGCGGTGGGTCGCATGATGGACGGTGTGAAGTTGGCAAGGACCGCGATTGCGCGTGGCAGCTGATCTACGACCGGTGCCAGGCGCTCGGGACGCTCGATCGGCTCATGGACGCCATCGCGGCACCGCAGGATTGGTCCACCGGAGGGGATGCGAGTCCGAGGTGCGTCGTGAGAGAGGATCAGTTGATCGAGGGGAGGAAGTCGGGCACCCATGACTGAACCCAACCCCTTCTCCCTCGCGAGCCGCGGCCGGAGTTTCCGTTTCGCCTGGCACGGCATCACCCGTCTGCTGGCCACACAGCACAATGCCTGGATCCATGCCATCGCCAGCGTGCTCGTGGTTTGCGCGGGCCTCGGCCTGGGCGTCTCCCGCGTCGACTGGGCCCTCCTGGTCCTGGCGATGATGGTCGTGTGGAGCGCCGAGGCACTCAACACCGCCGTGGAGGCTCTGGGCGACGCGGTCTGTTCAGAGCGCCATCAGCTCGTGGGTCTGGCGAAGGACGTGGCCGCCGGCGCAGTACTGATCGCTGCCGCGGGTGCGATCGTCGTGGCTGTTCTCGTCTTCGGGCCGCCCGTGCTTCGGCTCGTTGGAGCCGTGCGCTAGAGACCTTGAGGAGCGACATCCGTTACGTTTGAGTCAAGTTGCGACAGTTTGGCAAATGGGGCCCCACGCGCAGCGTGGGGCGCACCCCGCCTGACGGGGTGCGATGGGCCCCATGTTCGCTCAAGCGCTAGCGAGAGCGGCAACATGGGGAAGCGGGAGAGGGGCCCCAGTCGACTGCGTCGACT
>JAFGIS010000519.1 GCA_016929495.1 Polyangiaceae bacterium | reverse complement strand
GCCCTCTGCTGTCCGGAGGGCTCCTTGCAGGCGCTTCAGTGCTGGCTCGTTCGCAGGCGTCGATGCGCCGCCTGAGCCAGGGCGGTTTCGAGCCGCTGACGGATGTCGCTCTTCGGTACGATGGCGTCCGCATCCCTCCGCGTTCATGCCGCTCACGACCCCGACGATCCCCGGCCACGCCACGGACGCGTACGGTATCTGGCCCTGCTCCTCGACGAGGAAGACGGCGTTGCGCCGGTCGTACACCTCGTCGACCTCGAAATCGAACGCTCGCGCGAGCAGCGTGTGACCCGGCGCCGCTGCGCCGCCGGTCAAGGCAGACGTCGTGCATCCCACCAGAGGGGAGGGTTCGAACGACACGGCCATATCGTACAGCGCGTTGAGATAGATGCAGCGCTGGAAGGTCGGGAAGGTGTCCGAGTACGGATCAGGCCGAAATACCCGCGCACCCGCCGCGATTTCCCTGATCCGCTCCGGACTCATGCCTCGATGCACGTGTCGGAATCGCAGTTGCGCCAAGTCGAAGAGAACGAGCCGGCCGAGACGGCTCGGCACTCGCCGCTCGAGCTCCGCAAACAGGACTCCCTGCGTCTCGAGCAGGTCCTGATAGAGCAGCCGGGCGTGCGCCGCACCGATCTGTTCGGGCGTGCCCGTCAGGCGCACTTCGAGCAGACCGTCATGCTCGAACGCATGGGAACGTCCGTCGGTCCTGAGCACAGGAGTGACCCAGCGCAGTCTGCCCGGGGGCAGCTTCACGTCCGGCGGGGTGATACGAGCGAACCACACGCCAGCACGGCGATGAAGCCCAGCACCGCCGAGACCCTAACTGCGGTCCGACCGAAGGTCTTGAGCCCCGTCATCTCCTCGACGCCGTCGCCACCGTCTTGAGCACGCGAGCTACGATGCGCGCCGGATCGCGCACCGGGCGGAAGTGAGAACCTGCTCGACTTTCGTCCGAGTACACGACCGTGACGGGAACCTGACGAATCGACCAGCCCGCGCGACAAGCCCGGATCAGGATCTCGGCTTCGAACGCATAGCCCGGGGACTCGACGCCGAGGCCGAGCGTCTCCCGAACGGGGTAGCGCCGGAGGCCGCACTGGGTATCGAGCAGCCGCCGACCCGTGAATGCGCTCAAGAAGAAGTTCGAGAGCCCATTGGAGAAGCGGTGCGCGCAAGGCGCTCCCGCGTCTTCGAGCTGGCGCACGCCAAGCACGAGGGTACTCAGCGGGCTCGGGTCGAGCGCAAGCCGCAATGCCTCGGCGGCCGGATGTTGTCCGTCGGCATCGACGACCACGGCTGCGTCTGCGCCGAGCTGCCACGCCTTGGTCAGGCCGGAGCGCAGAGCGGCGCCTTTGCCCTGGTTATGGGAATGCCGCACGACCAGCGCCCCGGCGGCTCGGGCCTGGTCCGAGGTGGCGTCCGTCGATCCGTCGTCTACCACGATGACGTTCGGATCCCGAGCCCACCAGCTCTCCCGAAGCTCGGTCACCACGCGGGCCACGCTTGCGGCAGCCTGATAGGCGGGAACCAGCGCAACCGTGCGCATGCGTCGATCGGCTCGCCGGCCCTAGAAGCCGATCCCAACGGCCACGATGATCGAGCTTTCCCTGGGATCGCTCAGCACGATCTCGTAGCGACCGTCGAGCGAAAAGAACGCCTGGGGACCGACATACATGAGGCTGACACCCGGGCCGAAACCCAGATTGATCGACGCACTCGCGGGGCAGGGCGATCCGCCGCCGGGGATCAGGGTCGAGGAGCAACTCTCCTTCGCAATCCGCGCTCCGGCCACAAAACCCTTGCCGCGGGCTACCCAACGCTTGAGAAGCGCTACGTCGTAGCCTACCTCGCCGACGAGCTGTATCAGGTTCTTGTCCACGTCATTGACGCCAACCATGCCGCTCCGGCCGAAGAAGTACTCGGCGAGCGCAGCGAGGTAGATGCTGCTGTCCAACGTGTACCCGACCCCCAACCCGACCCCGGCGCCCCAGGGACTGACCCCGGTGTCTCCCAGATCGAAGCCGTAGCGAAAGCCCGCCTCGAGCTGCAGGACACCGGCGGTGGCCGGGGCCTCGGCGGCGAAAGGATTTCTGGCGGGAGAATCGTCGGAGGGAGGATCATCGGCGGAAGGATCGCTCTGCGCCACGGCAGGAAAGCAGAAAAGAAGAAGACCTAGTGCCGTGCCGAGCCGAGCCTGACCAACCATCGAAAGCACCTCCGAGACCTGGAACGTTCGCGCGTGACGGTAGCCCGAGCCGCGCCCGACTTCAATTCATTCCTGGCCAACAGCATGTGCCGATCGAAAGGCATGCGTGCAGAAGAACAAGATGGACGGCTGACCAGGCCGGTCGAACGCGCCTTTCTGGGGGGCAAGGCTTCACGTAGCTGGAGTCTCAGTCCAAAAAGATGCGCTGCTTACAATCGAGAGACGCTCTGAACCGCTGCCTCTCGGAGACGGCTTCTGCACCCCGAAGCGGCCGACGCATCAGCCCCGGGGGCACTTCGGACCCGTTCTCCGCCGTCCCAAGGCGACGGTTACGCTCGCGGACGCGACTGCCCGCGCGGGACAGGGGGACCGCCGATCTCGCTCGCGAAGTTGAAAGGCCTTCCGAGGCAGCGTCGGATACGACGCCCGGGGGTTGCCTCGCGCCAGCAGCCTTGCCGCGCCAGCGTTCGGGTCCGCGACGCCTGCACCCCCTCGGGACGTCGAAATACCTCTCGCTTCGACGGACTCGAAGGACTAGCGTCTCGACCGAAACGGCTCGTGTTGAACCAACCATCACTCGGAGGGAGATCGCGATGCTGACAGTGCGACGACTGTTCGATTTCGTGGGCTTGTTCGCCGTATCGGCCACTTGGCTGTGCTCGTGCGATCCGAATCAGGCCTGCAAAGAAGCTGCTGCCTGCAAGGAGGAGGGCAAGTGCGTAGCCAAGGAGGAGGACAAGACGTGCATTGCCGGCACGGACGCCGACTGCCGCGCATCCGATGGTTGCCGCTTGGCCGGCACGTGCGGCGCCGTCAAGGGCAGGTGCCAGGCTACGTCCGATGCGGACTGCCAGGCCTCGGAGAACTGCAAGAAGTCCGGTGCCTGCGGCAACAACGAGGGCACGTGCGTCAGCCTCGACACCCTCTTCCACCCGGCCTGCGAGCAGTCGTGCAAGTCCGACGGGCTCTGCGTGCAGAAGGACGGCAAGTGCGTCGCCCTGTCCAAGTACCACTGCTATGGTTCGCCCAGCGAGCAGCCCGAGCCTCAAGGCGTGTGCGCCAGGACCGGCCGCTGTACTGCCCAGAATGGAGTGTGCGTCGCCGCAACGCAAGACGACTGCAAGCAGGCCAACGGATGCGCCAAGCTCGGCAAGTGCGCTGCCGTCAATGGCCGCTGCACGGCGACGCCCGAGCAATGCAAGGCCTCCGATCTCTGCAAGAAGTTCGGAATGTGCAGCGTGAAGGACAGCGCGTGCGCCGTCGTTTCCAGCGCAGACTGCAAGGAGTCGGCGCGGTGCGGTATCGAGGGCCTGTGCACGGCCCAGGATGGCAAGTGCATCGCCGGCAACAACGCCGACTGCAAGAAGAGCGAGCTCTGCAAGAGCGCCAAGCGCTGCAAGGCCAAAGAGGGAGTCTGCCTGTAGCGACAACGCTCAGCGAGGGGGAGGCTCGCCGGCCCGATCGACAGGCAAGCGCTCTGGCTGGGACATGGACGCCGGCCGTGTGATGAGAAGGGCATACCTCCGTCTTCCAGCCATGTCCGCGCCGAGTGCCTGCAGCTGGGCAGGCGCGATTGCTGACAGGACGCACCGAGGCAGCTTCTGCTGCTCCGCTAGCCCAGTGCCGAGCGCCGGTATGATCTCCCTTCGCGCAAAGCCCGCCCTTCGGGCGTCCGAGAGCCACCATAGGCGCGGCTCGCCCCCACCTCGCACCAGCGATGCGTCCGGCGCCTCTGTTGGCGGGCCGGCTGCCCAGGCGCTCAGAGCACCGTGCGAAACCTTGCATGCTCGAACGACAAATAACCGACCAGGCGCGGACGAGACTCCGAAGGGGCATCCACACCTTCCGTGCCGGGGCCGAGCGTTGCGGCTCTTGCCCCGGTACCCGACTCCCCAGCCCCTCAAGGTGACCGAGCATGCACAGTCTCAAACTCGCCCGCCGGGAGCTCGTCCCGACGGACCCCAACGCGCCTTTGACACTGCGTGACGCGCGTGCGTCCCATTTCACCTATCCCTGGCACTATCATCCCGAGCTCGAGCTGACGCTCATCGTGAGCGGACGCGGTCTGCGCTACGCGGGCGATTCCATCAACGCCTTCGAAGACGGCGACCTGTGCCTGATCGGCGCCAACACGCCCCACTGCTGGCTGTCCAAGTCAGTTCCAGGCGAGCCCGTGCGCGCTTTGGTCGTGCAGTTCCTGCCGGAAGCCCTCGGCGCTGACTTCTGGCAACTGGGTTCGGCCAAGCCCATCGTCGACCTGCTCCACCAGGCAGGCCGCGGCCTGCGTATCCGAGGGGCTCTGCTCACTCGCATGACCGAACAGATGACACACCTGTTCGCCCAGCCTCGCCGCTCGATCGAGCAGCTCGCGTGGTTGCTCACCATCCTTGCGATGATGGCAGACAGCCCGGATTGCGAGCCCCTGTCACTGACCCGTGGCCAGATGCCCGACTCGCCGAACCACGCGCTGGCCGCCCAGCGCGTGCTCGCCCATATCCATGAAAACGCCTGCCGGAGCCTCACGCAACGCGAGGTGGCAGACCTGGCCGGTCTGAGCGCAGCCGGCTTCTCGCGCTTCTTCAGCCGCCATTTCGGCAAGCCGTTCGTGAGCTACCTGGCGGAGATCCGGGTGGGCCATGCATGTCGGCTTCTGATGCAGCACAACCTCGGCATCGCCCAGGTCGCGGCCGAGGCCGGGTTCAACAACCTGGCCAACTTCAATCGACGCTTTCGCGACCTCAAAGGTGTCACTCCGAGCGAGTACCGCCGCATGGCGCGCTGGCAGCCGGTTTGTTCGGCTGGGTGACAGGGCTCACACGAGCGCCCAATGCACCCGGCCATGCTGTGCCCCCCCTTCACGGTCGGCTGCCGAAAACGCGCGGGCCATGGCGCAGACCGGACACGGTGTGGTCGAAACGGCACGCCGCGCTTCGTCTTGGTGTCGTTGCCACACGGATCAGCGCCGGTTCGCGGTTGGCACGCCCGTTGCTGTTCACGTTTTCGCCCTCGGGCAGCATTGTGCGCCACGGCGCGCTGCCAGACCAGCGGGGCTGGGGCAAGAGCGTGCAGCAGAAGCGCATCTACGATGAAGCCTACCGCGGCGAGCAACGCGTCCGACGCTGGCTCCGATTCGACATTCGCTACCGGTGTCGGCGCCTTCAGGAAGTGCTCGGCAGTCTGCGCATCGATGTTGCTCGTGCCCGCGTGCTCGACGTCGGATTCGGCACGGGCGAGCTTCTGGCGTCGTTTCCGGTCGGCTGTGCCA
The DNA here is from genome assembly GCA_016929495.1 of Polyangiaceae bacterium. Lineage (GTDB taxonomy): Bacteria > Myxococcota_A > Polyangia > Polyangiales > Polyangiaceae > JAFGIS01. The sequence goes on along the minus strand of JAFGIS010000519.1, from coordinate 13,366 downwards.
TCACCGGCGCGGAGATCTCGGCCTCTGCAGTCGAACGCGCACACAGATCCCCGCGCTTGTCCAGACACGCCAGCCGGCATTTCCAACTGATTCCGGAGAACGGCCCCGAGGCACTCCCGCGGGGTCCTTTCGATATCGTGCTCTCGTCCCACGTGCTCGAGCACGTTGACGACGACAGCCGTTGGCTTCGGGCCCTGCACCAACGTGTGATGCCCGGCGGCACGGTCGCCGTGTTCGTGCCCATCGAGACGCCCGGGTACAACCCCGATCACGTCCGCGTGTATTCGCTCGAGTCACTATGTGCGCTCGTCGAGAGCGTCGGGCTGCAAATCGTTCACACCGAGGGTTCGATGCACCTGAACGGCCACGTCTGGAAGTGGCTCACGTTGCCGAGCCGCAAACGTTGGCCCGTGCTCGGTCCGCTCGTGAACACGCTGCGCCTGCTGAGCCAGGCCGTCATCCCCTACCCTCTCACGCGCACGCTCGAGCGCTGGGCCGCACGTGCCGGACTCGGGCCGCGTCAGGCGCTGGTAGTCGCGCGAGCACCGAGTTGACAGGAGGGGGGCGCTCGCTTCGCGGCTATCCTCTGATCCGAAACAGCGACTCCCCTGAGACGACCGGAAGCTCGTGCTCCTCGAGCGCGGCGACGTACGCGTGGGGTGGTCCCTGCCGCAGCCGCGCGCGTAGCTCGTCGAGGGTCTGCGGGTCCGCTTGCGCCTCGACCTCGACCGCGCCGTCGAAACGGTTTTTCACCCAACCACCAACGCCCAGGGCCTCGGCCGCCTCCAGCACGAAGTAGCGGTACCCCACGCCCTGCACGTGGCCGAAGACCGTTATCGCGACTCGTTTCGTCGTCATGTCCGCTGACCCATCCGGCGCAAGTGTAATACCGACGACCGGGCTCTAGAGAAGCTCGACCACGCAATGCCCGTCATCGCAGGCCGCTGTCAGGGTGTACGAAGGCAAGCAAGGGTCGCACCCGATGCCTTCTTCGCAAACGAGGTGGTCGTACGAGCTGGCAGCCGAAGTTGCAATAGCGACGAGGTCCAGGAGATGACCGCCGCACTCGCAGCAATCCTTGGTGCGGACGCGGCAGTCGTCGTCGTGGACGCAGGCGGTCATGGGGTCCTGACTCAGGTCCACGACGGTGCAGCGACCCCCGCGGCACACAGCCGTGATGCTCGGGAGCACGCCGGCAGCGCACGCATCGCAGGCGAAACTCGCTCCGCAACGGGCCTCGACGTAGCTCGACAGACTCTCCCGGTTGGTGGCGATGACGTCCTCGGACGTGTACGCGCCGCACTGACCACAGCAGCTCTCCGAACTGACGATGCAGTCGTCGCTCTGCTCACACTCGAACCATTCGTCCGGCAGGGCGCCCGCGGCTCCGGGGGCTCCTGAAAAGCCGCCGGCCCCCCCATCAGCGCCGCTCCCTGCCGATCCGCCGGTCCCTGTCGCTGTCCCACCCGTGGCCTCCGGGCAGTCGCAGTCCGTCTCGGCGACGCTCCACGCACCGTCGACGCAGGTGGCGGTGGCCGTTTCGTTGCAGCAGTCCTTGGTCGCGGTGATGTACGAGCACACGAGGTCAGTGTCGCACTCGCCCCCGCGCACAGGCGCGGTCGCTGGGCACGGGGGATCCGCTTGTCCGCCAACCGAGGGCGTCCCCCCGGTCGCACGAGAGCCCCCGGTCGTGCGAGCGCCGCCCGTCGCACGGGTGTCGCCGGTTGCTCGAGCGCCGCCCGTCGCACGGGTGCCGCCAGACCCGTCGGCCAAGCTGGACCCAGCCCGCCCATCTCCGCCCGCGTCGTCGCTGTGCGGATGGGTCTTGGTCTTCCCTCCACAGCCCACGAGCAGAACCAGAACGAGTGGAGTCACCCAGCGCATCATCACTCCGCTGTCACACATCGTCGCCATTGCGTCGCAGCACCTTCATTGTGACGCTCGGGTGGGAGCCTGCAACGTGGGCGCCCCGCTCGGGCGCGAGCCCGAGCTTGGCGGCGCCCGGCCGCGCGGAGCCCAAAGGGCGAGCACGCCTGGACGGGCAGAGACGCGCCTGGTGCGGGGCAGCCACAGTCCTCTCGGCTGCAACGACATCGCATCGAGCGCAGAGGGCACGAGATGGTAGTAGACTCCCCCGTGCCCGACGACACCAACTACCCCATGGCCCTCGACAGGACAACCCGCGCTCGCCCGCACACGTGGCGAACGCTCGGTGTGGCGCTCGTTGTCTCAGCAGGCTTCGGCGGCTGCGGCAAGAGCAACGACACGAACGAAACCACGGATGCCGGTGGTGAGTCCGGGACAGCGGGCTCGACCGCGCAGGTCAGCGGGGCGGGCGCCGGCTCGGCCACGGACACGACCGGCGGCAACGGCACAGGAGGCACGGACACGACCGGCGGCACTGGCACCGGAGTCACGGCCAGCGGGGGCACGGCTGGAGCAGGCGCCACCGATACGGGCGGAGCCAACGCTACGGGTGCAGCTGGAGCAGGCGCCACCGATACGGGCGGAGCAGGCACGGCGGGCACGGGCGGAGCCGGCGCCGCGCCGACCGTGAGACTGCCGCCTCCGGATGCTCAGTTCGACTATCAGCTCGGCGGCGCATACGACCCTCCAGAGGGCGCGCAGATCGTGAGCCGCGATCGGAACGATCCGCCGGCACCGGGCTTGTACAACATCTGCTACGTGAACGGCTTTCAGACACAACCGGACGAACAGGACTGGTGGCTGACCGAGCACCCTGAACTGGTGCTGCGCGACCACGCGGGCGACCCGGTCGTGGACGAGGATTGGGGTGAATTGCTGCTCGATGTGAGCACTGCCGACCAACGCGAAGCGCTGGCTGCGATCGTCGGCGCATGGATCGCCGGGTGCGCGGCCGATGGATTCGATGCGGTCGAGCTCGACAATCTGGATAGCTATTCGCGTTCGGACGGCTTGCTCGAGCCGGACCAAGCCGTGGCCTTCATGGCAGCCCTGTCCGAGGTGGCGCACGAGCACGGGCTCGCATTCGCCCAGAAGAACTCGGTCGAGCTGCTCGGGGACGCCGAGGCCATGGGCACGGACTTCGCCGTCGCCGAGGAGTGCAACCGTTGGGACGAGTGCGCGGAGTACCAGACGGTCTACGGCAACCGCGTCTTCGTCATCGAGTATCGCGATCCGGACTTCACGGTGGGGTGCGACGCGTTCCCCGAGCTGTCGATCATTCGGCGGGATCTGGACCTGACCACGCCGGCAAGCTCCTCGTACGTCTACGACGCGTGCTGAGGGGCGGCGGGCTCGTCAGGGAGGACGGTGCAGATCGCCAAGCCTGAGGGGCGGCCACAACCTGTCGCCAATGTGTGCCAACGCAGGGCACAGTGGGCGCGCCGATCACTCCGGTGCACGCGCGGGTCATTGTCGGCCTTTGACCCGTGGCAACACGCGGCCCACTGCTGGCATGCGGTCCGTTCGCGGCGGCCCGGCAGTCCGGCGCACGTGCCACGGGGCCTGAACGGGGCTCCCGAACGCGTTCGGCTCTGCAAGTCTAAATATTCCGAGGACTACGACCGTTCGTTCAGGGAGAATACTGCTAGTTGAGATGCCTGAGTCTTACCAGCCCGGCGACACCATAGCGGAGAAGTACCGCGTCGAGGACTTGCTCGGCGAGGGCGGCATGGGAGTCGTGTTGGCAGCGGTCGACACGCAGCTCGATCGTCCAGTAGCCATCAAGATCCTTTCTGCGCAGCACGCGCAGAACGCGCAGGTGTTCGAGCGCTTCGTGCAGGAGGCGCGTGCCGCCGCCAGGCTCGAGAGCGAGCACGTCGTTCGGATCTACGACGTCGGAACGCTGCCGGACGGCCGCCCCGTCATCGTCATGGAGAAGCTGCGTGGGGCGGATCTCGGCCAGGTGCTCGAAACCGAGCATCGCCTGGCCGTACAGGACGCGGTGGGGTTCGTTATCGAGGCGTCTGAAGGCATCGCCGAGGCTCACTTGTGCGGCATCGTGCACAGGGACCTGAAGCCGGCCAACTTGTTCTTGGCGCGCATGCCCGACGGTACCTCCAGAATCAAGGTGGTAGACTTCGGCGTTTCGAAGATGGCGGCTCGCGGCGATACCAGCCTTTCGCTGACCGCGACCTCGTTGGTCCTGGGTTCTCCCATCTACATGTCTCCGGAGCAGCTGCGCTCGCCGCGTGACGTCGATGCACGCGCAGATGTCTGGGCGCTCGGGACGATTCTGCACGAGCTCATCACCGGCGAGCCTCCCTTCCTGGCCGAGAGTATCACGGAGCTCTCGGCCAAGATTCTGCTGGAGAGCCTGCCGCCGCCGGACGAGCGCGTCCCCACGCCGCTACCCGGTGGACTGGGAGATGTCGTACGCAAGGCGCTGGCGAAGGATCGAGATCTGCGTTACGGCTCGGTGGCGGAGCTGGTCGTGGCGCTTGCTCCCTATGCTCCGCCTCGCTCCCGCGAGCTCGTTCACCGGATCGCGCGCATGCAGAACGTGTCCGAGGAGGAGCGTGCCGCGCTGCCCGAGATCCCTCGGCGCTCTACCCCGCTCATTCCTGGCATCAAGAGCTCCGGCAAGACTCCGACTACGTTCGGAAGCACGGTCGCTCACGAACATGGCTCACGGACGAAGCGCAACGTGCTCGTCGCGATGGCAACGGCGCTCGTCGTCGGTGGCGTGATAGGGATCGCCGCCATGACGGGACAGACGCGCACGGACGCGTTCGTGCCGGTCGCTGCGGGCACGCCGCGGATCCTCCCGAGCGCCGAGGACCGACCCATCGCCCCAAAGGCGACTTCGCAGGCGGCATGGGCCGTGCCGGGCCCGGATGAGCAACAGGCCTCGGCGCCTAGTTCGTCCGGGGACGCCGGCTCGGCCAAGGCGACTGCAGGCTCGGCGAAGAGCGTACCGGCCGCGAGACGAGCAAGACCGACTGCCAAGGCCGCGTCGAATCGAACCGGCAAAACATCGCATTCCAGTCGACCGGAACCCCTGGTAGGATGGGATCGGTTCGGAGACCGGAAGTGAAATCCACCGTCAGGTTCGAGGCGTTTGGTGTCGCCGTGTGTCTGACTCTGGTCGGGCTCGCGGCATCGGAGCAGGCTGCCGCTCAGGAGGGAGGGAGGTTGGAGCGACTCTCTGCCGAGGCCCTGTTCAACGAGGGCCTGCGGCTGATGCAGGCGAACGACTATGTGTCGGCGTGCCCCAAGCTCGCCGCCAGCTATCGGCTCGACCCTGGCATCGGGACCCTACTGTATCTCGCGGACTGTTACGACTCAGAGGGCAAGACAGCGAGCGCGTGGATCACGTTTCGCGAAGCCGTGTTCCTCGCACGCAAAGCCGGTGACACCGAACGCGAGCAGGCGGCCCTCGAGCACGCCGACGCGCTGCGGCCCAAGCTGACTTCTCTGCAACTGCAGATGGCGACGCCTCCTGCGGGCCTGACCCTGACTCTGGACGAGCATGCGGTCGCAACCGAGCTGCTCAACGTCCCGTTGCCCGTCGATCCGGGCCAGCATGTGCTCGTGGCCTCAGCGCCCAACTACGTCTCCTGGTCCCAGTCGTTCACGATAGAGCCGACCCCCACCGTGGTGCCGTTCACCATTCCACCGCTCGCGTCCACGCAAACCCCGGCCCCGCCGGCCGCCCCCGCTGTGGAACAGCCGCGTGGCGCTTCCAACCTCGACGCGCTGGGCTGGGTTGCTGTGGGCGTGGGCGCCACGGCCATCGTGGGAGGGGGCGCGGCGATCCTGGCCGGCGTGGACCCTTGGCCACGTCCCATCGTGGTGTGCGGAATCGGCGTTCTGAGCGTGGTCGGTGGCACCTTGCTGCTGACTCTGCCCTCTGAGCCGCAAGGCGCCCCCCGTGAGCCCCGCGGCGGAGCACGCAAAGCCCGATCCGAGCCTTCGGGCTGGGGACTGGGCTGGCAGGCAAGCTTCTGAGGTGCTCCCGACAGTGCTATCCTCTGACGCGTGACCAGCGTCTATTGGGCTGCGCTCATCGTCGGGCTCGGGACCGTATTGCTGCAACTCTTGTCCGGGCACGGGCACGCAGATGCGGGAGGCGGCGACACGGATCTGGACGTGGACGCAGACGCCGATGTGCACGTTGGAGACATCGAGCACGCTGGGGATGGTGGGCACGACGTGGACGCGGGACACGGCAGCGCCTTCTTGCCCATCTTCCTCTCCCTGCGCTTCTGGACGTTCGCCCTGCTCGCGTTCGGCATGGTGGGCGCCCCCGTGCGAACGCTCGGTCTCGCGTCGCCTTGGGCTACGGCGCTCTTGGCCGTCGGGATGGGGCTCGCAGCGGGCTTCGGCGCATCCTGGGCTTTTGCGGCGATCGGTCGCTCCCAGACGAGCTCCGGCGCACAGGCTCGCGACTTGCTGGGTCAATCCGGACGGGTCTTGATACCGCCGGGGGCTGGCGGACGGTGCAAGGTGCGCGTCGAGCTCTTGGGGCAGACCATCGATCTGCTGGCCGCCACGGACGAAAAGGACCTGCGCGAAGGGGATGAAGTGCTGGTGACCGGCACCGAAGACGCGACCGTCCAGGTTTCGCGAACAACACCGAGCGTTCGGTAGCGGGCCCGGGTCGCCCGGCCGCAAGTTCGGAATTGCAGACTGCGGTCACGAAGGCGGTATCCGAGCGCGCCTGACCTGCCGTATTCTGTGAGCCTATGACGCCAGACGACGTAATAGGGGCCCTGGCAGGCGATGGGCTGCTCTACGCGGCCGTGGCCGTGCTCGCGGCACTCGCGATCGTGATCCTAGCGCTCTCGCGCTTTCTCTGCATCTGCAGTCCAAACGAGATCCTCATCATTAGCGGAAGGAAGCACAGGCTGCCCGACGGCTCTACGGTGGGGTATCACGTCCTGCACGGCGGGCGAGGCTTCCGCATTCCGCTGTTCGAGGAAGTCAACCGGATGGACATGCGGCTCATTCCCGTCATGGTGGAGGTGCACAATGCCTATTCCTCCGGCGGCATCCCGCTCAGCGTGCAGGCCATCGCCAACGTGAAGGTCACGAGCGATCCGTCGCACGTGCGCAACGCGATCGAACGGCTGCTGTCGATGGCCCCGAGTCAAATCGGCGCCGTGGCGCAACAGACCCTGGAGGGCGTGCTGCGCGAGGTCGTCGCGGAGCTTACCCCCGAGGAGGTCAACGAGGACCGCCTCAAGTTCGCCGGTACCCTGGCACGGCACGCCAAGGATGACTTCGACAAGCTGGGGCTGCAGCTCGACGTGCTCAAAGTACAGAGCGTAACGGACGAGCAGAACTACCTCAACAACCTGGGCCGCGCGCGGATCGCTCGCATGGTTCGTGATGCGCAGAATGCGGAAAACGAGGCCAACCAGCAAATCGCCGAGGCCAGGGCGGCGGCTCGCCAGCGCGCCGAAACGGCTCAGAAGCAAGCCGAAACACGCGTGCAGACGAAACAGAACGAGCTGCGTGGTGAGCTCGCGAGCCTCGAAGCCGAAGCCAAGTCTCTGGAAAACGAAGCGGCGGTCGCGGCGCAGACGGCCCGCGCCGAGGCGGAGCAACAGCTTCAGGCATTGCGCACCGAGCTCGAGCGCCTGCGGCTCGAATGCGACGTCGTGTTGCCCGCTGAGGCCCGACGGCGCGCCGCCGAGGCAGAAGCTGCGGCCAAGGCCGCTCCGGTCGTCCAGAGCGGCAAGGCGCAGGCAGAAGCGCTACGCGTCGTGGCCGAGGAATGGCGCGCCGCCGGCGCCGACGGCCGAGATCTCTACGTGCTGCAGCACCTCCAGGAGCTGGTCCGGGCCGCCGTAGAGCGCGTCGCGCGCGCCGAGGTGGGCCAGCTTTCGGTCATCGACGGCGGCGACGGCAAGAGCTTCACGGGAGCCGTCGCGAGCTTCCCTGCCGCGGTCTCCGAGGTCCTGCGACAGACCGCAGGCGCGATCGGCGTCGACACGCAATCGCTCCTCGCGAGCAGCAACCAGACGGGAGGGAGCCAGCCATGAGTCTCATCCTCGTGCTCGTCGTCACGGCCGTCGTGGTCGTGATGGTCCTCTCGTCGATGATCAGGAAACTGCTCTGGGTTTCGACACCCAATCAGGCGCTCATCTTCAGCGGCGCCACGCGCACGGTGAGCGGCAAGACGGTGGGGTTCCGATTCGTCCGCGGAGGACGATCCCTGCGGCGCCCACTGGTCGAACGAGTGGACGTCATGGATCTGTCCATGTTCACGGTGATGGTGCACGTGACCGGCGCCTTCTCCAAAGGCGGCATCCCTCTCACCATCCAGGGCGTCGCCAACGTGAAGCTGCCCGGCGACGAGCCGCTGTTGACCAATGCCGTGGAAAGATTCCTGGGCCGGAGCCGCGAGGAGATCTACCACATCGCCAAGGAGACCCTGGAGGGCAACTTGCGCGGCGTATTGGCGAGCCTCACCCCTGAGGAGGTCAACGAAGACAAGGCGCGCTTCGCACAGACGCTGCTCGAGGAGGCGGAGCACGACACGAGCCGCATGGGGCTGGTGCTCGATACGCTGAAGATCCAGAACGTGACCGACGAGGTCAACTACCTGAGCAGCATCGGACGGATCCGTGGCGCCAAGCTCAACATGGAGCAGGCGGTCGCCGAAGCCGCAGCCCAAGCGGACGCTGCGGTGCAGCAGTCGAGCAACTGGGCCGGCAGCGAAGTCGCTCGCATCGAAGCCGACTTGAAGATCGCTCGGGAGGAGACGAACAAGCGCATCCAGAATGCCAAGAGTCAGCGCGAGGCGATGATTCGAGAGGCGCAGGGTCAGGTTCTGGCCCAGATCGCCCAGGTGAAAGCCGACACCGCACGCCAGCAGGCTCGTGCGCTGCAGGTCAAGCGCCAGCTCGAAGCCGACGTGGTCCAACCGGCCCTGGCGGCCCAGCGCGCCGCCGAAGAGCAGGCGCGCGGAGATGCGGCGACGGCGCTGGAGCAAGGTCGGGCGCAGGCGGCGAGCTTGCGCGAGCTCGTCGCGGCGTTCCGCGAGGCCGGTCCCGGCGGGCGGGAGGCGCTGACGTTGCAGGCCATGCTGCCGCTTTCGTCGGAGATCGCCGGAGCGAGCCGCGGCCTCAAGATAGAGAAGCTGACCGTGCTGCCCACGCCGAGCAGCGCTGGATCGCAGGCGGCTCGTGCGCTCATCGACGCGTCCGAGCAGTTGCGCGCGTCCACTGGCGTCGACCTGGCTGGCATGGCGCGGCGTATCGGTGGCGGTTCGGCGCCGCCGCAGCGGAGGCCGCAGCCGCCGAAGTAAGAACACAAGGTCCTCGCTTCGCGAGAAGAGGGGAGGTCCGGTAGGGTCCGGTAGGGGCGGTCCGATGAGGGCCGCCAGTCCCCGCTCAACCAGACGTTGGGCCTCGTCTGCGCAGCCATCCGGCCAGTGCCGCGGCACAGCGCCTGATGAGCCGAACCGGTCCGACCCTGCGCTCGCGCACGGCCTCCATGTCTCTGCCGATCTGCGCCGTGCCGGAGAACCGTTGCACGCCCTTGGTCGCGTCATGGATCCGGGGGCAGTTCTGTCTGGCCGCTGTGCTCACGAGGGAACGCTACATCGCGGGCCCTCGCCGAACAAGGTCGGACCGAAGCGCCTCGGTGCAGGGCGGGAGGCCCTGATCCTAGGGGCAGGTGCGGCGATCCGCCAGGGCGCGAAACCAGGTCCATCAGCTCGACGTGGTCGAGCAGAATGTGCCCCCAAGGGGACCCACGTCGTCGTCTACGATGCGCAGATGCGCAGCCCAGGATGCCCTCGCTCAAGTGCGGGCATCGACCGACCCGACATTCCAAAGGAAGCGAAGTACTGGCCCTGGTCCTTCACGGTCCGATCCCGGCTATCAGCGCGAAGATTTCGGTGTTGTCCAGGACACCCACGACCGACCCCGCCCCAACTCCGGTGGCGAAGACGGGCACATTCGCTGCGGTATGGACGCCGCACGTGAAGCTGCAGTCCGGAAGAACGCCTTGCGACGTGGACTCGGCTTCGGAAAAGCCGCAAACCAGTCCTCCTGTTTCGTGGTCAGCCGTGACGATGATCAGCGTATCGGTCCTCGCAGCAGCCCAAGCGAGAGCCACCTGTACCGCACCATCCAGTTCGATCACGGCGTCGACGACGCCGGACAGGTTGTTGGCGTGACTCTGCTTGTCCGTGTCGGCTTGCTCCACCATCAGGAAGAAGCCGTCGGGATCCTGATCGAGGATCTGCAGCGCTCGCCACGTTCGAAGCGCCAGCGTGGGCACATCGCTGGGAAACAGCCCGAGCAGGAACTCGGCGGAAGCCGGATCGACTCCAAGCAGCGCCTGTTCCGTCTCGATCACGGTGTAGCCGGCGTCAGCGAACTCGGTCGAAGAGACGGCCCCAGTATCGTCCCCGAACAGCAGGTTGGGCCGGCTGCCCGTGCTCAGATCGCTCATGATTTCCGAGGTGTCCCCTCTCGAGTCGGAATGGGCGCCGAATCCCGCCGGCGTTGCGCTCGACACGGAGTCGTGGATCGTGACCAGACCCGTAGCTTGGCCTCTGGCCTTCCGGAGTTCGAGTGCCGTCGGTAGCTCGGAACGATCGCCCGGAATCGCCATGGCGATCACGCCGTTGTCCACCTTGTGACCCGTGGCCATGGCCGTCGCAGCGGCTGCCGAGTCCGTCACGCTGCTGGAAGCGCTGAACGTGGTCATCTCAGCGTGTTCGGGCAGCGTTTCGAGGGTCAGAGGGGCCCCGTTGCCGTTGTCGAAAGAGCGGCCGGCAAGAACATGATTGAACCCCATGCCATCGCCAATGAACAGAATCACATTCTTGGCGCACGACCCTGGCTTGGGATCGTCGTCATTGCAGTCCGGCCCCTGGTGCGCGCTGTAGGCGTCGCAGCCCGCATAGTACTCGTCTCCGTCGCGATCGAGACAGGTGGCGTGGCTACTCCAAACGTCCGGATCCGTGTCGTCCGTGTCGGCGCAGGCCAGGTGCCCATCGCCGTCGTCATCGATGAGCTCATACGGATAGTCGGCCTCGCCGTTGCAGTCGTTGTCGACGCCGTCGCACTCTTCCGGTGTGCCGTAGCGCGGCGCGCAGCGGATGCCGCTCGACTCGCAAGTCACAGTCCCCTCGGCGCAGCCACCGTAGAGTCCCGTAGAGCAGTCGGTCCCCAAGGTGGGTTCGATCTTGTTGCCGCAACGGCAGTTGTTCGCGCAAGGCCCGCCGCAGTCGACCAGCAACTCCCCGAGTGAGTCGTCGAAGACCCCGTTGTAGCAGTGGGCAGGAAGGCAGCCTGCGCACAGAGACCCGGCCATGCCGGCTGCGCCGGCCAATGCATGCAACCCGCCGGTCTGCGCCTGTCCGTCCGCTGCCGACGCGCCCCCACCAGCCACGCTGCCGCCAGAGCCCTCGAAGCCTGAAGAGCCCAAGTGGGCCGCGCCGGCGTCACCCGCTAGAACAGTGAGCTCTCCGCCGCTGCCGAGACCACCCGAACCCCCGCCGCGCGAAGTGCCTCCGCTCCCCAGTAGCGTGCCGCCGGAGCCCATTTCCGTACCCCCGACGGCAGCCGGCCCTCCGCCGCTGCCGAAACCACGCGAGGCTCCGCCGCCGCCCTGTGGCATGCCGCCGGAACCGGCGTTGGCCGATGCGGCAGCCGCACCGGCAGAGCCCCCGGTGGTTGCGGATGACGCACCCCCATTGATGTCGGGGGACCGCCGGCCCGAACCGCCGTCGGGTGAGACGCGCGCGCGCGCGAATTCACTGCCGCCTCTGGAGTGCTTTCCGGGGTCAGTGATCCGCGCGCAGGCGGTCGACGACATCGCGAGCAGAACGACTGCCGCGACCGGCAGTGAAAACCTGCCGCTGGCGGTTGCGCAACCTGGAGCGTCGTACACGCGCGTAGCCTACCAGCGGCCAGAAGCGGCCTCAAGTGGGGCTCGGGCGCCGACGGGCGCCGACCGGGGTTAAGGTCTCTAGCGGATCTCGACCAAGCCGCGCAGATGCTCCTTGACGGCCTCGATCGGCACCTCGCGGCGGTGGAAGATACCGGCTGCCAGGGCGGATTCCACGTTCGTCTCACGGAACAAGGCCGAGAAGTGCTCGACGGAGCCTGCGCCGCTCGAGGCGATGACCGGAATCGTGACGGCCGCTTTGACCGCTCGAATGAGCTCGAGGTCGAAGCCGGCGTTGGTGCCATCGCGATCGATGCAGTTGAGCAGGATCTCCCCGGCGCCTAGCTGTTCGCAGACACGCGCGAGGGCGGTCGCATCGACGTTGCTGCCCTGCCTTCCGCCGCTGGTCGTGCATTCGTACCAACAGAAGCGTTCACCTCGCGGGCCGGGCAGCTCCGTCGCGATCGTCGGCTGCGGCACCCGGGTCGGATCGCGCACGTAGACCCGTCTCGGATCGATGGAGATGACCACCGCCTGGTTGCCATAGACACGGGCAATGGTCTCGATGGCGCTCTGCCCGGTGGCGCGTCCGCTGCCGAGCACCTGCTCGACGATATGCACAGCCTCGCTCCCGATCGACACCTTGTCGGCTCCGGACCTGAAGTAGGCGCTGGCCACGTCGAGGGCCGAATAGGTATTTCCCTCCACGTCGGTCGTGTCGCGAATACCCCCGCCGATGGTGAGCGGGACGAAGACGTCCTTCGAGGTCTCGCGCAGCACGCCGAGGAGCGGCAAGTCGGTGAGCGGGTAGTGCCGGAAACCCGTGATGTTGAGAAAGGTGATTTCGTCGGCGCCTTCCTGGTAGTACCGACGCGCCAGTTCCACCGGTTTGCCGAGGTTGCGCACGGCTCCCTGTTCCCTGACGTCGTACTGGTCCCCTTTGGTGACCACGAGGTCCCCCTGGTCGTTGGCACGCACGTCGAGGCAGGCAATGATGCGCTTGGAGAGGCGCGTGCTTTGCGGCGACCGCTCGGGGATCGGGGCGGTGGCTGCCCCCCGCAGAAAGTTCTCGAGCATGCGCAGGCCCGCCTGGCCGCTCTTCTCGGGGTGGAACTGGGTCGCGACGATAGCCCCGGACTGAACGGAGCTCACGAAGCGTTCGCCATAGTCGGTCGTGGTGAGCACGACTTCTCTGTCGTCGGGCACAACGAAGTAGGAGTGGACGAAGTAGACCTTCTCGTCGCCGCGTAGACCAGCGAACAGATAGCTAGGCTGCTGGATACTGATACCGTTCCAGCCGATGTGCGGAACAGCGAGCTGGGTCGCGAGCCTGCGGACCCTTCCCCGCAGCACACCGAGCCCGGGCACGCCGGGCGCCTCGTCGCTGCCCTCGAACAGCGCCTGCAGCCCGAGGCAAATTCCCAGGAAGGGCCGACCAGATGCGAGATAGCGGCGCAGTGCCTCGATGAAGCCGCGCGCCTCGAGCGTCTGCATCATGCTTCCGAAGCTACCCACTCCCGGAAACACG
>JAFGIS010000518.1 GCA_016929495.1 Polyangiaceae bacterium | reverse complement strand
GACTGCACGCGACTCATCAGCGCGCGACGAGCGACCAGCCATGAAAGAAGGCGCTATGAAGAAGGTATCGGCTAGAAGACCCCAGCGGGAGCCGTCGGCCAGGTCGCTGCGGGAAATGCCCGAGGTCGACTTCTCGAAGGTCAGGACACAGCGGAACAAGTTCGCGAAGCGCGTTCTGGGCGAGGGGCTCCTCGTCCAGGTCGGCCGTGGGCGTCCGAGAAAGGTGCTGGAAGCGGGCGGAACCGTCCCGCGTTCGGTGCGCTTCTCTCCGCGCATCTGGGAGAAGCTCGAGCAGCACGCGGAGGCAAAGGGGCTGACGCTGCACGCGGCCCTGCGCGAGGCGATCCTCGATTGGCTCAGGAGGGCAGCGTAGCGTCTGCGTCTTTCGTCTGGCCCAGCGGCACCGCCCGGCCCAGACGGGAGGAAGCTGCCCGCTGCCTCCGGTATCTGCTAACGTGGGGTCGTGCGTCTCGCGGTGCTTTCGGATATCCACGCCAATCTCGTGGCTCTCGATGCCGTGCTCGACGACGCGAAGCGTTACCAGGTCTCGGAGTACCTCGTTCTCGGCGACATCGTTGACCTGGGTCCCGAGCCCGGTCCGGTCGTCGATCGGATACGCGAGCTCGCTTCTCCCGTCGTGGGCGGCAACCACGATCGCCTCGACGAGCGGTCCCCCGTACCGGCTCTCGATGCCATACGGCTCTGGTCGCGGGGATCACTGAGCTCCGATCAGCAGCACTGGCTCGATGGGCTTTCTGACGAGCTAGAGCTGGTGCTCGGCGGCCGTCGCGTGTGGGCGGTCCACGCGTCGCCCGGTTCGCGAACACACCCTGTCGTGGCAGCGACTCCGGACGACGAGATCGCCGGATGGCTCGAGGGCCGCCCTTGTGATGTCCTTTGCTGCGGGCACACTCACGTCCAGCTGTTGCGCCGCGTCGGCGCCTCCACCGTCCTCAACGTCGGGAGCGTGGGCATGCCGTTTCGCGAGCAACACGCCGGTGGCCCGCCCACGATCTTCCCTTGGGCAGAATATGCGATTCTCGACCTCGGCGGTCACGGCACGGCCTTCGAGCTCAAACGCGTTCGCTACGATTTTCCCGAGTTCGTGCGACGCTTTCGTGAGAGCGGCTTCGGACAAGCGGAGGCGCTGCTGTCGGCCTGGGACCCTGCCGCATCGGGATGCGGCTGAACGGCTCTTCAGCCTTGCTTCGTCCGCTGGCCACGTGGCTTGGGCGAGGCGGTCCGCCGCGGCGCTTTGTGCTTGGGTGCCTCCAGCGGACGACGCCGAGGCGTGTTGGCGAGCAGCTGCTCGAATGTCGGACAGAGATCGCTCTGGTCGAGCAAGGTCTCGGCCAAGCACAGTGTCTCGCGGATGACGCCGATGTCGAGGTCGCGGCGCGCGGCGAGGATCGCCTCGATATCGTCGATGTCCTTCGGCCGTCCCGAGAGGATCTTCATCGCGATCAGATCTTCCGGCGCCGCGAAGTTGATCTTCCGAGCGCCCACGCGAATGGCCTGAACGCGCTCGAAGAACAGGTCCTCCAGCCCCGGACCGGCCAATACCAAGTCGACCGGGATGGCGCTTCGCCGGTGCACGATGGGAATGACGCGCGTGGTCTCGATGAAGCGCGGGTCAGGGATCTGTGGCGAGAACCCGCGTCTCTGCAGCGTCTTGAGCAAATCGGCAACGGGCCTCGAGCCGAGGTCGAGCGTCACATCGACGTCGGCGGTCAGCCGTTGGGCGCCGTGGACTATGGCGGCTTGCGCACCAAAGACATACCAACGCGCGCCGAATTCGGACAGCGCCTCGGCCAAGTCAGCGAGAAGGCTGGCGACGCGCGAAGTGGACGAGCGCATGACCCATGCGATCGAAAACGAGCCGCATTCTTCGGTGGTGTTCCCAATCGCGTCTGCGACTCTCCGAGTCTGGCCAGTCGGATCGAATCGACTCCATGTGCTCGCGAAGGTCTTCAGCGACCAGCAACGCAGCGATGGGACCGCGGCGCCGGTATTGCGCGCTCCAATGCGCCCGCTTCCGGTCGCGCACCACGGCCCAGAGGGTTGGAGTCCGGCGATCCACAGGCCGAGTATCGCAGGCGACTGCTGGCTGAGCCACCCTCTGGGCTGGAACGGGTCGAGAGTTCGGCCGACGACGGGAAACCCGTGGCCGGTCTGGTAGCGTTGCCTGCTTCGGCTTCTGGGCCAACCGCGTCTCGCGCTCGTGGTGCCGAGGGAGCGCGAGCCAACAGAAGGGATGCTTGTTCTGTGCCCTGTCGTGAAGACAGGGCACTACGGTTCGAGCACCGAGAGGCGACCAAAGACCCGGAAGTCGCGCTGATTCGTGGTCACGATCGACCGCACATCGTTGGTGAAGTAGGTGGCCGCCAGCAGGGTGTCCAGGAGGCGCTTTCGTCCCAGCGCGTGCTCTCGCAGCCATGCCAGTAGCAGGGGCACGGTATGCTCACCCGGGAACGCGCTCACAACTTCTCGTGCCGTCCACCAGCGCTCCGCTCGCTCGCGCGCCTCAGCGATCGCCAGCGGTTGGGCGAAGCGTCGCTCGTCGGTGATCACATGCACGAACTCGGCCAGCACCTGGGGAGCCAGGGCGAAGCTATCACCCGCCGCGAGCAGACGACCGAGCAGCCTGCGCGCGGACGGGTGGCCCGGATGACCCGTGACCTCGACGGTGACAAGGAAACTCGTATCGATCCCGTGGATCACCCGAGCATCTCCTCGAGCAGGTCGTCGTCGCGCTCGAGCGGCTGCTTGACCTCGCCCAGGTCGAGAGGCACCAGATCGCGCAAGCTTCCCCGTCGTTCGGCCCAGCGCTGCCGGTACGCCTCCATGGCCTCTCGGATCAGCTCGGCCGTGGTCCGATCATGCCGTCTGGCGTAGTCCTGGAACTCGACATACAGGGGCTCTGATACATTGACCGTAATGGCCTTCATACATTTACGCTAATGTATGTTCGACTCGCCTGCAACTCGTCCCGTGGCGACGACCATCTAGGAAGCCGGATGGCTTCTGAAGTGCGACCGGCTGGTCAGTCCCGGTGCCCCGCCTCAACCCCGCCGTGCCCGCTCGCGTTGGGTTGCAGCGCGCGGGCGGACCCGTGCCGCCTTTCTTCCGACGCGCTCGGCCCTGAACGCGGACGGGCAGACATCGCTCACGGCGCAAGCTGCACAGGCGGGGCGCACGGCGCGACAGATGCGCCGGCCGTGGAAGATGAGCGTGTGGCTCAGGGTGTCCCAGAGCTTTTGGGGGAAGAGCCGCATCAGGTCCTGTTCGATGGCGAGCGGCGCGCTATTGCCGCTCCAGCCGAGCCGCTGCGCCAACCGCTGCACGTGCGTGTCTACGACGACCCCCTGGCTTCGCCCGAAAGCCACGCCGAGCACGACATTGGCCGTCTTGCGTCCGACGCCGGGCAGCTCGACCAGGCTCTCGAGTGTATCGGGTACACGCGAATCGTGTTCGGCGACCAGCCGTCGGGAGAGCCCGATGACGTGGCGGGCCTTCTGCCGGTACATGCCGATGCGGCCCAGCGCCTTCTCGACAGCGGCCGGGCGCGCCCGCGTGAACGCTTCCGGATCCGGCCAGCGTCCAAAGAGCGCGGGTAGGATCTGGTTGACGGCCACGTCGGTGCTCTGCGCACTCAAGACGGTCGCGACCAGCAGCTGGAACGGACTGCTGTGATAGAGGCTGCACCGTGCATCCGGATGCGCCCTGCGCAAGCGCTCCAACGTTCTACGTGCCTGGCGTCCGGAGTCGGCCCGGACTCCCATCAGTCGTCACCGTCTTCGGAGCGCCCTGCCGGCTTGTCCGGCTCGCGACCGTCGCTTCCATCGTCCTGGTCCGCATCGTCCGGCGCGGCCGCATCCCCGTCATCACCCGGCTCGGACGGAAGCAGACTGTCCACTGGCTCGCTGTTCTCTCCGACGGTTTCGAGAGCCACGACGCGCTCGTCGTCTTCGACGTTCATCACGCGAACGCCTTGGGCATTGCGTCCCGTCTCACGGATTTCCTCGACAGGCACTCGGATGGTTTGGCCGCGGTTGGTGATCAGCACGACTTCGTCCCCGGGCTTCACCAGCGCGATGCCCACGACGGGTCCGTTGCGGTCGCTGGCATCGATCAGGATAACGCCCTTTCCACCTCTGTTCTGCAGGCGGAACTCCTCGAGCTTCGTCCGTTTGCCATAGCCGCGAGCGCAGATGGCCAGGACCTGGTCGCGCTCCGAATCCGTCTCGGCGAGTCCAACGACCTCGTCGTCCCCATCGAGCTCGATGCCCTTCACCCCGGCGGCATTGCGGCCCATGGGACGCACTTGCTGTTCGTCGAAGCGAATCGACTGGCCATGACGTGTCGCGATCAAGAGCTCACGCGAGCCATCGGTGACCACGGCGGCGAACAGCTGGTCCCCCTCGGCGACCTTCACGCCGATGATGCCCGTGGCCCGGAAGTTCTCGTAGTCGGAAACCGAGCTCTTCTTGATCTGCCCGCGTCGCGTCAGGGTGGTCACGAATAGACCGGCCTCGAAGCCCGGAACCGGCGTGATCGCGGCAATGCGAGTGCCGGGCTCGATGCCGATGAAGTTGACGATGGCACGCCCCTTGGCGTTGCGGGCAGCTTGGGGGATCTCGTAGACCTTCTTGACGTAGACCTTGCCGCTGTCGCTGAAGAAGAAGACGAAGCTGTGAGTGGAGGCGATGAAGAGCTGCGTGACGAAGTCGTCGTCCCGGGCCTCCATCCCGCGGTTTCCCTTGCCTCCGCGCTTCTGCGCCTTGTAGGTGGAGAGCGGGGTGCGCTTGATGTAGCCCTGGTGTGAGATGGTCACGACCATCTCTTCTTCCTGGATCAGATCTTCGATCTGGATCTCCGCCTCGTCGTCGATGATTTCGGTTCGGCGCGGCTGTCCGTGCTTGGCCTTGACCTCCTCGAGCTCGGCGACGATGAGATCCATCAGCACGCTTTCGTTGGCGAGGATCCGCTCGAGCCGCGCGATTTCATCGCAGAGCTCGCCATATTCCAGTGCCAACTTCTCGCGCTCGAGACCCGTGAGGCGCGACAGCCGCATCTCCAGAATGGCGCGCGCCTGCCGCTCGCTGAGCGTGTAGTCCGGGCGCTTTGCGGCGGCTGCGATTTCGGCCTCGGGGCGCCCAGCGCGCCGGACGAACTCCTCCAAGCCGTGCAGCTTGAGCTGCATCAGTCGTTCTCGAGCCTGGTCGGAGTCGGGAGATTCGCGAATCGTCCGGATCACCAGATCGATCTCGGTCGTCGCCATCCCCAGCCCCTCGATGATCTCCCGCTGAGCCTCGCCGCGGGCGAGCTCGAAACGAGAGCGGCGAACGACGACTTGTCGTCGGTGCTCGACGAAGAGCTCGAGCGTCTGCTTGAGGTCCAGTATGGCGGGTCGGTTGTTGACGATGGCCAGGTTGATGATGCCGAACGACGATTGCAGGTCGGTCAGGCGATAGAGTTGATTGAGCACGACTTGGGGAAAGACGTCCTTCTTCAGCTCGATGACCAGACGTAGGCCCTCGCGGTCGCTTTCGTCGCGGACCTCCTTGATTCCCTCGATGCGCTTGTCGCGAACGAGCTCGCTGATTTTCGCGTGGAGCCGGGCCTTGTTGACCTGGTAGGGAAGCTCCGTAGCCACGATCTGCTCGCGGTCGGCTCCGGCTTTTTCGACTTCCGTGCGCGCACGCATGATGACCGCGCCGCGTCCGGTCTTGTAGGCTTGATAGATGCCGGCTCGACCGTAGATGATGGCGCCGGTGGGGAAGTCAGGGCCGGGCACCGTCTTCATCAGGTCCTCGACCTGCGCGTCGGGGTTCTTTATCAGCTGGATGGTCGCATCAACGATCTCCGATAGGTTGTGCGGCGGGATGTTCGTCGCCATGCCCACCGCGATGCCGCCTGAACCGTTGACCAGGAGATTGGGAAAGCGGCAGGGCAGCACCAGCGGCTCAGTCTGCGTACCGTCGAAGTTGGGGGCCGTGTCGACCGTGTCCTTGTCGATGTCCGCCAGCAGCTCAAGCGCGATGCGCGACATGCGGCATTCCGTGTACCGATACGCGGCTGCCGGGTCGCCGTCGATCGAGCCGAAATTGCCTTGCCCATCGACGAGCGGATGCCGCATCGAGAAGGCCTGGGCCATGCGCACCAGGGCGTCGTACACGCTGGCGTCGCCGTGCGGGTGGTACTTGCCGAGCACCTCGCCGACGACCGTGGCGCACTTGCGATACGCGCCGCCAGGCGCCAAGTTCAGCCCGCGCATGGCATGCAGGATGCGGCGATGTACAGGCTTCAGGCCGTCACGAGCGTCGGGGATCGCCCGACCGATGATGACGCTCATCGCGTAGTCCAGGTACGAGGTGCGCATCTCGTCGTGGATGCTGATCGGGTGCTCTTGTGGGTTCTGGGGTGTCGCGTCGTCGGTCATGAGGATTGTGCAGTCCGGACTGCTCGGAATCGATTGTCCTGCCGCGGTGGGACTCGGCGGCTAGCCATGGCGCTCGGAAGCGATTACATCGCAGCCGGGGCAAGGTCGGCGAGCCGGGGACGTCGGGCGCGGGGGTATGTCAAGACGCCGTGGACCGTCCTTCTTTGGAGCTCGGAACGAGTCCGGTCGGCGAGCCTCGTAGGTAGGTTTTTCTACCGCAACCACGGCTCGCGGACAACCCCGCGGCGGGCCACGGACGGAGCGTCGAGCCGTAGGCCGGCCTGACGGAGACGGGCAAGTCGACCCCGTTGGCGGGGGCGCTACGGGGCCCGCGTGCGCGTGTGACTCGTCAGAAGAAGTTGCCGATCGTGAACTCGAAGACGTTGGATTCCTCGTAGGGCAGGGGCTCGAAGGGGAACCCCCACTCGAAGCGCAGCGGCCCCATCGGCGAGAACCAGCGCAAGCCGACGCCCCAGGAGGTCCGAAGCAGGCCGAGGCTCTTCAGGCCGTGGAAGCACGGGCTCGTCACGTCATGCATGGTTGCGGTCGCGTCGCAGTACTTCTCCTCGAGATTCCAGGCGTTGCCGGCGTCAGTGAAGACGACGCCGCGAATGCCGGCCGACTCCACGATTGAGAACTCGAGCTCGAGGTTCTGGTAGTAGGAGAGATTGCCGCCGATGTTGGCTCCGCTCCCGCGCGGAGAGCTGTTGGGGTCGAGGCTGGTGGTGATGGCGATCCGGGGACCGATCGTTCGGAACCTGAATCCCCTGACGTCGAGGATGCCGCCCAGGAAGGAGCGCGCGAAGATGGGCACACCGTCCGAGGTCGGGCTCGTGACGAGAAGCGCCTCGGTGTTGAGCTTCAGCGTGAGCCCCTTGAACAGCGGATAGTAGAAACGCCCCGTGAATCGGTTGCGCACGAACTGGTTCTGGGAGCCGAACACATCGAGGGCCAGCTCGGTAGACGCGCCCATGTAGACGCCGCTGGTCGGATAGATTCGGTCGTTGCGCGTGTCGTAGGTCAGCCCCGGGCGGAGGCTCGAGGTGAAGCCGTCCTGGAACAAGCTGAACAAGGGTAGCCGCCGAAATACGCTGATGGCGGTCGAAGTCGTTCCGAACAGCGTCGTGGCCTTGTCCGTCGAGACCGAGTCCATCTCGCCCGTGTACGTCAGAGAAGCCACCAGTTCGGGCTCGGACAGCGGGTAGCCGAACGTCAAAGAGCCGCCGCGGCTGGTCTCGGAGAAGTCGGTATAGACCCGGAGCTGATTGTACAAATCGATGCTCGCGCTGAACCGGCTGTCGAGGAAGTATGGCTCGTAGAGCCTCAGGTCGATGAGTTCACGCAGTCCGCTGATCTGGCCCTGCAGTGCCAGACTCTGTCCGTTGCCGGAGACATTGGCCTGCTGGACCTGTGCTGTGGCGATGAACTGCTCGATGCTCGAAAAGCCCGCGCCGACCTGGAACGTGCCCGTCGGACGTTCGGCGACTTCGATGTAGACGTTCATCTTGTCGGGCGCCGAACCTTGTTCGGTCGACACGTCGACGCGCTCGAAGTAGCCGAGCGCCGTGATCCGACGTCGTGAGTCCTCCAGCTTGGTCTCGCTGAACAGCTCGCCCTCGGCGACTTCCATCTCCCGGCGGATGACCTTGTCACGAGTCTTGGAGTTGCCGCGGACCTCGATGTGCTCGAACGTCACCAGCTGGTTGCGCACGATCGGTACGGTCACGTCGACTTCGGCCGCTTCCGGGTGGAGCGATGTCTCCGGGTTCGCCTCGACGTTCGCGTATCCGCTGTCGCGGTAGAGCGTGCGTATCTTGCCGAGGTCCTCCATGAGCGCGGCCCGGTTGAAGTAGTCGCCGGGATCGGCGCGCACCATCATACGCAGATTTCGCCGCCCGTTGATGGGCTCGACCTCTTTGCCGTCCGCGCCTCGCTCGAAGACGCGGAGCTGCCGGATCCGGTAGCGTGGCCCTTCGTGGATGGTGACCGAGATCTCGATGCCGTCTCGGTCCGGGGTGAGCATGATCCTGGGGGTGCTCACGGACACCTCGAGGTAGCCCTGGTCGTAGTACAGACCACTGATGACGGCGATGTCGCGCTCGAATGCGTCCTGCCGGAACGGCCCACCAGACCCGAAGGCCAGGATCCCTCCCTGGCCGGTGTACATGACCTCGCGGAGCTCCGTGTCGGAGATGTTCTCGTTGCCGATGAATGTTACACGCCGGACAGTGACCTCGTTATGCTCCTGGATCTTCAGCCGAACAATGACCTCGTTGTTCTCTTTCGGGTCGATCTCGCTCGTCACTTCGGCCAGGAAGTAGCCGCGCTCGGCGTACATGTCGCGGATCTTCTGGATGCTGCGGCGAATGGCCGGGCGGCTCAGCACCGTATTCGACTTGACTTCGATGGCCTCGGTCAGATCGTCCTTGGATATCTCGTCATTTCCCTCGAAGATGACCTCCCTGATGTTCGGCCGCTCGCGTAGCATGAACCTCAGGGTCACTCCGGTGTCGGAGCGCTGCAGATCGACTTCGATGTCGTCGAAGAAACCCGACTGCCACAGCTCGTGGACATCCTGTGTGAGTGCCTGCGGGGAAAACGCAGCACCGACTTTCTCGCGCAGGTAGGTGAGCACGTCCGGCGTGCTCACGCGGCGATTGCCTGCGACCACGATGCGTTCGATCTTCAGGCCCAGCGCCTTCTGCGCTTCGGACTGCGGCAGTACCACGGCAGGCGCGACACCGTCCTCGTCTTGCGCTTCGGCTGTGGGCGGCCGAGGCGGCGCAGGTGGTTCGGTCGGTGCGGATGATGTAGAGGGAGCAACTTGCGCGCCCGTCGCCGGTTCAGGCTGCGCGCTCGCGCCGCGACACGGAACGAGGAGGAGCAGTATTAGCAACGCAATCGGCCGCAGCAGGTATCGAGCAGAAGAGCGCGGTGATTGCATCTGTTGGTTGGCCAATCAGCTTTGGGCCGAGCAGACCCGATGCGCAGAGTGCGCGAGCCACGCGGGGGCATCAGGGCGGTTTCGGCTAGGGCGACCCAGGTGATCCGATGGCAGGTGCAGGAGCCATGAGCGAGATAACGCCGGCCTGCGTAGCCCATTGCCGCGTTCGTCTCAAGCGTCGGCGCAGCCACCCGAGCCGAAAGACTCCAGGCTGGTCAGGCCGACCGCTCATGACCAGCGGCCGCATTCTCCAGGCGAAATGAGAACGGCCAATCGACCTACCTTTCCCCCTTTTTGTCGAGCAGCGCGCGCCGGTGTTTCTGGGATCACAGGTCGAGCCCTTCGGCTTCGTCAGCGCGGTCCATGATGAACCGGAACCGCGCCTGTGCGTCGCGACCCATCAGGTCCGTGATCACACGCTCGGTCTCCAGGTCATCGACGATCCCCACGCGTAGCAGCCGCCGCGTCGCTGGATTGAGCGTCGTGTGCCACAGCACCTTCGGCATCATTTCGCCCAGGCCCTTGAATCGGGTCACCTCGGCCTTGGTGCTGCCGCGTTGGTGCTGGCGGACGATTCGATCGCGGGCGGCGTCGTCAGCTGCCCAGTGGGTCTCTTTGCCGAGGTCGATCCGGTACAGGGGCGGCACCGCAACGAAGACCTTCTCCTGACGGAGCAGATCAGGCAGGTGCCTGTAGAAGAAAGTCAGCAGCAACGTCGTGATGTGGTGACCGTCCGAGTCTGCGTCAGCGAGCAGAATGATTCGGTCGTAGCGCAGCCGTTCCGGCTCGAACGCCTTGCCCACCCCGCAGCCCAGCGCCGTGACCAGATCGGACAGCTCCTTGTTCTCCAGGACCTTGGCGAGATTCGTGCTCTCCGTGTTCAGAACCTTGCCGCGCAGGGGCAGGACGGCCTGGTAGGTCCGGTCTCGCCCCTGTTTTGCGGAACCGCCGGCGGAATCACCCTCGACGATGAACAGCTCCGATCCGGTGCGATCGTGACTGGTGCAGTCGCTCAGCTTGCCGGGCAGTGTCAGCTTGCCGGCGGTTGCGCTCTTGCGCGAAACGGACGCCGAGGCAGCCCTCGAGGCTTCGCGCGCCCGAGCGGCCAGAACGATACGGGCTACGATCTGCTCCGCACTGGTCCGATTCGAGTTGAGCCATTGCTCGAGCGCCGGGCGCACCAAACCGTCCACGAGCGACTGCACTTCCGGATTGTTCAGGCGGTCTTTGGTCTGTCCCTGGAATTGAGGCTCGGCGACGAAGACGGACAGGACGCCCACGGCACCCTCGCGGATGTCGTCCGTGTTGATGGTCACTCCGCGGGGGGAGAGGTTGTGCGTGTCGATGTAGTTGCGCACCGCTTTGGCCACACCGGCGCGGAAGCCGATTTCGTGAGTGCCTCCGGAGCTCGTGGGAATGCCGTTGACGTAGCTCCTGACGTACTCATCGGTCGATTCCGTCCAGTGCAGTACGAGCTCGATACGCGCCCCGTTGTCGCGGAAGAGCGTGAAGGGGGCTTCGTGGATCGGCTTGTTCTGCCGTTCCTTCAGGATGGTCTGAAGGTAGTCGGCGATACCGCCGTCGTGCTGGAACACCTCCGTGGCACCGGACGCCTCCTGAGTGAACGTCACGCGAAGGCCCTTGTGAAGGTAGCTGGTGACCTCGAGACGTTCGCGAATGAGTTCCGGCTGAAACGTGGTCTTCGGGAATACCGTCGGGTCCGGTCTGAAGAACACGACGGTTCCGGTCCCGCGCGACGCGCCGACTCGCCGTAGCTTGCCAGAGGGTTGCCCGGCGTGGAAGGTCATGCGCCACTCGGCACCGCCGCGCCTGACCGTGGCCACGAGCTCGGCGGAGAGCGCATTGACGACCGAGGCGCCGACTCCGTGCAGCCCGCCGGCTGTCTTGTAGCTCGTTCGTTCGAACTTCCCGCCAGCGTGGAGCGTGGAGAAGATGATCTCGACTGCGGAACGCTTGTACTTCGGGTGCAGGTCGACGGGCATGCCGCGCCCGTTGTCGGAGATCGTCACTGACTCGCCATCGGCGTGGAGCAGCACGCCGATTTCGGAAGCGTGTCCGTTCATCGCCTCGTCCACGGCGTTGTCGACGATTTCCCAGATCAAGTGGTGAAGCCCCGTGCTTCCCACGCCGCCGATGTACATGCCCGGGCGCTTGCGCACCGGGTCCAGTCCCTCGAGGACCGTGATGTCTTTGGCGTCGTAGCTCATGGCGTCCGTTCCTTGGCGCTGTGGGGCTCCTCCGTTGGCAGAGCTGGCGCAGTCGGGGTCTCTGGGATGACCTCCGTCAGCGTTCCACGCTTGACGACCTCTCGGCCGCGGCCTCCGCGGCCCGTGACTTCGTACTTGGCCGTGTTGATCCGCTGCTCACCGCCCATGGACGTGCGAACGACCAGAGTGTCACGCTCGCTGGTAGCGGTTCTGAAGCCGAGCAGTCTGTCGCCTGTTGCGAGGTGTATCAGCTGAACGCCTCGGCCAGGTCCCGATAGGTAGTTGATCTCGCCGATGGGGCAGAGCAACGCTCGCCGCCCGACGGAGACCCCGATCACGGTCTCCTCGCCGTGCGCCAACTCGACCGAGACGACCGAAGCGTCATCGCCCAGACGGGCAAAGCGCCGACCGCTGCGTGTGCTCGGCTCGGCGTAGCTCTGCAGACCGAAGCACGCCGCGTAGCCGTCGCTGGCGGCAGCTATGGCGAAGGTCTCCGGGTAGTACCCCTCGCCCTTCTCGCTGAGGTCGCCCGCTAGACGTGGGTCGAGCGAGTACAGAGCGATGATGGCCTCGCCGTCCTTGAGCTTGAACAGCTTCTGAATCGGCTCTCCGTAGCCTGTCGTTGCCGGCACGTCGGCGATGCGGCAAGTGTACGCCGTGCCGAAGCTCGAGAAGAACACGACCGTGGACCGCGTCGAGCCGACTACGCAGCTCAGAACGCGGTCTCCCTCGCGCAGGCGGGTCGTGCTCGGGTCCTTGATCTCCTTCTGACGCTTGACCCAGCCGTCCCGCGACAACAAGACGTAGTTGTCTTCCTCGACGATGAAGTCCTCGGCCGAGAACTCGGGTTCGTTGTCCGCCGCGGCGATGAGCGTCCGGCGCTTGTTGGCCTTTGCGTAGGCGGAGACGAGCTCTTCGAGCTCCCTTCGCACGAGGGCCCAACGTCCCTTGGACTCCACGTCACCGAGCAGTCTGTCGATCTCCTTCGCGCGCTTGCGCTTTTCCTGGAGCTCCTTCTCGATGACCAGGATTTCGAGGCGCGCCAACCGGTACAGCTTCAATTCGAGGATCGCGTCCGTCTGTGCTTCATCGAGCTTGAAACGGCGTATGATTTTGGCTGCGGCGTCCGCCTTGCCTTCGGAGGCCCGAATGATGCGCAGGATCTCGTCCAGCGCATCGAAGACCGTCGCGAAGCCCTCCAGTATGTGCATCCGTTCCCGGATGGCCGCGAGCTCGTGCTGGAGGCGCCGCGTGACGACGTCGAGGCGGAAGTGCAGAAAATGCCAGAGCATCGACTGCAGGTCGAGCCGTTCGGGGCGCCCGACTTCGGGGTTCTCGGTGGGCACCAGGCAGGTCAGGTTCACGCTGAAGTTCGACTGTAGCGGCGTATTCTTGCACAGGTAGGCGAGTACCTTGTGCTCGTCGGCGTCCTTCTTGAGGTCGAGCTCGATGCGAACGTCCTCGGCGGAGACGTCACGCACGTCGAGTAGGAGCGGCATCTTGCGCGACAGAGCTACCTCGGCAAACCGCTCGACGAGGGTCGCCTTGTTCACCGCGTAGGGAATACTCGTGACGACGACCTGCTTGACACCGCGCGCCGATGGGTTGAGCTCCCAGGTGCCCCGGATCTTGAGCGTGCCTTGTCCGGTCTCGTAGATCTGTTTGAGCTCCTCGCTGCTCGATACGATTTGTCCGCCAGTCGGGAAGTCGGGTCCCTTGACGGTGCGACACAGCTCGCGGCTACTGAGCTGTCTGCCCTCCACTAGGGCGTCGAGCAGGTGCAGCGCGGCGCTGGTGACTTCCACCGGGTTGTGGGGAGGAACGTTCGTGGCCATGCCTACGGCGATGCCTGTAGCGCCGTTGATCAACAGGTGCGGAAGCTTCGCCGGCAACACGACCGGCTCGGACCGCGTCCCATCGTAGTTGGGCCGGAAGTGGACCGTGTCCTGGCTGAGTTCGGTCAGCATCTCCGCCGAGACGGGCGCGAGCCGGCACTCGGTGTAGCGCATCGCTGCGGCGGGATCGCCGTCGAGGGAGCCGAAGTTGCCCGAGCCGTCGACCAGCGGCATGCGCATGCTGAACGGCTGTGCGACTCGCACCAAGGCGTCGTAGATGGCCGCATCACCGTGAGGGTGGTAGTTGCCCATCACGTCGCCCACGACCTTGGCGCACTTTCGGTGCTTGGCTTCGGCCGTCAGCCGCTGCTGCCACATCGTGAACAGAATGCGCCGCTGTACCGGCTTCAGGCCGTCGCGAACATCCGGCAGCGCACGGCTGGTGATGACCGACAGAGCGTAGTTCAGGTATCGGCTCTGAGTGATTTCGTGCAGCGCAACGGGTGCCTCGCGCGCGCTGAGCGGCAGCGTCTGCTGTCCGTCTTCGTGCTGCCGGCTGGATCGGGATTTCCGAGAGGAGCCGGATCGGCCTCCTCGGGTCGTTCGTGATCTGGACACCGCTACGATGGACTCCTTCGCGCCTTGCCGCGCCAGGCGAGCGCGGTGGCTGGTTCGCTACCGTCTCTGGTTGTGGTCAGTCAACTGGCTAGTGGCGTGTCTCCAAGACACGCCAGACAACTGGAAACCCGTCTCCTGGCCCAGACTGCGGGCATTGTCCGCAGAACTCGACGGCTTCGCCCCGCTCGAGGCCGTCGAGTTCTGCGGCGAATCACGGAGACAGGGCGCTAGCCCGGTTTTACGCCGGCCGACCTGGAACGACTACCACGGCCTGCTCGGCTTGGCCGTACGGCTGGTCGTGGTGCCGCCCCGCGTCCAAGACGGCGCACAGAGCAGGCAAGCCCACTCCTGCCTGCCTCACAGCGGGGGCCTTCACTGCATGACTGGCGGTTTCGCCCGTGTCGAGGCCGGAGAATCCTCTGGCCAACTGTGCAGACAGGGCGCTCGCCCCGCGACGGGCAACAGCGCTCATCGATAGTCATCGATCTTGATGGCGTAGCGTCGCATCCAGCGATGTACCTGCATTCGTGCCTTGCCGAGCTCCCGCCCGACCGCCGCGACGTTGCCGCGATGCCTTGCGAGGACGGCGCGCAGCTGCTCCTCGGTCGGAAGCTCCTGGCGCGGTCGAGCGGGCACGGGCACAGAAGGCGGCAGGGTACCGCCGCTGTCCGGAGTGTCGGAAGCCGGAGCGTCGTTCCAGGGGTGGCCGTAGTCGGACATCTCGC
The DNA here is from genome assembly GCA_016929495.1 of Polyangiaceae bacterium. GTDB lineage: Bacteria > Myxococcota_A > Polyangia > Polyangiales > Polyangiaceae > JAFGIS01. The sequence goes on along the minus strand of JAFGIS010000518.1, from coordinate 15,038 downwards.
GGCGCACGGTGTCGGGCAAGTCGGCCTCGCCCAACACGCTGCTCTGAGACAGCGCTACAGAACGCTTGATGCACGACTCGAGCTCTCGGACGTTGTACGGCCAGTCGTAGTGCAACAGCCCGAGCAGGAACGGGAACGATACCTGCAGATCGAGCCGCCCGTGCCGCGCGAGGAACGCGCGCACCAACATGTATAGGTCCTCCTTGCGCTCTCTGAGCGGCGGAAGCTGCACCTGGTATTCGTTGAGCCTGGCGTACAGGTCTTCACGGAACCGGCCTTCCCTTTGCAGCTTGCGCAGATCGCGGTGCGTAGCGCAGACGACCCGGACGTCCACGTGCTCCGGCGAGGATGCTCCGAGCGGCCACACCTCACGCGACTGAACCACGCGCAGCAGCTTCGCCTGAGCCTCGAGCGGCATATCGCCGATTTCGTCGAGCAAGAGCGTGCCCTCGTGCGCCGTTCGCACCAGCCCCGGCTTGTCCCGTTCCGCCCCGGAGAAGGCTCCCCGTTTGAAGCCGAACAGCTCGCTCTCGATGAGGGTCGCCGGTATCGCGGCGCAGTTGACTGCGCAGAACATGCCCTTGCGACCCCCCAGGCGGTGCAGCTCGCGCGCGACGACCTCCTTGCCGGTTCCACTCTCGCCGAGCAGCATCACGGTCAGATCGGTGCGGGCGATACGCCGTATCTCTGAACGGATCCTGTGCATCTGCCAGCCCCCGATCAGTGCGCTGTTCTCCCAGACACACGCACCGACGCGTCCTGTTCGGTCCAGCAGCAGGCCATCGATGCGGCAGCCTGCCATCGCTGCGGCGTCCCGATCCAGGAACTTGAGGATGGCGTCTCCGATCCGGATTTCGTGCAGCGGTTCGAGAACCGCTTCTGACACGACGCGCCCGTCGAGCAGCGTCCCGTTGCGACTGCCGAGGTCGCGCAGCGTCCAATGTGGGCCCCGGCGTGACAGCTCGGCGTGTCGGCGCGATACGGCGCGAACGGGTATCGCGATGTCGGCTGTGTCGTCGCTCCCGACAACGACCTGCCGCTGTGACAGTGGCCAGGCTGCCGGCAGGCGTTCGTATTCCTGTGCGTAGAGCAGAACCAGGCAGGGAGTCGCATCGGCTCCCACGTCGCCGCGTGCGAGCGTCGAGCCGAACTCCTGCATGGCGCTGGTGGTCTTGTCCACGTCCTGGCTCTCGATGGTTGCGGAGGGGGAGGCCCGCGGACCGGTCGACGGAGCGCAGGACCCTCGCAATAATAGCGGCCCCATGTCGAGAGCCAACACCTTGCGCGTTTCCGCCGTCCAGCTCAGCTCCACAGACAAGCTGGAGCGCAACCTGGCCGAGTGCTGGCGCTGGGTCGAAGCGGCCGCAAAGGACGGTCCGGACGTCATCGTGCTGCCCGAGAACTTCGCCTTTCTCGGTTCCGAAGCCGACAAGCGCTCCCACGCCGAGCGGCTGGGTGACACGGCCGGGCCCATTCAGGCTGCCCTGGCGGGCATGGCGCGTCGGGCCGGCGCCTTCGTCGTTGGTGGCGGGATGCCCGAACGCAGCGCAGACCCGGACCGACCGTACAACAGCGCCGTTGTCTACTCACCGAGCGGCGAGTGTGTCGCTGTCTACCGGAAGATGCACTTGTTTGATGCGGATCTGCCGAATGGCGAGCGTCTGCGCGAGTCTGGGGCCGTCTCGGCTGGAGCCGAGCCGGTGGTCGTCGTGCTCAGAGGAGTGACGGTCGGACTATCGATTTGCTATGATCTTAGATTCCCGGAGTTCTACAGGGTGCTCGTCGACCGGGGCGCCGAAGTGCTCATGGTCCCGGCCGCCTTTACCCACCAGACCGGGAAGGCCCACTGGCAGGTGCTCCTGCGCGCGCGCGCCATCGAGTCGGAGGCCTGGGTGGTGGGGGCCAACCAGTGGGGCGAGCACAGTCCCGGCAGAACGTCGTACGGGCATTCTGCGATCATAGACCCATGGGGCACGCCCGTTGCAGAGTGCCCGGACGGCCCGGGTGTCATCGCTTTCGAGCTGGATCTGGGCTACGCGCGTGCCGTGCGCTCCCGTCTGCCATCGCTCCGGCATCGACGAATACGCTGGTGACCTCGACCGCCCTGTCTTCAAGACAGGGCACACAAAAAGCAACGTGCTTCCTGGCTCAGACGGGGGCATTCGCCGCAGGATTGTACGGCTTCGCCCAGGTCGAGGCCGTCGAATCCTGCGGCGAATCAGGGAGGTAGGACAGCATGGCAGCGCTGAGTTCCACGGAACGCCGCTCTACAGGTGCCGACGCGCGATTTCGCTCCAGGTCCCTGATGGCTCGAGCTCGATGTAGCTCAGCCAGTACTTGCGCGCCTGCTGAGCCTGACCGACTTGCTCGAGGGCCATCGCGAGATTGAAGTGTGCGTCCGAAAATCCAGGATCGGCGCGCAATGCGCCTTCGAACAGCGGGATGCTCGCCTGGGGATCACCACGCTCCAGCATCACGTATCCGAGGTTGTACTGCGCCTCCGGCTGGTCCGGGTCGATGCCCAATGCTTTCTGGTAAAGATCGTTGGCTTCCTCAGCATCGCCTCGTCTGAACCGGATGTTGCCCAGATTCGTGTAGGCAATCGCGAGCCAGGGATCGAGCTGAATGGCCTGTTCGTAGAGGTGTTCGGCCTCGTGGACGGTCGCCGTGTCCTCATCCAACTGGCTCGCGCGAAGATACAGCTCGTAGGCCGTGCGTGCGCGTTCTCGCCCCGCAGAGGGACGCAGCACCCGGACCACCTCGTCGCGCAACGATCTTATCTCGAAGTCCAGCATGAGCTGGCCCGTAACCGGCTCGAATGGGGCACCCTCGTGCTGGCGCACGACGACGCGCCGGCCGTCGGAGACGATTCTGAGCTCGGCCAAGGGTCGAGTGACTTTGGGCAGGGATTGCTTGAGCGCCTGTACCGCACGGCTTACGTCACGCAGCCGCACTTTCTGTTCGAGCAGCGCCTGGGCCGTGCGGATCGCGATGAGATCTTGGAAGGTGTAGGCGCGACGTCCGTTGCGCCTGCCGCTCGGCGAGGCGATTCCCGACCGGTCGAGCGAGCGCAGCCTGGCTGGCGCGAGGCCCAAGAGCCGCGAGAGCTCGCTTCTCGTGAACAGATCGGTGAGCGGTTCACGTCCTTGCGCGGACTGCTGCTCCGTTCTGGTCGCCAGCGGCTCCGCCCCGTGGCGTACTCGTCCCCCGCCGGGGCCGAAGACCACATGGATGATTTTCTCGCCGCGTCGGTTCTTGCGACCCATGTCCGTGATCCGCTGCGAGCACAGAAGGCAGCGTACGGCCTCACTTCTTCTGCGCGCGTCGCGGTGTCAAGGGCTACGCGCTGAGCTTGACGACACAGCCAGAAATCCGGTCCGATCGTTTGGCACACGCGGTGCAATGTCCGGCGGCCACGGTGTTGGTTCTCGCGGCCGGTACGCGGACGTGAGCGCGACCGGACGCAGATGCCTCTTGACTTGTGAGGGGCTCGCTGCTCGGAGGCGACGGTTGCCTGGACCGCTGGACTAGCGCCGAGCCCGCATGCGGTGCGCGGCCACCGTACGCGCGGCATGTTGCACGCGCACCTTCGCTTCGACATCGACGTCCACCCGAACTCCTCGACGATCGGTGCGCACGAACAACTCCGCGCTGATACGCCCGAGCGGGCCGTTGGCGCGCAGCTGTGCCTCAAGGCACGCAATCCTGACCGCACGCACTCGCGCATGCGGGTCGCTGCGAAGCAGCCGCACGGCCTCGGCAAGTTGAGCGTCTGGCAGGGAGCCGCCCTCCGAGACGGTCGGGAGCAGCACGCTCGTCGTCCCGTAGTACACGGGGCCGTCCGGCTCCTCACGAGTAGCTCCTTCGCTCATGACGTCGGCTGATTCGAAGAGCTGCCGCCAACGGTAGTCGCTGCTCTGCCAGAGCTCCAGTTTCCTGGAGCGCAGCAATGGCACCCCGAACGTCTTGGCGAGACCGGGGCCCTGGCGCCGACCGTCCATGAGCAGATCGTACGACGGAGTGCCTCCGACCGCGAGATTTGGGCAGCATCTTGTTGAAGCGCACGGGGCAGGCTCGGCCCCTCAACTCGATCGACACGAGGCGCTAGTGCATCGTGTCGATCGAAACGATGCCCAAGAACAAGGGGTGCCGCGGGTCAGATCGCTGGGAAGCGGCGGGTTTTTCGCCGCCCTCGCCCGGTCGGGGGCGGCGAGAACCCCATCACTTCGATCGAAACGCGGCATTAGCGCCCCGCTAAGTGCTTATCGAACCGCGTGGGAGGGATCGGCGCGACAGAACCCCCAGATACCATTCGTTGGCGTCGCGCACGAGTCGGCGCAAATTTGCCCGCGTTCGCACTGGCTTGGGAAGCTTCCACGGCCAGTCCACGGAGGTCTTTCGTGCCAGACACTCAAGCGAGCCGCGATGCCTATGGCGGGCCGGAGCGGCGACACCACACCATGTACGTGACGCGCAACACGGAGTACCACTTGCGCGATGGGATTTGCGTTGCAGTTCGAGACCGAGGCACGGGGCAATGGCTGACGGGTCACTGTGCGCTGCGGCGACAGCTGAGCGGGGCCGTACGTTTCTTTCCCAACGGCCACTCAGTGCCTTCCCCAGCGCGGCCCAGGGTCGGGGAAGCTCTCTACTTCCGCACCGGTGGCCGAGAGTTGGTTACCAGCACGCTGAGCGCCATCGAGCGACCTGGGCGCGCCGCCGTGGCCGGATACGTCCGGCTCGCGGCGCCGTAGCGCCAGGTCGGTGTGAGTCCGGCCAGAAGCTGCGCCGACTGGCCAGAAGGAGAAGGGTGCCGCGAGGCAGATCGACGCGAGGCCGGGTGAGGGCCTCCGGAGCCAGCGTAAGCGATTTGGTTCAACCAATCGTCTCCGGTCGCGTAGCGCAGTGCGCCATGGCGTCAGTGGCGTACGCCGAGGTGCGTATCTCGGTTCGCGTGTGGGCAGAGCCGACGCGCACCGACGGTGCTTGAAGTCGCCTCTCGCTGCCGAGCGGCCACTCGAGGACAGCGGCATCATTCTTGAATGCCCGCAGCTGCCGACATAGGCCTGCCGAACAGGTCCCAGGAACTCCAGAGTCATGAATGCGCTTTTCGACGTTGCCGACCAGAAGGATCCCCGCACCCCGAGAATCCTCGCCAAGACGATCTATCGCGAGCTGCGCTCCTGCGGGCTTTCCGAGAAAGACGTGATGTCGCTCGCCGGGGAGCTGCTGACGCTGCTGGCCAGCGACGTGCGGCACCAACGGCCGAAGCATCCAGGCTGATCGCTCGTTCATGTCCGGCTGGTCGGAGCTCGTTGTGACGCTGACGAGTCTCTTGTACCTGAGATGCTGACTGAGTGGGTAGCCGGCCAGGGAGTGGCGCTGGCGTGGTCTAGTCGGTCCAAGCTTGGGATTCCACCTATCGCGGAGCGAGGCGGGATCCTTCCCCTCGCTGTGCGCGCATCGGGTCGCCGCCTCGACGGCGAAGCGTGAAGCACGGGCTCGGGGTTTGTTCGGAATCCGGACAGCTGGCCGCCAGAGGACGCGCGTTGACAGAACCCCTGCGACCCCGGAATCTATTGGAACTCGCAAGTGATTTCGCCCGAGATGCAGGCCGACAAGCTTAGTTTCGCCGTGGTCGTCTACGAGAAAGGGGGAACCGAGCGGCGAGAAGTCTTCAACACGGCCGAACTGAGTATCGGCCGCGTTCAGGGCAACGACCTCATGCTGCCCAAGGGCAACGTCTCGAAAAGGCATGCGCGTCTCATCTATCGCGACGGTCGCTTCATTGTCACCGATCTGAACAGCACGAACGGCACGTACGTCAACCGGCGTCGGATCGCCCAAGCGACGATCGTTCGTGAGGGAGACCGGATCTACATTGGCGATTTCGTTCTGCGCATCGAGACCTCGCCGGAGTCGGTGGACGTTCCGCTCAGCACGAACGGGCACGGCGGTTCGTCACCTGGCCGCGAACGGCTCTCCCTTCGCTCGACGAGCGGACGGCCCACGCTCGAGGCAACTGCCCCCGGCGGCGGCCAGTCCGGACCGACCAAGACGGCGTCGGGCAGTCCCGACGCAGTCGTTGGCAGCAACCCGAGTCTTCTGGGTGCAGGACCCGCCGCTGCGTCCCCGCTGCCCGGGGGAATCGCGCTTCCGAGCGACCCCGGCGGCCACATCGACGTGCGAGATCGGCCGGAGCCCCCGACCAGCAGCCTCCGTCGGCAGGCGCTCGGGCTGCTGATGGACCGCATGCAGGAGGTGCTCGCGCCCGGTGCGCTCGACAAAGATGTCGATGAGCGACTGACGCAACGCATCGACGAGTTGCTCGAAGGTCAGCTCGAGGAGCTTACTCAGGATGGCGAGCTCGGCGAAGAAGTCTCACGCGTAGACCTGATGGCGGACGCCCGTGCGGAGCTGCTTCGCTACGGCGCACTGACCGGGTACCTGACTCACGAGGACACGACCGAGATCGTCGCCGCGCATTTCGACGACATCACGGCCCTGCGAGGGGGCCAACGGCACCGGGTAGACCCCGGCTACTCTTCGGAGTCCGCGCTGCGCCGGGCCATTGTTCGACTATGCCGATTCGCGGGCAAGCCGATCGGGCCGGGCGAGATCTCGATCCACCGCCAACTGCCGGGCGGCTGGCAGATGTGGGCGGTCGTCGACGAGGCGGCGCCCGCGGGCGCGGCCCTGGTACTGCGCCGGGCCACGGCGTTCTTCGCGAGTCTGGACCAGTTGGCGGAGCGCGGAGTGCTGAGCCACCCGGCGGCCGAGTTTCTCACGCAATGCGTGCGTGCGCGGGTTCCAATCCTGGTGGTCGGCGCCCGTAGCGCGGGCGCCCCGCTGCTGTTGAGTGCCCTGTGTGCGGTGGACGTTCCTGGTCCCATTCTGGCGCTGCAGAGCTACGATGATTTCGTGCCCGAACGCGTCGGGGTCGTCCGACTAGCCTCCGACGTCGCGGCCACGTCGCCCCGAAGTATCGCTCATCGTGGCGCGGCGATGACCGGGTCGCGTCTGGTCGCCGAGCTGTCTTCGCCCGAAGCGCTCGTTGCCGCGCTCCGGATCGTTCAAGCGGGGATCGAAGGGACCTTGGCGTATCTGCCGAACGGAGCGGTCGAGAACGCGCTGATCAGCCTTCCAGCGTTCGTTGCTTCGGCGCTGCCCGGGACCTCGCTCAGTGTCGCAAGCCGCCTGGTCGCCGATGCCTTCGTGTTGGTCGTCGAGGTGGTTGCCGTTCGAGGTTGCTCGCGACTTGCGAGTATCTCGCGCATCGTTGGTGCGGACGCGGACCGAATTACGACCGAGTACGTGTTCCGTTCGCCGGGCGATCGTGTTTCGCAGGCCGTTGAGCTCGAGGCCACGACTCTGGCCGCCAGCTTCGTAGACGAGCTCAAGCGGGCCGCTCCGGACTCCGAGGATGTCCCTCCGAGCTCAGCCGATTAGCGGCGGCTCAGCCCCATGGCAAGCAGGTCCGTTTGTTGGCGCAGACCGCAGAGCAGCGGCTCTGCTGGTCGGGGCGGCCTCACACGCGAGGCTGCTCCGAGTCGGCCGAAGAACGCGCCTTGGCCTGCTTGGCCAGCTTGCTGCTGAGCAGTCGTCGTTTCAACGCGTTCAGCTTGTCGATCATCAGCACGCCGTCGAGATGATCGTTCTCGTGCTGGATAGCCACGGCCAAGAGCCCATGCGCCTCGAGCTCGAACGGTTGGCCCTCTGCGTCGAGTGCGCGCACGACGACCTGCTCGGCGCGTTTGATATCCTCGGAAGCACCTGGGAACGACAGACAGCCTTCACTCCAGGTCTGCGTGCCATTGGCTTCGATGATCTCCGGATTGATGAAGACACGCAGCTGGCTGGGCTCGTCATCCGTTGCGGTGTCGATCACGAAGACACGCTTGAGAACGCCGATCTGGTTGGCTGCGAGGCCGACTCCCGGAGCTGCGTACATGGTCTCGGCCATGTCCTCGACGAGCTTGCGGATCTCGTCGTCCACTCGCTCCACGGGCTGCGCCGCCTTGCGCAAGTTCGGATGCGGGTAAGTGAGTATCTCGCGAACGGCCATGTGATGATCCTAACGATAGTACGAGGCGCCTGTCCCCGCAATCCGAGCCCCGGTCGCCGAGGCGGAACCGAGCCTAGTGCCCTGTCTCCGTGACTCGCCGCACAACTCGACGGCCTCAAACGGGGCGAAGCCGTCGAGTTCTGCGGCGAATGCTCGCAGTCTGAGCCAGGACACGGGTTTCTGGTTGTGTGGCGTGTCGTGGAGATACTCCACTAGCGGGGCAGGTTTGGCGGCCACTGTTCACTCCATCCCTGAGCGACGGCGGCAGGCCCCCCGCCGTGTGGACGTGGCGATGCCGTGGCGCACTCAGCCGGTCGCGTTCGTTCGCGAGCCACGCTTCGGGTACACGAGCAGACCCGACACGTAAGCGTCGGCACCGCATAGCTCCCAGAGCGGGGAATCGATGCGCGGGGCTTCGGAGACGTTGTCGGGCCCGGCCCAATCCACCGCTCCCGGACGTCCCCTCGGCCCGAGCAACACGGGCGCGATGAAAACGTGGAGCTCATCGACCAAACCCGCGGCAAGCAAGCTGCCGGCGAGCTCGGCACCGCCTTCGCACAGGACACTGACCGCCTCGCGTGCCGCGAGCTCGTTCAATGCCATCCGCATGTCGCAGCGACCCTCGGCCGTGGCGGGGACGCGGATGATTTTGACCCCGCAATCCTCCAAAGCCTCTGCGACTGCGCGCGGGGCGTCCGGCGTCGTGAGGACGCACGTCGGAACCTCGCCGGCCGTCGCGACGAGCCGACTATTGCGCGAGATCCGGAGCTTGCTGTCCACCACGACCCGCGCTGGGCTGCGTCCCGGCACGTCGCGGACAGTCAGTCGTGGATCATCGGCGACGACCGTGTTGATGCCAACGATCACCGCATCGCGTGCCGCGCGCAGCGACTGCACCCGTAGCCGCGATTCCTCTCCGGTGATCCATTTCGAGGCTCCCGTGCGAGTCGCGATGCGTCCGTCCAGCGAGACGGCGATCTTGAGGCTCAGATAGGAGGCACCTTCCGTGACGAACTTCGTCCAGGGTGCGATCAACGCCTTCGCCTGCTTCTCGAGGACGCCGACCACGACCTCTACGCCGGCCTCGCGTAGACGCTCCACCCCGCCGCCGACAACATGCGGATTGGGGTCACGACAGCCGATCACGACCCTCCGCACGCCCGACTCGACAATGGTGTCGACGCACGGAGGCGTCCGCCCTTCGTGACTGCAGGGCTCCAGAGTCACATAGAGCGTCTTGCCGCGTGCTTGCTCGCCTGCGGTGCGTAGCGCCGCCATCTCCGCGTGGTCGAGGCCTGCCGCCTCGTGGTACGCTTCGGCGATCACCGTCTCCCCGTCCGCCAGGACGGCGCCGACGTGGGGATTCGGAGACGGGTCACCCTGCGCGGCGAGCTCGAGGGCCCGCATCATCAGCCGATCTTCCGCGTCCATGTCCGGCCGAGCCTACTCCGCCCCGCGTGAACGAACAAGCGTGGCCATTTCCTGCACGAATTCATCGATGTCGCGGAAGGATTTGTACACACTCGCAAAGCGCACGTAGGCCACGGCGTCGAGGGCCTTGAGGCGGGCCATCACTCGCTCGCCGATGAGCAACGACGCCACCTCCTTCTCCCCGCTCTCCGCGAGAGCGCGTTCCACTGCGGAGGCCTCGCGTTCGAGTGCGTCCTCGGAGATGGGACGCTTGTTGCATGCGATCCGCATGCCTCGCAGGACCTTCTGTCGGTCGAACTGCTCGCGCTGACCGCTCTTCTTGATAACGGTCGGCAGCGTGTACTCGACTCGTTCGTAGGTGGTGAAACGCTTGTGGCACGCGTCGCACTCGCGTCGACGCCAGATGGCCGTGCCTCCGGCTGCCACGCGTGAGTCGACGACACGGCTATTGGTCTCGCTGCAGAAGGGACATTCCATCGAAACACGATCCCGCCGCGGAAGGACGCCAGCGCGGCGCCTTGGTAGAAGACCGCGAGCGCGACGCGGGTCAGACCAGCCCGGGCGCTGCGTCGGCTGGTCCGGACCCGGGAACGCACCCGTCAGCCGCTGAATGCCGACAACATCAGACTCGCGTTGGTGCCGCCGAATCCGAAGGAGTTGGACATCGCGTGCAGCACTCTGCGCTCTCGCGCATGGTGCGGAACGTAGTCCAGCGCGCATTCCGGATCTGGATTGTCGAGGTTGATGGTGGGCGGAACGCCGCCCGTTCTGATGGCTTGGACGCACACGGCAGCTTCGACGGCTCCGGCTGCGCCGAGCAGGTGACCCATCATCGACTTGGTCGAGCTGATCCAGACGCGCTTCTCCAGAGCGTGAGCGCCAAAGACCTTCTCGATGGCCTTGGACTCCTCGGTGTCGCCAGGCGGGGTCGAGGTGCCATGGGCGTTGATGTAGTCGACTTGGTCGGCGTTCAGCCTGGCGTCCGCGAGCGCCAGGCGCATCGCGCGCACCGCGCCCAGGCCACCCGGCACGGGCTTGGTGATGTGGTACGCATCACATGACGCGCCGTACCCCGTCACCTCCGCGAGAATCCTGGCACCGCGGCGCTTCGCGTGCGAGAGGGACTCCAGGATCAGGCTGCAGGCCCCTTCGGCGCACACGAAACCATCGCGGTCACGGTCCCACGGACGACAGGCGCGCTCCGGGTCGTCGTTGCGGCGACTGAGCGCGAACATCGCAGAGAACCCTGCGATGCCGATGGCCGTGATCGTTGCTTCGGCGCCCCCGGCCACGATGACCTGCGCGTACCCGTGACGGATTGCGCGTGTCGCCTCGCCGAGGGCGTGAGCGCTAGAGGCACACGCGCTCGTATGGGCGAAACTTGGGCCGCGAAAACCGTGTTCGATGGAAACCTGACCCGCTGCCATGTTCGCTATCAGCGAAGGGATGAAGTAGGGGCTGACGCGCTTGGGGCCTTTCTCGTGCAGGAGAAGGGAGACTTTCTCCAGATTCTCGAGCCCACCGAGGCCAACTCCGATGTACACGCCTACTTCTTGACGCTCTTCGTCGCTGAGCTCGAGCTGAGCATCGGCGATGGCCATCTTGGTCGCGGCAAGGGAGAAAGGAATGAACCGGGCGAGCTCCTTGAGCTTCTTCTTCTCCACGTACAAGGTGGGATCGAAGTTCTTCACTTCGCCTGCAATACGGGTGGGGTACTCCGAACTGGTCTCGAATAGGGTGATCAGGCCAATCCCACTCTTGCCCTGAATGAGGGATTGCCAGGTCGCTTCAATTCCGATCCCGACCGGAGTGACGAGGCCCATTCCGGTGATGACTACTCGCTCCATACACTCCCTCGCCGACGACTTGCACCAGCGCTGTGCGTTGAATTCAGGATTGCCTCGAAGACCTCAGCCGCCCGAATGCTTCTCGATGTAGTCGATGGCATCCTGCACGGTGCGGAGCTTCTCGGTGTCTTCGTCCGCGATGTCGAGTTCGAAAGCCTCCTCGAACGCAAGGACCAGCTCGACCAATCCCAGCGAATCGGCGCCCAGATCGTCGATGAACGAGGACTCGGGCTTGATGTCCTTCTCGTCGACGTCCAGTTGCTCCTTGATGATGCGCTTGACTTCTTCTTCGATCTTTCGGCCTTCCGCCATGGTGCCTCCAAAAGGGCGCTTCCTGTGCGGGAGCTTCCCACTCTGTTGTATGTGAACGCTCTTCGATACCTCTAGACGTACATGCCGCCGTTCACGCGAAGCGTGTGTCCGGTGACGTAGGCTGCTTCCTCGGACGCCAAGTAGACGACCGCCGCCGCGACTTCTGCCGCGGTCGCGGGCCGGTGCAGTGGCACGGCAGCGAGCATTCCGGCTCGCTGTTGCTCACTGAGCCCCGCGGTCATGTCGGTCTCGACGAATCCAGGGGCAATCATGTTGACCGTGACGCATCGGTCGGCGTACTCGCGTGCCAGGCTCTTTCCCAAACCGATCACGGCCGCCTTCGAGGCGGCGTAGGCCGCCTGTCCGGCATTGCCCATGTCGGCGGCCACGCTCGACATCAGAACGATGCGTCCAGATCTGGCCCGTATCATCGTCTTGAGCGCACTGCGTGCACAGTGGAGGGCGCCCTTCGTGTTGACGGAGAGGAGCCGCTCGAGTTCGGCGTCCGTCAGTTCCAGCAGCAATGCACTCGACGAGACCCCTGCGCTGCATACGAGGATGTCGAGCCGTCCCGAGCGACGCGCCGCCTCGGTGATGGCCCGGTCCGTTGTCTCGGCGTCCGTGACGTCGAAGCGGAGCGCCTCCGCCTGACCGCCCGCTTGCTCGATGGCCGCGACGACTTGCCGCGCGGCGTCTTCACGGGCGTAATATCCGAGCACGACACGTGCGCCGCGGCTGGCCAGCGCCACCGCAGTCGCACGACCAATGCCGCGTGAACCGCCCGTGACGAGTGCTACTTTGCCCGTGAGATCGAACATCGCTGGTCCACGGCTCGTGCGGACGACGCCACAATCAAGCTCGGGAGGCCGTGTTTAGCACGGCACGGGAACCCGCAAGGCGGAAATCGAGCTGGCTATGGCCTGCCAGCCCCAGGCTGCTCGGCCCGCCAGTCGGTGTCACCTTCCCCTGCCACCTCTTGTTCGCACCGCGAGTATGAGCGAGCGTGCCGAGGAGGGCGCAGCGTGCGTCCAACGCTGCGCGGTAGGCCCGGTGGGTTGTCCGGCGGTCGCGCGAGCCAGACAGGGCACTAGGCGATCGCCGAGCGCGCCTGCTCCACGCCGGCGGGATCGCCGATGCTCAGGACGCGGATGCGGCCGTCGGTCCGCTTCACCAGACCGGCTAGCACTCTGCCGGGGCCGATTTCCAGCGCCCGATCGACGCCAGACTCGGCCATGAACCGCACCGACTGTTCCCACAGGACGGGTGAACAGACTTGTTCGACCAAGAGGGCCGCGACCCGCTCCGCCAGACTGTTCGGTTGGGCCTCCACATTGGACAGTACCGGGAAGCGCGGGGCCTGGACACACACCGCGCGCAGGGCCTGCTCCACGGCTCGGGCCGCGGGCAGCATGAGACTACAGTGAAACGGGGCGCTGACCTTCAGCGCGATGGCCCTGAGCTTGTGTTCGGATGCGAGCTTGGAGGCGTGCGCGACAGCCGCGGCTTCGCCCGAGATCACGACCTGGCCCGGCGCGTTGTGGTTGGCCGGGGCCACCACTCCGATGGCACTGGCCTCGCGACAGATCGTCTCCACCAGCGCGGCGTCTGCGCCCATCAGAGCAGCCATGGATCCCTGACCCTCCGGGACGGCCTGCTGCATGGCTTTGCCGCGAAGATGCACCAGACGCACGGCATCTTCGAAACGGAGCGCTCCTGCCGCCACGAGGGCGCTGTACTCACCGAGAGAATGCCCGGCCGCGTACGACGGGAGGGGCATGTCCGGCCAGGTAGATCCGAGGGCGGCGAGCGTTGCGATGCTCGTGGTCAGGATCGCGGGCTGGGTATTCGCGGTGAGCATGAGGTCGCTCTCCGGCCCCTCGAAGCACACACGCGTCAGTGACCAACCAAGCGCCTCGTCGGCGCGCTCGAAGACTTCCCGCGCCGCGGGAAACGCTTCGCACAAGGCCTTGCCCATCCCGACGCTCTGCGCGCCCTGTCCCGGAAACAGCCATGCGATGCCCACGTGCCCTCCTACATCCTGATCAGTGCACTTGCCCAGGAGACCCCTGCGCCCAGTGCACACATGAGCACCGTGTCACCAGGCTTGATGCGCCCATCGCGAACGCCCTCGTCCAGCGCCATCGGAATTGAAGCGCTCGACGTGTTGCCGTAGCGTTCAATGTTGATGATGAAGCGCTCCATCGGGATCGTGAGCCGCTGCGACACTTGCGCGATGATTCTCAGGTTGGCCTGGTGAGGCACGACCCACTGAATGCCAGTGGTCTCCAGCCCGGCCGCCGAAATGGCGAATCGCGACGCGCTTGTCAGGTTCCTCACGGCCACCTTGAAGATGTCCTGGCCGTTCATGTATATCTTGTCGCGCTGTGTATTGAGGCTCTCGTGCGTCAGCGGCTCGAGGCTTCCGCCTGCCGGAACCATCAAGGATGTGGCCAGGCTCGAGTCGGTGTGCAGACTCGTCGAGAGCACACCGGCTTCACCCTCCTCCGCTCGCTGCAGCACGACCGCGCCGGCGCCGTCGCCGAAGAGCACGCACGTGTTGCGGTCGGTGAAGTTGGTGATCCGGCTCAGCACTTCCGTACCGACGACGAGCACCGCCTTCATCGCGCCGGTGCGCATGAACTGATCGGCCACGCTGAGGCTGTAGACGAATCCGGCACAGGCGGCACCGAGGTCGAATGACGGGATCGGCCCGGCGCCGAGCTTCTGCTGAAGGAATGCCGCGCACGCGGGCAGACGCATGTCGCTCGAGATCGTGCCCACGATGATCATGTCCAGATCGGCGGGCTTGAGCTTGGCCGCGTCCAACGCGCGGGTGGAAGCCTCGTACGCCAAGTCACTGGCGGCCTGGCCATCGGCCACGAAGCGACGTTCCTTGATGCCGGTACGCTCGGTGATCCACTCGTCCGACGTGTCCACGAGCTTCGCGAGGTCGAAGTTCGTGACCACCCGTTCGGGCGCGTATGCGCCCGTTCCCACGATTCGGCTGCGGACTGACTGGCTGGGCATGGATCCTGTGCTCCCTAGCTCCGACGCCCGGGTCGGGCCAGAAATGGTTAAACCAGCTGGGCACTCCAGGCAACAGCTGGGGCTTCAGTTAAGCCATGTGACCGGCCGGAAGGTCCGGGCGAGCGCCAAGAGCTACTCGTTGGAGTCCTGGGACTGCGACGGCTCAACGACCCTGCGCCCCTTGTACATCCCGCACGACGGGCACACGCGATGCGGCACCATCGGAGACGAGCAGTTGGGGCAAGGCACGAGCGTGGGAGCCGTGATCTTGTCGTGGTGAGCGCGCCTCATGTCGCGTTTGCTACTGCTCTTGCGTCGCTTCGGGACTGCCACGGCACTACTCCTTGTCCTTGTCG
>JAFGIS010000517.1 GCA_016929495.1 Polyangiaceae bacterium | reverse complement strand
TCCTTCACGTCCAGGATCATCATGGCGAGCTGTGCCCCGGCGAAGCAGAGCAACGCCCCGAGCACCGAGAACGGCAGTAGGCTGAACACGGCCACGGCCTGGTCTCCCACGAGCAGGCCTGCCACCAGGAACAGCGCTCCGATCATCAGGTTCGAGCCCGCGGTCCTGGCGCCGAACCGGTAGTGGGCGGCGAGGCCGCCGGCGCCGTGGCACAGGGGCATTCCACCGAAGAAGCTCGTCACCACGTTGGCCAACCCCATCGAGACCGCCAGCGCTCGTGGCGAGCTGCGCTTGGCCTCCTCGTCGCCGAAGTACTCGCGGGTTAAGTCGGCCTGCGCCACGACCGCGTTTCCGATGGTCATGGGGATCTGGGGCAGTGCCAGCGCGGTCAAGGCAAAGACGAGGTCTGTGCTCGTGGGAAGACCAAACGGAAGCGGCTGCGGCAGGTGCAGGCCGACGTGAAAGTCGGCGAGGTTGCGCCAGCCGCCAAGCGCGAGACCGGCGACGGACCCTCCGACCACCACGACCAGCGCCGCCGGCGCGACCCGGCTTTCGAGGAGCAGCAGGATCACGATCACGCCAACGACACCGAGGACGATGCCCACGGGGATGGGGCCGAGCGAGGAGACCGACAGGAACGGCTCGCCTGCCCCCTGGGCTTGCTGCAGGCTAGTACATCCCAGCATGAACTTGATTCCCTCCACGAAGAGCAAGATCCCGGTGACAAGCTGCACGCCGCGCACCGTGGACTGCGGAACGAGGCTACGCACCCGGGTCATGGTCCCGGTAATGCCCGAAGTCAGGAGCAGGACTCCGATCCAGAGCCCAGATGCAGCAACCTGCTGGCCGGTCATCGCGCTGGCGATGGCGTATGCGCTGATCACCTTCATCGGTTGCACCGGCACGGTGACGCCGAAGTAGAGGCCGGCCAGGACGTAGAACAGGCCGATACTGAGGAAGGTCGCCGTCGAGTCCAGCCCGTTGATCAGGATGAGGCCGACAGCTAGCGGCAGCAGCGTGCCCAAGTCACCAAGAGAGCCAGCGATCTCGTAGCGATCAAAGCGAAGCTTCACAAGTTCACCTCCTGTGCGGTTGCGCCATTCCAGGCGAGCGAGAGGATCACCGCTGACGTGTCGAAGACCACCCAAGCGTCGTCCTCCACTTCAAGCTGCATTCGCTTCAGGCTGCCGGCGGTGATGAGCGCACAGACCTCCACTCCCCCCCGAAGCTCGGCAACGACCTCGGCCATGACCCCGTCAGAACGGATGGCCGTCACTCGACCCCCGAAGACGTTGCGTGCACTGGTTGTCGGTGGATCTTCTCCAGTGGATATCGTCACCAACGGCGCCTTGATCATCCCTGTGACCGCGGCGCCCTTTTCGAGCCCCAAGTTCTGGAGACTCGGGTTGGTGATCACCGATGTGACCCGATAGCCCTCGGAGGTCTGCAGAGTGACCTCGCTGAGGATCTCGCCGGGATGGATCCCGGCCACGTGCCCCACGAACAGATTCCGCGCACTGGTGCGCGTACGCAGCTCGGCCAGCAAGTACGCCTCGAAGATGCGGCCGATGTCGTCGGGGTCGTAGTCCACGTAGCTGGCCGTGAGGTTCGCGGTCTGCTGTCCCAGGAGCCGTTGCACGACGGGAAGCGGCATGCCCGCATCCAGAAGCTCCAGGGCTCGCGAGGCCCGGATCACCTGGGGGCTCGCGAGGTCTCTGGGGATCGAGCAGGCGTCGGCCCGCTCGTAGAACTTGCGGCGAACGAATCCCTGGTCGAGCCCGAAGACCCTGCCACGCAAGGCTTCGCTGGCAGGGGCTTCAAGGTAGGCGCTGATTTCTTCGACGACATCGGGCGGCAGCCGAATCTCGCGCCTGGCCTGACCCTTCCTGGTGCCGGGCAGGGTGAGCACACCGCGTACGAGGTCGAGGTCCTTCTGCTCGTCGATGGCGACCGCCTCGCCGAGCTTGGCGGCGGTGTAGCGGATGATGAGGAAAATCAGCCAAATGCGGCCCCGAGCACGACGGTCGGCTGGTCTTGGTAATTGCTGCTGGTACCACTCGCGGAACGACTGCGTCAGCGTGACAAGTTGCTCTGGTTCCAGGTGCTTGACGCCGGTCGGAACGGAAAACGAGGGCAGATACCTGTTCCTTTGCGGCTGCTCGCCTTTCGGCCGGCCTGGGCTCATGTGACCTCCAGCGATAGTCACGATAATGTATGTTTTCGTGACTATCGGCAACCATTCCGTTTGCGAGAAAGACCGAGCAGAGCGGCGTGAATCCAGGTGATCCAGTCCCGGCGTGAACGCTTTGCGGCTTTGGGAGCGCGTGTTCTCGGCGCCCCTTCGTCTTCGCCGTGGCCACCGCCCTCCGATCGAGCGTACAGCCGGCCGACGCCTGCGCCTTTGACCGGATCGACCCGTCCCACCCGCAACCCTCGAGCATTGGGGGCTGGGCATCAGCGAGCTGGGCAAGTCCGTCTCGGTCTCAGCAACCCACCCGCGCAGGCTGGGCGCCCGTGCCCGCTTGCGGCCACACGGACAACCGCATATACGCATGTCCGGATGAACTACTGGAGGCTACCGTGAGAGACGTCGCCCAGTTTCTGAAAGTCCTTGGGGACGAGGCCCGCCTGCAGATCCTGTGGCTGCTGTTCAACCACGACGAGCTCTGCGTCTGCGACATGATGGAGGCGCTGGGGATCACCCAGTCGAAGGCGTCGCGTCACCTGGCCACCTTGCGCCATGCCGGGCTCGTCGTCGATCGGCGTGACGGCGCCTGGTCGTACTACTCCCTTTCCCCCGCGAAGACCGGACTCGAACGCGCCGTGCTCCAGTCGTTGCGGCGCGAGCTGGGTCGGCATCCCGATGCAAACCGGCTCACCAAGGATCTAAAACAGTGGCTGGCGCGCAAGGAGCGAAGCGCGGCCTGTTCGGCACCAGAGCCCACGCAGTCGAAGAGTAGCGGCAAGCCGGGTGCCCGCACCCGTGCCGCGGCTGTGCTACCAAACAACTCGAAATCCCAGCCAAACTGGCCGTCTATTGCCCCCGGCCGGCACGTCAGCGAGACAGGCTGAACGTGGCC
>JAFGIS010000044.1 GCA_016929495.1 Polyangiaceae bacterium | reverse complement strand
GATGGAGCGAAGGGTCGGCTGGTCGCTGCCGCGGGGTTCTAGGACTAGACCGCCGCGCGCACCGCGCCCCTTGAGGAAACCGAGCAGGACGTGGTTGAGCGCTTCGGTGTTGGCCAGGGTGGCCTTGATGCGTCGCTGGAAGTAGTTGAAAGCCGCGACCGCCGGGATGGCGACGGCCAGGCCGATGGCCGTGGCGACCAGCGCCTCGGCAATCGCGCCCATGACTTCGGCACCTGCGCCGCTGCCACCGAGCCCGGCGCTCTGCAGACGGTCGAATGCCTGCACGATACCGATCACCGTACCGAGTAGGCCCACGAACGGCGCGTTGTTGCCCAAGGTACCGAGGAAGGCCAGTCGACGCTCGAGCCGCATGCGCCAGAGCGCCGTGGCGCTGGCCATGGCTTCGTCGGCCGCTTCGGGACCGTTGTCGAGCTCGGCGAGACCGGCGGCAACGACCGCTGCCTCGACCGAACGGGAGCGGGCTACCAGCGAGCGTGCCCCGATGATGTCGCCGGAATTCAGCCGGTCCGACAAAGACTTGGCCAGACGCTCCAAGTCCACCCCTAACGAGCGAAAAAACCACCCGCGTTCGAGCATGATCCCGACGCTCACCACGCTCAGTCCGAGCATGATGTACAGGATCGGGGAAGCGCCGACGTCGAGCAGGATGTCCTTGGACCTTTCAACGATGTTCATGACGATGGTCTCCGAACGTTGGATGGGTGCCGTTCACCCGGCGCAGCCCCTCTCAGCAACCCCCGTGCCAAGCGCGTCTTGCGCCGAACGGGGATGAACGCGGCCGTGCCGCCGCGCAAAGCCGAGACAGATTCATGTGGAAACCAGCCGAAGCGACCTGGAGGACGCGGACACGTGTCCGCGCACGGACGGACATCCGTTCGCGCACAGGGCCGCGTCCGCAGCGCCGTCCGTCCGTGGTCGAGCACGCTGCACCCGTTGCCGACGCTCGGAAACGCGAACCTACGGCGCCCGGGCGGCCTTGGCCCGACTCTTGCTCAGGGCACGGCGCCATGATGCAGATCGAACCGAACACGACAACGGGTCGCAACGTGCGTCGACGCTTCGCGCGGAGCTGGGCGCCCCTCGTGCTGGTCTGGGCCACACTGGGCGGCGCACGCAGCGCTGTCGCACAAGAGCAGGATCCGGCGACCCCCGTGCTCGCACCGCCGAGCCTCGCTGCGCCAGTGGTACCAGAGTATCCCGAGTCCAAGCGAGCCTCCGGCGAGTCGGCCACGGTCCTGCTCGCGCTCGAGCTCGATACCAGCGGCCGCGTCAGTCGAGCCACCGTCCTGGAGTCGGCCGGCCCCGAATTCGACGCCGCCGCGCTCAGCGCTGCCGAGCAGCTCGTGTTCACGCCCGCAACCAAGGATGGCCAGGCGGTGCCGGCGCGGATCGCCTTCCGCTTCGATTTCTCCCTCGAGACCCCGCCGGCTGCCGAGAGCGCGGCTCCGGCCCCGGCACCCGAGGCTGCACCTCCACCAACGCGTGCGGCCCGGCCAGCACCCGCTGAGCCTCCGCCCGCCAGCACCGAACCGACGGCTGTCGAAGCCATCGACATCGATGTGACGGGACAGCGCCCTCCGCGCGAGCCCACGCAGCGCACGCTCGAGGCCGAAGAGATCCGGACGCTCCCGGGAACCAACGGCGACGCGCTGCGCTCCGTGACGAACATGCCGGGAGTGGCACGCGCGCCGGGCCTGCAGGGAATACTCGTGGTGCGTGGCTCGGCTCCCGAAGACACTCAGGTGTTCGTCGATGGCATTACCGTTCCGATCGTCTATCACTTCGGCGGGATCTCTTCGGTCGTGCCGAGCGAGATGCTCGAGCGCATCGACTTCTACCCGGGCAACTTCTCCCCGGAGTACGGGCGTGCCATGGGCGGCATCGTGAACGTGGGTTTGCGGTCGCCGCGCAAGGACCGCCTCGGCGGGCTGCTCCAGGTCGATCTGCTGGATGGGCGCGTGCTGGCCGAAGGCCCCGTCGGCTCCTCGACACGCTTCTTGGTCGGCGCTCGCCGCTCCTGGGTCGATAGCTGGCTCGGTCCCGTCCTGCGCGAAACCGGAGCCGGCGTCACCGCCGCACCGGTCTACTACGACTACCAAGCAATGCTCGAGCAGGACCTCTCGCGCGATACGACGCTTCGCCTGGTGGGCTACGGCTCGGACGACCACATGGCGCTGAGCATCAACACGCCCGATCCCGGAGACCCGATGGGCGGCGATCTGTCGCTGCGCACGGCCTTCGTTCGCGGACAGGCCGAGCTCGACTCGCACGTCGGGGACGCGGTGCGGCTCAAGAACTCCATCGCCGTCGGCCGCGACCTGCAGCGACAGGTGTTCGGCAGTCTATCGCTGGACATAGACTTCCTGTCCGTCCACGGCAGAAGCGACGCTCGCGTGAGACTCGGTCGGTCCGTGACGGCCGTCGCTGGCCTCGACGTCATCTGGACGCACTATGACGTGGGCTGGCGTCTTCCGGTGATGAACTTCGCTACGGGCGACACCAGCGGCCCGATCTTCGGACGCCCGCCGACCGAGGTGAGCGCGAGCGGCGCGGTGCTTGACCCCGGGGCCTACGCCATGCTCGAGCTCACCCCGACCCGTGCGCTCAAGCTCTTGCCCGGGGTCCGCGTCGACTACGGTGGAGACACCAAGCGCTGGACCGCGGATCCGCGGCTCGGCGCGCGCTACGATCTGATCCCGGGGCCACGACACACGACCCTCAAGGGCGGAATCGGACTGTTCCACCAGCCTCCGCCCCCGCACGCCAGCATCAAGCCGTTCGGAAACGACGGCGTGCGCAGCACCCGCGCGGTGCACTACAGCCTGGGCGTGGAACAGGCGTTCACGCGAGCCCTGGAGCTTTCGGTGGAGGGCTTCTACAAGGATCTGGACGATTTGGTCGTCGCCACGCCCGACCCCGGCGCAGGTGCCACCGGCCTGTTGTTCCAGAACGTCGGCACGGGCCGATGCTACGGTGCCGAATGGCTGCTGCGGCTCAAGCCCGAAGGGCCGCTCTACGGCTGGGTCGCCTACACGCTCTCCCGCAGTGAACGTAGCGACGGCCCGGGACTGCCCGAGGTCCGCTACGCTTACGACCAGACGCATGTCCTGACAGCACTCGGTAGCTACAAGCTCGGCCGCGGGTGGCAGGTGGGCGCGCGCTTCCGCTACGTGACCGGGAGCCCGTACACCCCCGCGGTCGGCGGCGTCATGGACTACGACGCCGGGAGCTACGCCGCGGTCGATGAGACGCCTGCCAACGCGAGCCGTCTGCCCGCCTTCCACCAGCTCGACTTGCGCGTGGACAAGACCTGGAAGTTCGAGGCCTGGCAGCTCACGGCGTACCTCGACGTCCAGAACGCGTACAACCGGCGCAACGTCGAAGCGGTCTCGTACAACTACGACTACTCGAAGAGCTCCTCTGTTTCCGGACTTCCGATCCTGCCGATCGTCGGCGTCAAGGGTGAACTATGAACACCAATCAACACCTCTCGCGCGCTCTCGTGGCTCTGGCGTTCGCCCTCCCGGCCCTGGGGGCTTGCGGCTCGGACTTCGCGCCAGGGTCACGGATCACCGGCCTCAGAGTGCTGGCAGTCCAGGCGGACGAGCCCTACGCGCGCCCTGGAGAGACGGTGCACCTACGCGCCCTCGGTGTCGACACGCGCGAGCGTCCGATCGTCTGGGCATGGGCCGCCTGCCTGCTTCCAGACGCGACCTCGGTGGACGGCTGTCTGGACGAGCTCGCGACCAGCGGCAGGCCGACTTCCGAAGCGGTGTTCGCGAGCGGTGAAGGCGTCACTGAAGTCGACTACACGGTGCCCGCCGACGCTCTCGAAGGACTATCGCCTCAGGCGCGCTCGCAGGCGGTGGCAGGCATCCTGAGCATGGCCTGTCCCGGAAAGCTCGATCTGCATCGCGACGCGAACGGCATTCCGTTCCGCTGCATCGACCCCGAGAGCGGCCGCGCTCTCGACCTCGACAAGACGGTGGTGGGTCTGAAACGCATCATGTTGCGCGAGTCCGAACGCAACGACAACCCCGTCATCGACGCCATCCTTCTCGACGGCGACGAGTGGCTCGAGGACGATGTCAAGGAGGTCGACTCCTGCAATACGTCCGACGACGACTACGACGGCTGCCCGAGCGCTCCCAAACACACGCTTTCCGTCCGCATCCCTCGAGGCAGCATCGAATCGGGCCAGGACGAATTCGGGCGCGAGTACACCGAGCAGGTCGTCGTCCAGTACTACACCACCGAAGGGATCTTCGAAGACCAGGTGCGTACGTCGAGCGACACGACGACCGGCTGGGTCGCACGCCGCCGTGCTTCGGGCGACGAGGTCTCGCTGTGGTTCGTCGTGCGCGACGACCGCGGCGGGGTGAGCTGGGCGGAGCGGCGGGTCGAGGTGAAGTGATTGGCCGCGCGAGGCACTATGGCGTCGTTGGGCGCTCGAGGACTTGCGTGAGCCAGGTCATGGCGGGCCGGAAGGTTCCGTCCTGAGCCACCAAGCCGGCGTTGGCCCTCCATGTCCTTCCCACGATCCATCCGTAGAGGGTGATCCCAGGGACGTAGTCCGTGTCGAAGAAGACCGGAAACTGGTCCTGGTAGACAGCCAATTGCTCCGCGTCGTCGGACAGGTCGACGTCGTACTCGGTGATGTAGACAGGCAGTCCGGTCTCGCTGTGAAGCCGGTCCATGAACCCTTTCACCGTCGCGATCGGGAGGTCGGCCGCATCGTGCGCCTGTGCACCCACCGCATCAATGGGCGCGCCCGCAGCCTGGATCGTCTTGACGATGTCGATGAAATGGGCGTTCTGGTCCTCGTACTCGATGTTGCCGTAGTCGTTCATGACCAAGATGGCCTTCGGACAGGCCTCGCGCGCCCAGACGAACGCATTGGTGATCCACGCCCAGTCGCCGTTGGTATCGCCGCCCATCTCGTTGGCGAAGCTTGGTGTGGTGTGGGGCGGAGGTTCGTTCACTACCTCGATGATCGCGGTCTCCTGGTACCGGGCGCAGAATTCCGTCATCCAGGCGCGCACGTGGTCCGCGGTGATGCTGCCCGCAGGGGAAGCGGCGCCCCAAACGAAACAACATTCCGCAAACACGAGGTTGTTCGTGTGGGCGTAGTCCCAGATGGCATCCAGCGTGGTCCAATCGAAGGGTTGGGTCACGCTGCGCTGGACAGCGGGCCACTTGCCCGCGCTCTCCGGCGTGATTTGATCCCAGTAGTCGGCGAAGCGCAGACCCGCCGCATCCGCTTGGTGGGCAGTCGTGATGTTGCCTACGTACTTGCGGTGGAAGGCGCCCGTACCGCCCGTCGAGACGTTTCCCCCGGTGCCGACTGCGCCACCCGTGGCGACGCCGCCGGTGCCAGCCGTGCCACCGGCGCCGGCGTCGCCGCCCGCGGAGCTCTTGCCACCCGTACTGCCGGCACCGGCCGCGGCGCTCCTCCCACCCGTACTGCTAGCGCCGCCCGTTGTGACGGTGCCGCCCGTGTTGGCGGTGCCACCCGTGTTGGCGTCGCCGCCGCTCGCGTGGCTACCGCCTCTATCAGTGTTGCCGCCGTTGGCGTGGCTGCCCCCGGTGTTGGCGACTCCGCCGATCGGCGCGCCGCCGCCCCCCGCATCGCCCACCACGCCCGTGGTCGCTCCGCCCTGCGCGGCCATACCACCCGTGCCTTGACCTCCCGTGCCTGGGACGCCCGCGCTTGGGGCGTCTACCGCAGCGGAACCGTCGGGATCGCTCTTCGTGCCGCGCCTGGACGAGCAGGCCACCAACGGGACAAGGGCCAGGGGGACAATCCACCGAATGCGCATAGACAGCTCCGCACTTTGCAGGTCGCACCCGACTCGGTCAACACATCGCTGTCGTCGAGCTCGACCGCGGGCACCTTTTCGATCGGGTCGATGCGAAGATACTCCGATCGCCGCGGCTCGCCGCGGGCCTGTGACACCTCGACGCGGCGGTAGGGGATGCCTGCCCGGCGCAGAATCCTCCGCGCCTTGTGCACATTGCCCGACTCCAGCTTGCCGAAGAGCGTGATCACCGCCGCCAGCATCGGCGCCAAACCCGCGTGGGTCAATGGCGCTCGCGATGGGAGTCGGGCCCCCGCGCCGGCGCAGGCCGGCGCTAGGCGGACCCCGAGCGCGCGCAGGCGAGCAAAGCGAGCCGAAGCCCGCGCGGCCGAACCGCGCCGGTCACGGCGGGGGCATCTACGGCGAGCGGCCCCCTCCCCAGCGATGTGTAAAGCTACTCGTCGTCCACGGCGGACACGATCAGTCTCTCCTGGGCCGGCGCCCGGGGGTCGCGCAGAGAGGCACGCAGGCGGGGCGCAGTCCACCGGTTCGCTGGGGTCTTCGCTCGTGGACAGTCGGCGTTCGGAAGAAGCAGCGTGATGGCGCCGTCACGCTCCTCACGGAACACGATGAGACCAGCATTATGGCTGCTCAGGACTCTGAGCTCTTGCTCTTGCCCGTCGACCAAGGACTCGGGCATCGTCAGCTCCGTACTGAACTTGTCTGCGGCTTCGCCCAGCTTGAAAGACCAAGCTTGTGGCGTGAGGTTCATGGACCGCCGCCTCCCATCGCTCGACGCGCCACGAAGAACTCGTAGGCGTAGTAGTCCGAGTGTCGCCGGTGCATCTCCGGCTCCTGTGCGAGCTGGTTGAGGACGGCGAGCGCCTCGGCATCACCGGCGTACTTGCCGCGCAGCACCTCGATACGTCGCTCCATCGGCGAGTAGAAGTCGTCCCACCAGGCCTCGTCCGGTAGGGTGAAGTGGCCGACGAGTACGAACCCACCGTTGTCTATGGCCGCCAGGACATCCGGTATCCTACCCATGGTCGGATAGTCGAGGTCGAAGCTCGCCTTGACCTTGGGCGGCGGGTCGCCTTTGCGCCAGACGGCGTCTGTGAAGGCGAGATAGCCGCCCGGGCGCAGCAGCGCATGGCAGACCCGCAGTGCGTTCTCGATGCCGATGTTGTAGAGCGCCCCCTCGGACCAGACGAGGTCGATGCTCTCGGGCAGCATCTCGGGCTTGGCCATGTCGCCAACCATGGGACGCACCCGCTCACCGAGCCCGCGCTCGGCGACGGTCTCGCGCAGCCGCGCGATGCTCGGCGCATGGCTGTCGATGGCAGTGATGACGGCGCTGGGCAGGAGCTCGACGAGATGGATCGTCTGACAGCCGACGCCGCAGCCAAGATCAAGCACAGCTGGCGAGGACGCCAGGTCGCGACACAGCCCGAGTGCCTCATCGGCACAGCCGCGGTTGCCGGGACCCTGCCTGGGCAAGCCCTCGTAGAGCTCGAAGAAGACCTCCCAGAAGCGCGGGCTGGGCTCGCTCATTTCATGGCTCCTTGCGGGTCGAGCGCGAGCCGAGGAAGGCCTCGTGCCCCGTGTTGCCGTACGGGCTGTGCTCGAAGGGAACTGCGAGCGGATCGAAGCCGGCGGCCGCGATCAGCTCCAGCCAGACGGCCCTGGGGAACAGCCCCATCGAGTCTTCGAGATGGGAAGCTGGGGCCAGGACGAGCTATTCTGTCGCGGCCCGGGGGCCCCTGCGTTCGGCTCACCACGAGTGGAGGTTCATATGCATGCTCGGCACCACTTGGGACGGCCGCCAGGCGACCTCCACCACCAAGGCGCTGGACATGCCCTGGCGCCATGGCAACTGGGACTCGGTGACGAACGACGTCGTCTGGGACCCTTCGCTGGGCACCCACGCGTTGCCGAACTCTCTCTTCCTCGCGACCGTGCCGGGCTTTTTCGGCACCGCACGGTGGCCATGGATCGATCCGACCGGCGCCACGGCGACCACGCGCGTGGCGGCGCTGCCCGCCAAGGCCCCCTACGACGCGGGCACGCCGTTCGCGCGTTGAGCGCCGCACCAGCGCCCGCGCGCCGGTCAGAGAGATCATGGCTTGCCTCCCTTCCACTTCCTCAGTTGCGCGACCTCGTCCGAGAGCTGCCCCCAAACCCGCTCGGCCTGCCTCCGCTTCCGCTCGTCGTGGCGGAGCTCGTAGGCCTGCGCCTCGCGTTCGAGCTGGCGGTAGTGCTCGAG
>JAFGIS010000516.1 GCA_016929495.1 Polyangiaceae bacterium | reverse complement strand
TGGGTCGCCGAGGAGGCATCGGCCAAGGACCTGACCAGAGTTGTTGAGATTCCCCTCCACAGCGTATCCCGAGGGCTTCGGTGGCGCACACTGGCCCGTGGCCACCACTCCCTTCGGAAGTACACGGAGTTCACGAACATCCACCTCGAATCGGCCGTGTGTAACTTCAACCAGGAGTTCACGGAGGGCTTCTTGGAAGGAGCGCGAAAGGAATGGGACGAACTCGCCTTCTATCTCGACGAACGCTGATTCTGGATCGCGTGACGCCACCACGATGATGATGGTTGGACAGCGGTGACACCAGATGCACCAGGAGAAAGGAAATCAGCAATGGCAAGAGTACCTGAAGTGAGCAGCAACACCATCAACAGTGTCCGGGCTCGACTGCTTCCTGAACGCGAGGACGAACTCCAGGAGGCAATCGATCTCGGATACCAACTCGGCCGCGACTGGGCCATTGGAGACGCCTCCCTGCGCGACCTTCGGAGCGTCGCCTCAGTTCAGGTGACAGACACGGTCAGCACCCACGACTGGTGGCACTCTGTCACTCGCCACGACTCACTCGCTGAGTCCGACGTTGTGCATCACGAGGGTGTGAGAGATGCCGTCCGTCACTACAACACGCAGTTCACCAGAGCCTTCGTCCAGGGAGCTACGTGTTGGCGGCCCCCGTCCTACGTGGCCGGCGCGGGGATCGCGCGCAGGGTGAGCCGTGGGGATCTGGCCGCGTGAAACGCGCGTCCCACGGAAGTAGCTGTCCGAGAGCGGGGCGGTTCGGGTAGGAGGGGCGCCGGAGGAAAGAGCAACCGCACGAAGCGGGCCGCAGAATCAGGTGACGGGGAGGTGTTACGAGCACCGTCCCCGTCGTGCTCCGACCCAGTGCAAACGGAAAGTCAGAGCGAGATACGCGTCGTCTACGCGACGCTGGACGTCAAGAGCTGGATGGGAGCGTTGCCGTCGGCGGCCGCCGTTAGACCTGCAACGTGTCCCTGCTGTCACGCCCCGGGATGTGCGGTGGGGGGGCGGGTGACCCTGCAGGGCCACGGGCTCCGGTTCCGGACCCAGACGGGCCTGGACGCGGTGGATGGGGAGCCATTCGATGACGAGTTGGCGACTCGTCGCTACCGGTGCCGGAGCTGCGGCGCGGTGGTGACGGTCGTGCCGGCCGGGCTGCTGCCCAGGACGCGCTACCGTCCGACAACGATCGTGCTCGCCTTGGCGCTGTGGGCGCTCGGCGGGCTCGCGTCGGCAGCCGTCCGTCGGCGGGTGAGCGCCGCAAGGACGGTGGCTCACGAGGCCGGCCGGGGATGGGCGTCGTTGCGACGGTGGACGCGGCAGGCGTGGGACTGGTGGCGGCTGCGGCGCCCGGCAGGCGGGCACGTGTCCGGTCGGGAGGCGGTCGAGATGCTCCTGCAACGGCTCTCGGTCCGGGCCCGAGATGGCACCGGTAACCTGATCGCCGACGCGGTCGAAGCGGCCGCGATCTTCGATGGGCACGGCGTCTGTGCGACGCCGCAGGAGGCGCCCACCAGTTAGCGACGTCGAGCAGCGAGCGGCGATTCGCGATGTCTCGGTCACGGCCTGCGAGGCCGGAAAGGAGACATCGATGAATGACGAGTTGAAACCGAGGGACCACGTCGAGGCGGTGGCGCTGTTTCGGCACGCCCTGATTGGCGCGCTGTGCTCGCGCGGTAGCCTCACGCACGGGGAGCTCGCTGCCGAGTTGCGTGAGCTCAGCACACGCCCCGTACTGCCACCGGGCGCCGATTGCACCCGCTGCTACGGAGCCTCCACATACGAGGCTTGGCTGTATGCCTACCGGCGGGGCGGGCTCGATGCGCTGAAGCCGAAACGCCGCTGCGACACGGGGCACGGGCGGAAGCTCACCGAGGAGCAGTGCCAGCTGCTGCTCGACATCAAGCGCGAGCGGCCCGACGCCTCGGCCGCGTTGATTCTGCGGACGCTGGAGGAAGATGGCCGCCTACCACGCAAGTTGGTGCGCGCCAGCACCGTGCGGCGGCTGTACGCCGAGCATGGCCTGAGCGCCGCGAAGAGCCGCCAGCTCGCCGGTTCCGCACGAGATCGCCGCCGCTGGGAGGCACCCCGTCCCAACGTCATCTGGCACGCCGACGTGTGCCACGGCCCGGCGTTGACCGTGGAGGGCCGCTCAGTGCCGCTGCGGATCCACGCGCTGCTCGATGACCACAGTCGCTACGTGTTGGCCCTGCAGGCCTGCTCGAACGAGCGGGAGAGCGAGATGCTGGCCCTGCTCGTGCGGGCGTGGCGAGGGCATGGGCTACCGGAGAAGCTCTTCCTGGACAATGGGCCCACCTACGTCGGCGACGCCCTGTACACGGCCTGCGGCCGGCTGGGCATCACGCTGGTGCACGCCCGCCCCTACGACCCGCAGGCGCGTGGGAAGATGGAACGATTCTGGCGCACGATGCGCGACCAGTGTCTCAGCCACCTGGGTCCCATGAGCTCGCTGCACGACGTGCAGGTCCGGCTACTGGCGTGGCTGGAGCGCCACTACCAGGTGGCTCCGCACTCGTCGCTGCTGGGCAAGTCCCCCAGGCAGGTCTACGACAGCGGCGTCAGTGCGGAGCAGCAAGATCGCATCAGCGAGCAGCAACTGCGTGATGCGCTCACCGTCGAAGGCCGCCGTCGCATCCGTGGAGACGGGACCCTCACCATCGCGGGGAAACTCTTCGAGGCCGAGCAAGGCTTCCTCGCTGGTACCCGCGTCAGCATCTTCCGCACCCTCGCTGAGCCCGCGGCGCTGCCCTGGCTGGAGCACGAAGGCAAGCGCCTGGTCCTGCGCCCCGTGGATCCGGTCGCCAACTCAAAGCGCATGCGCGACACGCGCCCCCGTCGCGGCATCGACGCGATCCCCTTCGACCCGGCCGGCGCACACCTCAACCGTCTGCTCGGCAAGAAGGGCGGTGACCGATGAGCACACCGCGCTGGATCAGCCACTTCGGGCTCAAGTCGGTGCCCTTCACCAAGGACATCATCGACCACGACCTATGGGTCCCCTCCAGCCGCAAGTCCATCGTCGACGACCTGGTCGATGCGTGTCACGAACGCGGACACGTCTCGCTGACCGGCGAGCCCGGGGTCGGCAAGACCTGCGTCCTCCGTGCTGCACGACAGCGGCTTCCGGAATCCGGCTTCCGATTAACGTACTGCCATAATGCAACCCTGGGCCGCCGCGACTTCTACCGGCAGCTCTGCATGGCCATCGGTCTGCATCCGAAAGCGACCGCAGCGGCGGTCTTCTTCGCCGTCAGTGAGCACGTCAAGGCGTTGGACTCGGAGAAACTGCACCCAGTCTTCCTGCTGGACGAAGCACACTTGCTCAACCAACAGGTCCTCGAACACCTGCACATCCTGAGCAACTACGGCTGGGACTCCTCGCCCCTGCTCAGCCTCGTCTTGGTGGGCCTGCCCGAACTCGAGGAACGCCTGCGCTTCCGGAAGAACCGCTCCCTCTGGTCTCGCGTGCATACCCGCCTCAGTCTCGGCGATTCGCTCCCCGAGGACACCAACGAGTACGTCCAGCACCGTCTCACCATCGCCGGCTGCACTCGCAGCCTCTTCGACAGCGACGCCTTGGCGCTGCTCCACGAAGCCTCCGGCGGGCGGCTCCGCGATGTCGACCGCATCGCCACCGAGGCCCTGAAGCAGGCGGCCCGGCGCAAGCTCAAGCGCGTCGACCGTCAGCTGATCGCCGGGGTCCTCGATACCGGCGACGACTGACCGTCCCATCCGAGTCGGACCAGCGGCTCTCCCGTCTCACGACGCGAGGGCCGCTGCTGATCGGAGGTCCGGCCGCACAACGCGCTCCGTGCCCATCTCCTCCCTGCGCGACCAGCTATCCGACCGCGCAGTCGTCGTGCCCACCGGCTACGCTGCGCCGATCCCCATGGCAGAGCCTGCGCGGTAACAATGCAGGACGTCGAGTACCTCTTGGCGCTCGGCGTCGGGAATCCGTCTGGGCGGCGAGGGGCGCTTGGGAGGCGGGCCCAGCATCGGGGCCCGCTTCCGGTAGTAGG
>JAFGIS010000515.1 GCA_016929495.1 Polyangiaceae bacterium | reverse complement strand
GGTCTTGGCGGCGTTCGACTCGATGTGCTGGTGAGCCGCAGCGGGCGCATCGAGCGAGGTGGATCCGATGCCGGCGGGCGCTCCGACGCTTTGTCCTTCGACGTCTCTCTGTTGCCGTTCGGCACTGCACGTGCAACCCCATCGGGCGAGAACCACTTGGTTCTGAGCGGCGTTCGTTTCGTGCTGCTCGTGGACCCAGTACCTGTCACCCGCGCAGATGCCGTGGGGGTGAGCTTCGAACCCGTGGTCGAGCCGGAGCCCTGCCTGGGCAGCATGCCACTCGCTGGTGGGTCGCTGCTCGCGACTGCTTTGGGGCGACAGCCGGAAGCAGGGCGGGCAACCGTTCGGCTCGGTTCGGCGTCCTTCGTGCTCTTGTGCTGGTTTCCCATTCTCTCTGCCCCTGGGCGTCGCGGCCCTATCGGCCGAGCTGAGACTTGCTTGGTGAGCAGATGTGCGGGACGTTTGCCACCGTCCGGCACAATTCCACCAAGGAGGTAGCTGGGCGCATGACGGTAGTGAACGGCCGCGTGGTGCAGGAGTAGTGTGCGAACCTGCCCCTCGTGGCTCGTCGGTGTGCACCGGTGAGGCTCGACCTAGCCGATCACACGGGCAACGCGCGCAATAACGCGGCGATCGGAGCCGCATACCACAACCGCGACACCCGGCGCGCAAGCGCCCCGTTGCTCGTGCGAGTCTTGCGAGTGCGGATTTTTCCATTGAACCACGACAGGCGTCCCGTATAAGACAATTGGGTGGAGCTCCGCCAACTAGAGCCCTTCTTCATCGCTCTGCTCATCGGCGCTTTGGTGGGCGTCGAACGGACCCATCACCAGGGGACTCACTCTCGCAGCCTGACGGGGATCCGGACATTCATTCTATTCTCGGAATTCGGGGCGGTCGCAGCGTGGCTGTCACGCGCGATGGGGTCGAGCGCGCTGTTCGTCGGCGGGCTGTTCTGTGCGACCGCAGTGCTCGTGGCCAGCTACGTGACCCAGCAGCGGACGAACGAAGAGGGGGCGGGGGTCACCACCGAGATGGCCGCTGCGGTAGTCTACGTACTGGGCGGATTGGCCGTGCACGGTCCGGCATTGATCGCCGTGGCGCTCGCGATCGTCACAGCGGGCCTGCTAGCGATGAAGGCCCCTCTGCATGAGGCTGTGAGCCGGATCAGCAGGGAGGAGCTCCTGGCTACCCTGCGGTTGCTGTTTGCGTCATTCATCGTGCTGCCGCTGCTTCCGGACCGTCCCGTCGACCCGTGGGGCGCTCTTAACCCGTTCAAGCTGTGGCTGCTCGTCATCCTCATCTCCGGCCTGTCGATGGTCGGCTACGTCGCCATGCGCGTAGTGGGCCCGTCGCGCGGGACCATGCTGGCAGGCTTGTTCGGGGGACTGGCGTCGTCCACGGCGGCAACGGTGACGTTTGCCCGGCAGAGCCGCGAGAGGCCGGAGCTGTCGCGCACGCTGGCCACGGGCGTGCTGCTGGCATGGACGATCATGTTCGTACGGATGATCGTGCTGGTCGGCGCCCTTCGCTGGCCGTTGCTCTCGCGTCTTGTGTGGCCCTTGGCTGCCATGGCGCTGGTGGGGGTCGCGCTTGCGATATGGGCCCTGCGCGGCCATCGGGCGTCTCCCGAACGAGAAGAGCCCCGGGCATTGGGCGTCAAGAACCCTTTTAGGCTTTGGCCTGCCGTGAAGTTTGCCTCGTTGTTTGCCGTCGTCCTGGTGGTCTCCAGAGTGGTGCAGAAACACAGTCCAGGCCAGGGCCTGTACTGGGTCAGTGCGCTCGCTGGCTCCACGGACGTGGACACCGTCGTGCTGTCGCTGAGCGAACTGCACGGCAAGGGTTCGGTCAGCGACGAGCTGGCCGTGCGCGGGATGGTCATCGCCAGCATCGCAAACACCCTCGTGAAGCTGGCCGTGCTGAGAGTTGTCGGTACAGGGCAGATCGCGTACCGCATGCTGGCGGCAGCGGTCGGAATGATCGCTGTTGGTGTCGCCGTCACGGCTTGGGTGGCCGGCTAGCTCGCCGACCGGCCGTTGCTAACGCGACGATCGCTTCTGCCGAGTCCTTCGTTCTGCGCTCAGCCAAGCGCCTGTGGGACCGTGCTCCGGTTTAACCTGTTGGTCATGGAGCCGCAACGCGCAAGCCTGAAATCCCCCGTCCGAATGGGGCTCGTAAGTCCAGCAGCCGCGTGGCTCCGTATCGGCACGGTGCGTGCAGGCTCCTTGCTTCGGCGGTGGTCGGCACGACCAGAGAGCCCGTCCGACTCCCGCCGTAGACTTTCGTACAGCGGCTCAGACACCCGCCTACGTCTGAGCCGCTGTAGCTATTTCGGTTCGAGGGTAGTCCCGATCGTGTGCTCGTGCCCGGGACGCGGCGCCGACGTGGGAAGGGCGGACCGTGGGACAGGGCACTGGACCCGGCGCGACGCGCTCGGCTGCGCGGACAGCAAAGGCACCTAAATAGTAAAAGCAAATCAGTTGCTACGGGTTTCGTCTGGCTCGTCTGACCCCGGGGCGCGATGCGGGGCCGGCCTCCGGTGTTGCTTGAGTGCACGAGGTCGGCGTTCCGGCCGGCCTGCGCTTTGCCCGTTGACCCGTTTCTGGGCCGCGGCCCTCTATCCTCGATGTGCCAGATCCAGAGCGTCCACCCCCTGGCCCGCTCCGGGTCCCAATGCCCGGGGCGGGCTATTCTTCTGGGGTTTTCGCGTGACTTCCGATTCGCTCACCGAACTCGAGCTTCCGGAGCTCGTCCGCTCTGCGGCGTCGCGCGATCCGCAGGCCGTGCAGCGGCTGTTCGTTGCGCTGCTGCAACGGGTAAGAAACCTCGTGCGCTATCTCGTGCGCGGGGACCGTGACGTGGACGATCTGGCCCAGGATGCCCTGGTCGCGATTCTGGCTGGGCTGTCCGGCTATCGCGGCGATGGGGCGTTCTACTCGTGGGCCGACCGAATCGTTGCGCGCTCCGTGTTCGCGGCGCTCAAGCGACGTCGGCGGGCACCGGGTGCAGGGCTCGGAGCAGTCGAGCTTTCGTCGCTGCCAGCACCCGCGGCGACCGAGTACCTTGCGCGGCGTCATGTCGTCGCGCTGCTCGACCGTCTGCCATCCGAGCAACGCACGACCCTGGCGCTCCGGTACGTGGTCGGCTGGACTGTGGCCGAGATCGCGCGTGACTCGGACTTGTCCGAGGAGACGGTGCGCAGCCGGATCCGACTCGGGAAGAACCGCTTGCGAAAGATGCTGGAGTCGGAGGCGTGCGCGTCGGGCGGCTCTTCGGCTGCTAGAGGGCAAATGGTGGGCTGACCATGTCACGGATGAACGTGGACACTCTGCTCGAGAATGTGGCTCGGTTGGACGACGGGCACGGCCCAGCCCAGAGCATCGACGAGGCACGAGCCGACGCACTGGTGCTCGGAGCCATGAGGCGAAGCGGTATCGTGACGGCCGAGCGCTGCGCTGGCACGGGTCGGCGGGGGAGGGCCGCATGGCTGCGGCGAAGCGTCCTGCTCGGGGCGGGAGTCGTCGTGATCACGTCGGCGGCTGCGGCTCTGGTTGGAGGCGTCGGACGCAAGTCGCTGGCGGGGTGGCTGGGCTCCGCGTTGCCGGCGCAACACGCCAACGCCAGCGGTCATCGATCGGCGGCCGCGGAAGCGTCACCGCGTGCCGTCGCGCGGAGCGTTTCGATGACGCCTATCGTCGCCGAGTTGGTGATCGAGACCGCGCCGCCGGGTGCACGGGCTGCGCCGTCGGCACAGACCCAAGTCGCACCGGCGCCTCGGCGCATTGCGTCGGCACGGGACGCACGACACAGCACAACACAGGCGGCGCCGGTGGAGCACGCGAGTTCGTCGCCGGTGCCCGAGCCAGCGCTCGACCTGCTTGCTCGGGCCAACCAGTATCGTAGAGAGCGCCAGTTTGGCCGCGCGCTTCGGGTCTATCTGGACGTTGTCGAACGCTATCCCGACACGCGACAGGCCGAAGCCGCTCGGGTTGCAGCGGCTGACTTGAGGCTACAGCATCTGTCCGACCCGAAGGGTGCGGCGGAGCAGTATCGGGCCGCAGCCTCTGGCACGGGACAGCTCGGGGAGGAAGCCGCCTTCGGACTGGTCGAAGCCCATCGTGCTGCGGGCAGGTACGACATGGAGAAGACGGAGCTCGAGCGGTTTCTTGTACGGTTTCCGGCAAGCCCGCTGGCCGCGACGGCGCGGGGCCGACTGAACGAGCTGAAGCGTCATGGTTGGTGACAGGCGACGTTTCGGAGGGTCTTTGTTCAGCTGGCTCGGTGCGGCCTGGCTGGCCTGCAGCAACGTGGACATCGCCGGAACCCTGGAGGGTGAGGCCGAGCAGGGCGGCACGCTGCCAGCGGCAGGCCAGGCCGGCACGTCCTCGGTCGACCGCGAGGATTACGACGCAGGCGGACGGCTGCCCTCCCAGGGCCTGACCTGCACCGAGGGTTCACAGTGGCTGCTCTTCATGCGGGCAGATCCCTTGGCGGTTCTCGAGCCATCGGAGGCCATCCCAGACGCGCTCGAGTTACTGTACGTCGAGGAGGATTGCACGTTCTGGGTCGTCGACAGCACTCGCAGCGGCCAGATCCGAAGCGGAACGCTCGAACGAGTCCAGGCACAGGAGCTCTGGTCAGACCTCGGGACAGACGCGCGGGCGGGTCTGCCCCGCGACGAAGGTACTTCCCGCATCGGGCCGGTCTGGATGATCAAGGACGGCAGCGACCAACTCGAATGCCTCGGGCAATGCGTTTCCGAAAGCGTCGACGCTGGCATCAGGGATCTCTTCGAGACCGCGGGCCGGTGGGTACAGGACCTTTACGTGCAAGGCGAGAGCTTCGAGGGCAACGTGGCCGATATCGGGTTGCCGGTCGACTAGCCTGAGTCGCGGCCCAAGTGGGCGGTTGATGCACGCGAGCGCTGGGCGGTACAAGGCAGCGTGAGGTTTCGCGCGCCGAGCTCACTGTTCGCACTCTGGGTCTGCGTCGGCAGAGCCGAACCCGCGTGCGCGGCCGCCGAGCAGCCTCAGCCGACCGGATCGCCCGCACCTTCGTCCGAAACGCAACCCCAGGTGCTCGACGTCTGGCTCCGGGCTGAGGATCCCGCGTGGATAGCCCGAGCCGAAGGGCAGCTGAGCGACCTTCCGGTGCGCGTACATGTGATCCGGCAGCCCGTGGAGGCTGACCCGGAGCAACAGCTCGCTTCGGGCAACGCTGTCCACGCCGCCGGTCTGGTCGCCTGGCTGTCGCCCGACGCGCGGGCGAAGGGTCACCTGAGCCCCGAGGGCGAGGGGGCCTATCTGCTGGTGTGGTCCGCACCGGCTCAGCGCTTGTACGTTCGCAGAGTCGGTCCCACGTTCGAGCAGTCGAACGATCTGGAACGGTCCGCAACCCTGGAGATCGCAGCGCTCGCACTGCGCACTGCGACGCGCGCTGCGCTGTCCGGGAGGTCGCTGGACTTCGAAGCCCACCGGCTGCGGCTCCCGGAAGCGAGCGACGAGCTCCGAGCGGGTCCAGCCGCGCTGCCAACCAGCGAGAGGAGCAGCCCGAGGTGGCTTGGCGGCGCGCGGGCGAGCGTTGCGTTGGATGGTCGGAGCGACGCGGGCATCGGATCGTTGGGAGCTGAGGTCCAGCTCGAGACTCGGGCATGGCGTATCGGCGCCTCAGCCGAGGTCGGGTTGCCGTCGACGCTCGAAAGCCGACAGGCCAAGCTCATCGTTCGACGGCACGTGGCTGCGGCGATGCTAGGACGTGTCGCCGAGCTCTCGCCCACGATCCAGCTCATTCCAAGACTATGGGCTGGTGTGGCCGGGTTTCACCGCGAGACACAACCCCAGGTCGCCGAGCTCGACCCTAGCGACGCGAACACGACGATTTCCGGCCTGCTCGGCGCTGGATGCAGCCTGCAATGCAAGCCGTTCGCGCCTAGTTTCCTGGCACTCGAGCTGGGTGCTGCGTGGGTGCCAGGCGCGCCGACGCTGAGGCTGCTGCACGAAGACGGTCGGATCCTGGTGAGCCATCGTCTGTGGCGGCTCGAGCCGCAAGCTGGTCTTCAGGTTGGACTCAGCTGGTAGGTCAGCCGTCTGGTGGGTTCAAAGAAGATGGACGCCGGCCTGGGAGAGCCTTCGTGACCCTTTTCTGTCGGTCCCACCTCGATCCATCGACACCCGAGACGGACGGCGCCAGCCACCGAAGGAGTATGGTCATGACTCGCAGCAGGATCTCTGTGTTCAGTCTGGCGGCCCTCGTTATTGCCATTGCCTGTGGGGACGACGGGGGATCCAGCAGTGGTGACGACTCGACCGGCGGAACAGCGTCGACTTCCGAGCAGGGCGACACGGGCGGGGGCAGCTGGACGCGCAGCGGCAGCACCGGCGGTACAGCGAGCGGCGCGACCGGGACAGGCGGGACGCGGGTCTACGCCCGGACCGGAGGCGCGGGCGGCGCGACCACGGGGACAACGACCGGCGGCACGCGTCCGGGCACCGGCACGACGACGGGTACGTCCACCGGAACGGCCACGGGCTCGTTGCCGGGGGACGGTCAGAACCCGCTTGCAGATTCGGACGGTGACGGCACGCTGGACATCCTTGCAGATAGCGATGGCGACGGCACGCCGGACATCCTGGTCGACGCCGACGGCGACGGAACGCCGGACATCCTCGCAGACAGCGATGGCGACGGCACGCCGGACATCCTGGTCGACGCCGACGGCGACGGAACGCCGGACATAGTGCAATCGCTGGGACGGTAGCCCCGGCCTATGCTGTTCGGCCGCGCTGCTTGGCCCAGCAGGCGGGGCAGTGCCACTCGAGACAGAGCTCACCGGTCGGGCCGACAGCGCGCGTGAGGCGCCAGCCGTGCAGCGAGCTGATGAGCGTGTAGCTCGTGTGCGTACGGGGCGAGACGGTTCCACAGTCAATGCAGACGTGGGATTCTCCGCCTTCTTGCGCTGGCTCCACTTTGGGCTCGGCCATGGCCCTCGGGATCTCGAGCGGCACGGCCGACGCGGTCGTTAAGTGTACGAGAGCGCTCCGCCGGGGGCGGCTCGAGATGTCCCCGGGGCATTCAACTCCTCGAACCTACACTGTAGTCTTCCCGGTAAGGACGGGCTTCGGCCTCGAGTCCGGCCCGTTCATTTGCGACCCGTCCCGCGCATGGCGACTCGGTAGGCCGCGATGGGCTTCGATGTGGCCGACTTGGATCCGGATCATGTGGCGAAACGGGGCGAGCATCGGTTCGAACCGCGTTCTGTCTCCTTCGAGTACGCCCAGCGCGTGGACCAGCGCCTCGATCGTCGACACGTAGTCGCGACGAGGCTCCCGTCTGATCCGGTACTCGCTCGGGTGAGCGGGACAGAAGCCGAGCTTCGGGAGAACGGACAGAGTCGGGTCGCGGCATACCATCTTGCGTGAGTTGGACCAAGTGCCGTCGACCACGACCAGGGTGATCGGACCCACCGGCGGGTCACTGTCCAGGTCACGAGCGTCAGGGGAGGGGAAGAGCAGCATGGGCGGACGCTGGGGATCGGAGAGGGCGCGTTCGAGCGTGCGTGAACGGTGCCAGACGTTGCCAACGTGCAGCTCGGAGTTGGGCAGGCACAGACTGGCCATGCGTGCGGTGCCGAGCGGCATGTCGCGTTCGCGCGGGTGCTGCAACAGCACGACGCGAGAAAGCGTCTCGATGCGGCACACGTGGTTGCAGTAGCAGGCGGACTCGGGGCGCCGACAATCGCGGCACACCCGTCGAGGCGCGGGCCAATCCAGGCCTCGGGCTCTCGCTTTGGTGGCGATTCGATCGACCACGACGACGGAGCTACCACCGGCATCTCTGGCCGACCACGGGCCCGCTGGTCTCGCGGCTGAAGTGGCCTGCCACCCGGCGCGAGGTCGAGGCGCTCGTCCGGAGTACTCGGGGCCCACGTCGGCTGCGAGTCGAGCTAGACTTCGGACCGACCATGAGGATTGCCCTCGTTCTGCTGGTGGCGCTCGCTCGAGCCCTCCCTGGGTGCGGGCATGCCGACCGCGAAACGAGCGGGACAGGGTCCGGCGGCACCGGGGGCGTGACCAGCCGAGCCATGGGCGGAACCCAGACCGGCGGCAGCCCGGAGCGGGGTTCCGCGGGCGCCGCCGGTCTGACTGGTGGAACCGCAGCCGGCGGCGCAGCCGCGGCCGGTCAGGGCACGGGCGGTGCCGAAGCGGGCGAAGGCGCGACCGGTGGCAGGGAGACAGGCCCCGCGGGTGGCGCGAGCGCACAGGGCGGCACGTCGACAGGCGGAGCGACGACCACCGGCGGCACGGCCGAAGTGGGCGCCACGGGCGGTGCTGCCGCCGGCGGGACCGAGTCCGGAGGCGCGGCAAGCGGCGGCACCGCAACGGGAGGGGCCACCGGCGCTACGGCCATGGGCGGCACCGCAGCAGGAGAGGCCAGCACCGGCGGTGCGGGCACGGGCGGCGCGCAAGCGACAGCGCCCGGGATCGTCAAGAACGGTGAGGCGAAGCTCGCGGAGTCCGGGCTCACCGTGGTGTCATACGGAGGCTACCTGAACGGTGAGTCCTTCCAGCAGGAGGGTATTGCGAGCTACAACGGCTATCAGTACTCGGCCTTCTGGAACGCCAACCGCAACGTCGTGCTCGTCCGTCGACGTCTGCCCACCACCGCGGGCTCGGCCCCGGCAGCCTGGGAGAAGTTCGACTTCAGAGACTACGAGCTCAGCGCTGACGATTCGCACAACACGATCTCGCTCGGCATTTCGCCGGGCGACGGAACGCTGCACCTCGCGTTTGACCACCACCGATCCGCTGATCGATAGCGCACGGCTCGAGACCTCCGACCAGCTGACGGTCTACTTCGCGGAGAAATCTAGCGTGAACATCTGGGCGCTCGAGTATACGATCGAGTAGGCTCAGGCTCGGCGTTCCGGGAGGGAGGAGATTGGGGCTGTCG
The DNA here is from genome assembly GCA_016929495.1 of Polyangiaceae bacterium. Classification (GTDB taxonomy): domain Bacteria; phylum Myxococcota_A; class Polyangia; order Polyangiales; family Polyangiaceae; genus JAFGIS01. The sequence continues at coordinate 67,142 of JAFGIS010000515.1, read as the reverse complement.
CAACGCGGGGCCATGGGGTATTCTGCGTCGGCCATGCTCCAAGGGATCCTGTTTCTGGTCGTGATCGGGGTGATCTACTTCCTGTATGCCAAGCACTTGCGCAAGCAGTCTGCGCAACCCGCCGTCTCCGCCGCGCTCAGCGTCGCTGGCGACCCGGACGATCGCGCCAACCTGGTGCGCGAGCTCGGTCCGGAGTGGGGACCGCTGTACGACGCGGCCGTGACCGGCAACATCGGCGTCTTGCTCGGCGCGATAGGCGCCGCACGCGGTGCATGGCCGCGCTACCACCGGCTTTGCGGTCTTGGTGGCGAGGTGCCGGTTGGCACAGCCATGAGTTGGGTCCAGGCGAACGGTAGCCCCGAGATGGAGCTGGTGGCTGCCGAGGCGTGTATGGCCGAGGGCTGGCGTGTTCGCGGCCACGGCGGCGCCGATTCGGTCAGCCGCGCGGAGTGGCAACAGTTCGACGAGTGGCAACAACGGGCGCGCGAACGTCTGCTTCGCGTGACCGCGTTGGATCCGGCCAATCCGACGCCCTGGGCGCTGCTCGTGTCGGTGGCGCGGAACATCTCCCTTTCCGACGAGGAGAAGCTGCGGTTCGGGCGTGAAGCGCTCGCACGCTATCCCGACCACTACGGCGCCGTGGACGTTCTGCTCGATGGGTTCGCTCCGCATTGGCACGACGACGAGAACGCGGGCCTCGCGCTTGCGCGCGATCTGGCGCGGTCAGCCCCGGACAACACCCTGGTTGCCGGCTGTATCATCGAAGCGTACTCCGGCAAGTGGCACCATGCGTACTACTTCGGCAAAGGGGACAAGGCCTTCGCCCCCGTGTTGCGCCAACCGGAGGTACAGCAGGAGCTTGCATGGTCCTTCCAACGCGCCATGGGCCATGCCGACAACGAGTGGTCCGCGGGTTGGCTCGCCACGGCTGCGGCCGTCCTGGCGCGCGCCGGGATGCGCGAGCTTTCGGCAGCGGCTTTCCAGCGGCTCGGGGCGCGCGCCGAGTGCTTCGCACCGTGGCGATACATAGCCAAGACCGCCAAGCTCAAGGACGAAAACGCCTGCCTCGAAGCACTGCGTGGCTGGGCGTACGGGACACGCAACCACCCCTGCCGCGACATTGCGTAGCGAAGCACGAGAGCGTCGCGCGATGCCGTCTTTCGCCCAACAGACGTCGGACGCGACTTCGCGTCCAGTCCAACAGTCCAACGGCTCCGTGACCGCCGGCCCCCGGGCTGCCCGGACCCTCAGTTGTCGATGAAGCTCTTGAGCTGCTTCGACCGGCTCGGGTGCCGCAGTTTCCGCAGCCCCTTCGCCTCGATCTGCCGAATGCGTTCGCGGGTGACCTCGAAGTCCCAACCGATTTCTTCGAGGGTGCGGCATCGTGCTCTTTCGCATCCTCCCGGTGCCGAGTCGCGTTGCCGAAGTCGCCACCAAGGTCCTCGGCCCAGACGCAGACTTCACTGGCGGATGAGGACCGAATCGTTCCACGCCTGCGCCGTCGGGCTGCTCTACTCTCCACTGGGGCTCGCGGGGGCCATCGGTTTGCACTTCGGCGCAGACGTATTGCCACTTGTCCTCTACGGACGACAACCTCGCGCTTGCCGCCAGGCGCGCCGCGCGCGGCGTGCCTGGTCGGGATTGCGGACTGCGGGAGCCTCGCCTCGCTCGCGAGGCTGAGACTCGCCAGGCTTGGGCGCCTGCGCGCGGCTGTCGCTCTGCTGGACGCCGCCGAGGTTGCTCGCCCGGCCGCAGGCGCTCTCGGACTTCGACACGCGCCTGAGCCTGGATCTCCGGCCGGTTAGGCGACACACTCGACAGGACGACGACGCTGCGTCCGACGCATGACCGGCGGAAACAGGGAAGACGCGATGCATCCAACCGTCGAACGGACGTTGGGCAAGCTCGCAACCTTGTGGTGGGCAGCTACAGTGCTAACAGTCGCCAAAGACCGATGATCGGGCTGATAGACGCTGTTCGCTTCCGCTGCCTGAAGGACGTTCGGCAGCCGCTCGGAGCCTTCCAGGTCTTGGTGGGCGCCAATGCCACGGGGAAGACGACGCTGCTCGACGTCGTCACCTTCCTTGGAGAAATCGTCTCCGAGGGCATCGAAACGGCGGTCACGCGCAGAACGGCCGACGCCCGTGACCTGGTTTGGCAACGCCGCGAGACCAGCTTCGAGCTCGCCATCGAGGCGCGTCTGCCGGAGGCAATCCGCGGCAAGCTCGCGCATCGCGAACAGGACACCGTTCGCTATGAAGTCAAAGTCCAGGTCGAGCCGGATCTCGAGCTGGCAGCCGAGAGGGTGTTGTTGCTCTCGAGCGACGAACCGCCGCCGAGGCAGCTCGACATCTTTCCGACGGAGGTCACCCCGCGCGACAGCCTGATGGCTCGGAGCAGGGCACAGGGCGCACGGACCGTCGTCAACAAGATGCCGGGCGGAAACGACAACTTCTACTCCGAAACCTACAAGGAATCGGGCAAGGGGTGGCAGCGCGCGTACAAGCTCGGCCCGCGCAAGTCCGCCCTGGGGAACCTGCCGGAGGACGAGTCGGAGTTTCCGGCGGCCACTTGGCTGAAGCGGCTGCTCGCAGAGAATGTGCAGTCCTTCGTGCTCAACAGTCTCGCGATCCGTCGGGCCAGCTCCCCGCTCGGCCGCCGTGGCTTCAAGACCGACGGCTCGAATCTTCCCTGGGTGATCGCCGAGCTCGAAGAGCCCAAGAACGGCCGAGCAGCCACGGCCGCCGATCGGCTGGCATTGTGGGTGGCGCACTTGCGAACGGCCCTGCCGGACCTCGAGCGCATTCGTACCGTCGAGCGGGAGGACGACCGCCACAGGTACATCGTGCTCGAGTACAAGGGTGGGCTCAGTGTGCCCTCGTGGATGGCCTCGGACGGGACGTTGCGTCTGCTGGCGCTGACTCTTCCAGCGTATCTGCCCGAGTTCCGCGGGGTGTACCTGATCGAGGAGCCGGAGAATGGGCTGCACCCGCTCGCCGTAGAGACGGCCTTCCAGTCGCTGTCGACGACCTACGACGCGCAGATGCTGCTCGCGAGCCACTCGCCGGTCGTACTGAGTCTGGTCGAGCCGGCGCACGTCCTGTGCTTCGCCAAGACCGGCGAGGGCGCGACGGCCATCGCGCGCGGAAGTGAGCACCCGGCGTTGCGAGACTGGAAACAGGATCCTGACCTGGGGACGTTGTTCGCGAGCGGAGTGCTCGGGTGACGCTGCAGGCAGACTTGTTGGTGCTCACGGCCGATGCCGACACGCAGAAGGGCCTAGAGGCCCTGCTCGAGCGCCATGTTGCCCTGGGAACTCGCCCGGTGCGTGCTCGGGTTCTCCGACATTCGGGGCGGGACCCAGGCTGCCGGAGGCGGTCTCACGATTTCTTGCGTCCGTACTTGCGGCAGTACGAGCGCGCGCTCGTAATCTTCGACCGGCACGGCTGCGGCGACGAACGCGCACGAGCTCTCATCGAAGAGGACGTCGAGGCCGCATTGGCAGCCAACGGCTGGGAAGGCCGATCGGCGGCGGTGGTCATCGATCCGGAGCTCGAGGCGTGGGTCTGGGCGGAATCGGCGGCAGTGGCCCGCATTCTGGGGTGGGAGGGAAGGCGGCCAACGCTCCGCGAGTGGCTCGTCGCGTCCTCTCTCGCCGCGACTGCTACCCAGAAGCCGAGGGACCCGAAATCGGCGATGCGGCGCGCGCTGGGCGAGGTGAGGCAGCCGGTGTCGGCGGGGCTGTTCGCGGAGCTTGCGCGCGTTCTGCCGCTCGAGAGCTGCGTCGACCCGGCTTTCGGGAAGCTCCGGGCCACGCTTCGGCGGTGGTTTCCGGGGTGAAGGTTTGCGGGACGGTTGGCGAGGCACGCAGCCGATATCGGCCCCTCCACGGGGCACGATGCGCATCGTCTCGGCGAAGACGGGCTGCGGAACTCCCACATTCCACATTCGCGCGGTCGGTAGCCAGGATTCGGACCATAGGGGTGCGGAGATCCAGGAGCCACGACCCAAAGCGACCTGACTCGTCGCGCTCGCCCCTCCCGGGCCACGCGCAGGCCGAAGGCCGAGCAGGCCCTTGGGAGGCGGCGGGCCGCCGGCTGTCCCCGCGGGCCAACGGCGGCCGGGGTGGGCAGCTCATCCTCAGTCTCTGTTCGAAGAAACGTACTCCGAATCTGAGCCTCATCCAAGACGTTCGTGTGACTACCAAAGGCCGTGGTAGTGTACGCAGATGCGTTTTCGTCAAGTGGTGCGTTCGTCACGGTTGGGCATTGCCACGAGGTTGGATTGTGGTGCTGCGGTGACTTGGGTCTTCGGCTTGATTCACCTGGCGTGTTCGAGTCGAGTCAGTGGAAGCTGTGACACTCGAGTGGATGAGACCATCAGCAACTGCAACGAGTTCTGCTGTCAATACGAAGACGTCGAGTACGAGGCAGAGGAGCTGCAGACGACGTGCGAGGAGCAGAACGATTCAAATGGGAAGTGGAAGGAGAACGGAACCTGCTCCGGCGAGGTTGTGGCCACGTGCCGATATGGACGCGCCGGCGGAACCATTACGGAGTACTACTACGGCGGTACGCCTTCGGACTGCCTGAAGGTAGCTAGTCTCATGTGCACAAGCAGTTCTCACAAAGGCACGTGGTGTAACGGTACGGATTGTCCGTGAGTGTCACGGAGCGACTATCGAACCACGACACGCCCGCGGCATCGCATGCGTGCCGGCCGAGTTCACTCGTGTACGGCACCACCAGGAGCGGGGTGATCCGTCCGCCCCGCCGCTTGGCGAGCCGCACCGCTTCTGCTGCACTGTGCGCCACCGCTCCGACCGCTGCCGATGTCGGCTGCACGAGCAGGAACCGATGCGGCCGCGCGGTGAAGAGTGCGTCAGCGTAGACGACAGCAGGTCACAGGGCTCGGCAGCCGGGACCCCGCTCGGCCACGTGCGCGAGAGGGAGAGCGACTTCTTCGTCCGGCGTCTTCGCCGAGTGACTTGCGAGAAGTCTTACGGTTTCTCGTGGACTACGTAGCCAGCGCCGCGTGATCTCACCTCCCCCTGAGCCCACCTCGGCGGGCGATTGGGGGGAGGCCATACCCCAAGCTTGCTGTCCGCCTGCGGCGGCCAGAGCTTGGGGCCCGCCCGCAGCGCGCAGCGCGAGGACGGATGGTGGTGGGGGCATCACCCTGAAATCGCCTCTCGAGATTGGCGCAAGACGAGCCGTGCGGCTCCGGCGCCAGGCGCCGCCGCCCTCAGTTGTCGATGAAGCTCTTGAGCTGCTTCGATCGGCTCGGGTGCCGTAGTTTGCGGAGCGCCTTCGCCTCGATCTGCCGAATGCGTTCGCGCGTGACCTCGAAGTCCTGGCCCACTTCTTCGAGGGTGTGGTCGCTCTTCTCGCCGATGCCGAAACGCATCCTCAGGACCTTCTCCTCGCGCGGAGTCAGAGTCTTGAGCACTTTGCGGGTTTGCTCGGAGAGGTTCATGTTGATGACGGCGTCGGCGGGGCTGATGACGCTCTTGTCTTCGATGAAGTCGCCGAGATGGCTGTCTTCCTCTTCGCCGATGGGTGTCTCGAGGCTGATCGGCTCCTTGGCGATCTTGAGGACCTTGCGGACCTTGTCGAGCGGGAGCTCCATCTTTTCCGCGATCTCTTCCGGCGTGGGTTCGCGGCCGAATTCCTGGACGAGGTAGCGCGACGTGCGGATGAGCTTGTTGATCGTCTCGATCATGTGCACCGGGATACGAATGGTCCGGGCTTGATCGGCGATGGCGCGGGTGATGGCCTGACGGATCCACCATGTCGCGTAGGTGGAGAACTTGTAGCCGCGCTTGTACTCGAACTTGTCTACGGCCTTCATGAGGCCGATATTGCCCTCCTGGATCAGGTCCAAGAACTGCAGGCCGCGGTTGGTGTACTTCTTGGCGATGGACACGACCAGACGCAGATTCGCCTCGACGAGCTCGGCCTTGGCGCGCTCGGCTTTGTGCTCGCCGTCGCGGATCGCCTGGTAGGTATGAAGCATCTCGTCTACGTCGATACGGAGCTCCTCCTCGACTCGGCGCACGCCTTTCTGGGCGCTGCGCAGGGTCTGGTCGATGTCACTCAGATCCTCCGCCTCGATGCCGAGCTTGCGCGCGAGCGCCTCGCTGGCATCCGGGTCTTCCTTGGCCTCGCGAAGCATCTTGCGCAGGTCGGTCTTGCTTGCGCCCGCCTGCTTCTCGAGAGCGAGGGCCTTGCCCTGGGCGCGGTGGACGCGCTCGATCATCGATTTCAGCTTCGAGACGATGCGATCGATGGTCTTCTTGTTGAGACGCATTTCCTGCAGGGCCTTGACCAGGTCCTTGCGGTTCGTGCCGATTTCCTTGTCGACCGCTCTGCGTCGGTTCTCGTCGGCGGCCCTGCGCTCCTCGAGCATCTCCGAGTTCTTCTTGTCGATACGCTTGACGCGGTCGATAAGACGGATGATCCGTCGGTCCGCCTCTTCTTCGTCGAATTCGTGCTCTTCGTCCTCGGCGTCGCGAACGATGTCCTTGACCCGGATCTTGCGGTTCTTCAGCCGCTCGCCGATGTCGATGATCTCGCGCACGGCGATGGGGCTACTGAGGATCGAGGCGAGGACCTCGTTCTCCCCCTCCTCGATCCGCTTGGCGATCTCGACTTCGCCCTCTCGCGTCAGCAGGGCCACGCTGCCCATCCGGCGCAGATACATCCGAACCGGGTCGTTGCTCTTGTAGAGGTCCTCGTCTCCCTTGGGCGGGATGCTGGAAGTCGGCGGCATGCTGGGCCGCTCCGACAACGGTTCCGGGATCTCGCTCTTGCCGTCGCCGCGCAGCGAGGGATCGTCCTCGGTCGCGCGACGCATGGCCAGACGCAGACTGCTGGTGTCGTCGACGACCTCGATCTGCTCGTTGTCGAGCACGGTGAGCATCTCGTCCATCTGCTCGGCACCGACGTCGTCGCCGGGCATGGCGTCATGGACGTCTTCGTACGTCAGAAAGCCCTTGCGCTTGCCGAGGCTGATGAGCTGCTCCTTGGCGTCGCCGTTCGACTTGGACGAGCCCGTGCCTCTGTGCGTACCATTGCCGCCCTCGACGGGGTTGCTCGAACCCGCCGGGCGTTTGGCCTTTGCCGGCGTTGGGGCTGGCTCCGGAGCAGCCTTTGGTTTGACCGGGTTCGGCTTCTGGGCCGTCCCGGCAGTTGCCGCGCGCTTGGTATTGGTACCGCTTTCAGGCTTGTTTGCTCCCACCGCTACCTCGCGTTGTCATGGGGTCAGGGGCCTTCGGTCCGACGCCGGCGAAGGCGCTCGCGTCGCTCTACCTCGCGTAGCACCTCCAGCTCGTGGTCGAAATCACCCGCTCTTGCTGCGCGCTGCGTCTCTTCCACTGCTTGGGACCGCTGTCTTTGTTGCTCGAGGAGTCTCAACTTCTTCACGTTATCGAGCAGCTCTACCCTCGCGCTCTCGAGCCGGTCGTGCCGGGGGGCTGCCAGCCGAGCAGCCGCGAATGGATGGATCGCCGGAGCCAGCTTCGCAAGCACTGGTTCGGGCTGGCCGAGGGGGTCGCCGGAGGAGCTAGCTTGACGCAGCGCAGCGACTGCGCCAGCCACGTCGCCTTCGAGTGTGACGAGCCCGGTGGCCACTTCCGGATCATCGAGCAGCTCCGGGTAGTCGAGGAGGGCGCCCAGGATTTCCAGCGGGATATCATGCCGACGGTCCCGGCAGCGTGCCACGGCTGGGGCCGCAGGAGGGCGGGCGGGCCCGGACGCGCTGGCCGCTTGGGCCTGTTTGATACGTCGGACAAGTGCCTGGATCGTGCGTTCTTCGGATTGGGTGAGGGCGAGCCGCTCCGAGATTCTCATGGAAGCGTACTTCTCCGCCATTTCCCTGAGCGTTGCGTCGGACTCTTCGCGCAACAGATCCTGAACCTCTCCCAGAGCGGCCAGTTGCTCGGCCGCAGTCTCCAGCGAAAAGGTGCCGTCGAGCACCTGGTCCACGAGATGTACTGTCATGTCCCGCGCCGCAGAGAGCGCGCTCAGCAGGCGTTCGGGCCCAGCTTCGCGGATGAAGCTGTCCGGATCCGTGTCGCCAGGCAAGACGGCAACGCGCGCAGTCAGGCCTACCTCAGCACACACGGGTTTCGCTGAGCGTACGGCCCGTCGGCCTGCCTGGTCGCCATCAAACAGCAGAGTAATGCGCTGAGTGAAGCGCCGTATCTGCCGCGCCTGCTCCGGGGTGAACGCAGTACCGAGCGGCGCCACGACGTGGCGGATGCCGCGAGCGTGCAGGCTCACGACGTCGAAGTTGCCCTCGACCAGGACACACTCGTCCTTGGCGCGTACGGCTTGGCGAGCTTGGTACAGACCGAAGACGGCTTCGCGCTTGCGATAGATGGGCGACTCCGGCGAGTTGACGTACTTGGCCGGAGCGGCTTCGCCGTGCTGAGCTCCTGCGCCCGCCAGTCCGAGCCGCCCCAGCTCGCTCGGCTCGGGCTCCGGTAGAGCACGTCCGCTGAACGCGATCACTCGGCCGCTCAGATCGAGCACTGCGAACATGAGCCGATGCCGGAAGCGATCGTAGTGGCCTGCACCCTGCTTGCGCGGGACGAGCAACCCCACCAGCTCGGCACCCTGCAGACTGAGGCCGGCGCCGCGCAGATGTTCGACCAGCCCCTGCCAGCCCCATGGTGCGTAGCCGATCCGGAAAGCCTGCAGTGCGTCGGCGGTGCCGCCCTGAACACCGTCGGAGCGAAGAGCGCGGCGTTCGAGCTCGGTCCGGGCATGGTGCCCAAGCGGATGCGCATCGAGCATGCGCTCGAAGTAGGAGGCCGCGCTCGCGTTGATGTCGTACAGGTGTTGTTCCCGCCGCCTCTGGCTCGCGCGTTCGCTCGCGTCACGCTCGGCACCGGTCGCTACGATTTCGATGCCTGCGCGCTGCGCCAGAAGCTCGACGGCTTCGGCGAAGCCCAGCCCCTGGGTCTCCTGTACGAACTTGAACACGTCCCCAGACGCCCCGCACCCGAAGCAGTGGTAGAAGCCCCGCTCTTCGTTCACGTGGAAGCTCGGTGTCTTCTCCTGGTGGAAGGGGCAGAGACCCACGTGCGTGCGTCCGCGGCGCTGCAGCTTCACCGACTCGCCGATTACGGCGACGATTCCCGTTTGCTGACGCACCCGGTCGATCGTCTCCTGCCCGATCACGCCGCCGGACCCCATACCCCAAATTCGGGAGCTGCCAAGGCATGCGACGGCAGTCGAAAGCTTCGCTGCGGCCGTTCTGGAGGCGCGGCCCCGTGGCCGGCGCGCTACTTCGACTGAGCCCAGTGCAGCGTCTCAATCGAAACGCGGCACTGGGGCGCCCACCGAGGGCGGTGCTCTCGGCCCCTCGACTTGCTGGGACACGCGGCACGAGCTCGGGCGGGAACGACTGATGTTTCGCGCGTTGGCAGCTCGAGCGGGCCATGCTAGAGGCGGTCCTCGCAGCGTTCTCCGCGGAGCCCTGTGCTGTCGCTCGGGCACCCGCAGCGAATGGAAGGCGACCAAGATGGCAGAGACGACGACCACGGGTGGAGCGTTCAACGGCAATCCTTCGAACGGTGGTGCCAAGAGCGCTCGTGTCGGCAAGGTCCTTCAGGTCATCGGGCCGGTCGTCGACGTGGAGTTCGAGCCTGGTGCGCTGCCTCGCATCCTGACGGCTCTCACGGTGAGCAACCCCGGCCTCTCGAGCGAGAAGGACAACCTGGTGCTGGAAGTCGCGCAGCACCTGGGTGAGTCGACCGTGCGCGCGGTCGCCATGGACTCGACGGATGGTCTCGTGCGCGGTGTGCCCGTCACGGACACGCAGAACCCGATCATGATGCCCGTGGGGCGCGAAACGCTAGGTCGCATTCTCAACGTCGTGGGCAGACCGGTGGACGAAAAGGGCCCGGTAGTCACGGCGCGCCGCATGCCGATCCACCGCGCACCGCCCGCTTTCGTGGAGCAGAGCACGAACGTGGAGGTGTTCGAGACCGGCATCAAGGTCGTGGACTTGCTCGCTCCCTACAGGAAGGGCGGGAAGATCGGCTTGTTCGGCGGGGCGGGCGTGGGCAAGACGGTGCTCATCATGGAACTGGTCAACAACGTGGCCAAGGCGCACGGCGGGGTGAGCTGCTTCGCCGGCGTCGGCGAGCGCACCAGGGAGGGCAATGACCTCTATCTCGACTTCGCGGAGTCGCGGCTCGAGACGGGCGAGAGCGTTCTCAGCAAGACGGCTCTTGTCTACGGCCAGATGAATGAGCCCCCAGGGGCCCGCGCGCGAGTCGGTTTGAGCGCCCTGACGGTCGCCGAGTACTTCCGCGACGAAGAGGGGCAAGACGTGCTCCTGTTCATCGACAACATCTTCCGTTTCACGCAGGCGGGCAGCGAGGTGAGTGCGCTGCTCGGGCGCATGCCGAGCGCCGTGGGCTACCAGCCGACGCTGTCGACCGAGATGGGCGCCTTGCAGGAGCGGATCACCTCGACCACCAAGGGCAGCATCACGAGCGTCCAGGCGATCTACGTGCCGGCGGATGACTTGACGGATCCGGCTCCGGCCACGACCTTCGCGCATCTGGACGCCACGACCGTGCTTTCTCGCGCCATCTCCGAGCTCGGCATCTACCCCGCCGTGGATCCTCTCGACTCCACCAGCACCATGTTGGCGCCGGAGATCGTGGGCGAAGAGCACTACAAGGTCGCTCGCGGAGTTCAGCAGACGCTGCAGCGCTACAAGGACCTGCAGGACATCATCGCCATCCTCGGGATGGACGAGCTCAGTGAAGACGACAAGCTCGTCGTCAGCCGCGCCCGAAAGCTCCAGCGCTTCCTGTCGCAGCCGTTCTTCGTGGCCGAGCAGTTCACCGGGTACAAGGGCAAGTACGTGCCGCTCAAGGAGAGCATCGCCGGGTTCAAGGAGATCCTCTCCGGCGAGCTCGACGAGCTGCCGGAGCAGGCCTTCTACATGGTGGGCAACATCGAAGAGGCCAAGGCCAAGGCCCAGCAGCTGGCCCAGTCGTCGTAGGACGCGTCTGTCGTTTCCGGGCTGCTTCACATGGCCGACATCCAACTCATCGCGCTCGAGATCATTACCCCCGAAGGGGTTGCCGTCCGTGAGTCCGTCCAGGAGCTCACACTCCCCGGTGTCGCCGGCGAGTTCGGGGTGCTGCCCGGCCATAGGCCGCTCATGGCGGCCGTGCGGACCGGCATCGTGACCTACGTCAAGGGCAACCAGCCGTGTCGCTGCGCGACCGGCGCGGGCTTCGCCGAGGTCGCGAACGATCGCGTGGTGCTGCTCGTAGAGCGCTACATCGTCAAGGACCGGATCGATCCCGTGCGGGTTCGTCTGGAGTTCAAGGAGTCGACGGACGCGCTGGACGCATTCTCCGGTGAGACGGCCAGCGCCGAACACGGCGAGCTCGTGTCGCGACAGCTCTGGGCGGCTGCGCAGCTCGAGCTCTACGGCGATCCGCCGCCGCCGACGTTTCGTGTCTTTGCCGAGATGGAGGCCGAGCCGCGCGAGAGCTTCTCGGTCTCGGACGACGACCCCAGGAGCCCGTAGCACCGCGCACGGGCGAGCGCTTACCGTGCGCCGGGCTCGTCCCAGTGGGCACCGTTCCCCGATTCGGATCGGATTACAGGGCTGGCGGGATTGCAGCGCACGAAGGCTTTCGGGCTGGGCGCGTCCTCGAGCACCAACGTGCAACCGACGAATGCGTCGAACCCCAGCGAGCCATCGGGGAAACACCGTTCCAGTGCCCCGGTGCGTTTGGCCTCGAGCACCCAGACCCGTGAGAGAAAGCGGTGGATCGCCGGGCGACCGAGCGACACAGACCAGCGTCCCATCGCCCGCAGCGCGGGTGCGTCTCCCGAGGCGCCGACCAGGCTGCCGCGCGCCTCGACTGCCTGTGGCTGCCCCGCGGTTCGAGCTGCCGCCAGCGTTCGACCGAGAACAGTGGGACCGCCCGTGTCCAGCATGAGCGTGTGTTCGGCTCCTGCCAGCACCACGCGAATACCGAACAACCCACCGCTGTCCGGACAGGCGACCGTGTCGAGCGCTGAGAGGCTGCCAGCGGGCACGCAGCTCTGCAGAGACTCGCAGCGCACGAGCTCGTCGTGCTCGAGATCGAGTCGGACCGCTCCGCCCTGCGGCGCGAGATCGAGCGGCGACGCGACCACATGGACCCCGAACAGCTCGCCTTTGATGTGGTGCCAGACCGGCAGCGCAACGCCGCCGGTCGACCTGTCCGGATCGAGGATCACCGCGAAGGAGAGCGGGAACGCAGGCACCGATGCACCGGTGAAGCTCGCAATGGTGCGAGGCGATTCAGCCGCATGCCCGATGCCGAGCCGCGCCAAGCCTTGGTCCGTCAGCACGGGGTCCGAGGTCCCGGTGTCCAGCGCCACGCGAACGGCATGGGACGGCGCGCTCTGCGTGGTCTCTTCGCCGTTGTCGATCCGTGCGCGCATCCGTACGCTCACATGGCTACGTGACAGCCAGCTCATCGGCGAGACCCGCACGGCGCGAGAGCCCGGATCGGCAACGCGGCGCCCGAGGACCCTGGCGACGGGCGGGGAGGGATCGATCGCGGCTCCAAGGTACACCAAACCGATGCTCGCTCCGACGAGCGCTGCCGACGAGCCGAGCGCGACCCACCGCCGAGCGGCAGAGGGCGCCCGCGGAGGAGGAGGCAGCGTTGGTAGCGTGTATCCGGGAGCGTGCATGCAGCTGCGAAACGCGGAACGAGCCGGCTCGGGTGGGTTCGGCTGTCGCTGGCCTCATGCCAAGAACTCACCGGGGGGAGCTCACAAGGACGCCGGCTGAACCGATGCCATGCCGAGAGAACAGGACCATGAACGGGTAGCGCACTCCCAGGAGAGCGCAAGCTGGGCTTGCGCTGCCAGCCCCGGCGGTCATCCAGTACGCGTGCTCTTCTTGGGGCTTTCGGCGTCCTGCCACAGAGGGATCGGCTCGGCGCTCGTTTCTTGGGGTTGGGGGGGTCCCTCGACGTGCCGACCCGTGCTTGGTTGCCACGTCCGTGTCGTGCTGGTGAACTAGCGCGCGGGGTGGTAGCGACCGTCACGGGCGCGGGATCCTTCGACCCACGTCCGGCTGGCCATTCGATGGACAGTGCCCGGCCGCCTGTCGATCTTGTCGGGCCACGCGGTCAGTCGAAGGCTGATCGCGCAAGGAGAAGACGTGTCGTGAGTCGTTTCTGGAGCAAGACAATCTGCGGCCTCAGCCCGTACGTGCCTGGCGAGCAGCCCAGAGTCGACGATCTGGTCAAGCTCAACACCAACGAGAATCCGTACGATCCATCGCCGCGAGTCGTCGAGGCCATTGCACAAGAGGCGGCGCAGCGCCTGCGCCTCTATCCAGAGCCGGAGTCGGATTCCGTTCGACGCGCGGTGTGCCGACACCACGGGGTGAGCCCCGAACAGGTCTTCGTGGGCAACGGCTCGGACGAGGTGCTTGCTCACGTTTTCCGGGCTCTGCTCCAGCACGAAGCGCCCATCCTCTTCCCGGACGTCACCTACACCTTCTATCCGGTCTTTGCGCGGCTCTACGGGATCGCCTACGAGACCGTTGCGCTCGACGCGCATTTCAATGTCCGCGTCGACGACTACGTTCGCCCAAATGGCGGCATCGTGCTCGCCAATCCGAACGCGCCTACCGGCTTGGCGCTCCCGATCGCGCAGATCGAACGGTTGCTCCAGAGAAATCGAGATTCGGTCGTCGTGGTCGACGAGGCCTACGTGGACTTCGGAGCAGAGTCGGCGGTACCACTCGTGGGACGCTATGACAACCTGCTTGTCGTCCACACGCTCTCCAAGGCGCGCTCACTGGCAGGGCTCAGGGTAGGGTTCGCCATGGGGCATCCGGAGCTCGTCGAGGGGCTGGAGCGTGTCAAGAACAGCTTCAATTCGTATCCGTTGGATCGACTGGCGATCGTCGGTGCGGTAGCCGCCCTGGAGGATCAGGACCATTTCGAGAGAACGCGCCAGTCGATCATGATCACCCGCACCGTGGTGACCGAGGGCCTGCGCGAGCTCGGGTTCGAGGTTCTGCCGTCGTGCGCCAACTTCGTGTTTGCGCGCCACCCCCAGCACGACGCGCGGGCGCTACTTCGGGGCCTTCGAGAGGCACGCATCCTCGTTCGCCACTTCTCCGCGCCGCGCATCGAACAGTTCCTTCGCATCAGCATCGGTACCGACTACGACGCCGTGGCCCTGCTCGGCGCCCTGCGCCTGCTGGTCCCGAAGTAGTCTGCAACGTTCTGTCGGCGGATCATCGCCAGACACCACAAGATGGCTCTGCTCATGCACCGATGAAGGTCTCGGCTGCGCCGAGGTCGCATGGCAGCGTAGTCCTGCCGCGGCAGAGGGCGTTGCAGCAACAAGACCGGCGCTCTACATGCCTGCGTCCGCGCGGTTCGCCTGACGCCGCGCTTCGGCGTCGTAGACGAGGAACGGCCGGTCGATGACCCAGACGGGGCCGGCGCGCACGCGGATGTTCCAGGTACCCAACATGTCGCTCGGCTCGAAGACCAGCACCTGTTCGAAGTTGCGGCGTCCGATCTTGGCCTCTGCACTGCCCCGGCGAACGGCTCGCCCCGGTCTCGCGCTGGTACCCGCGTCGGGCCGTCTCGCGCGACATGGCATGTCGAGCTCCCATGCAATCGGCAGGGAGGAACCGAGCACGCTGGTGAACTCGAGTCGGAAACCAACCGTCTGTCGCGCGCGGTCGAGCTCGAACGGGATCTGGTCGAGTGTCTGTACTTGACCGCCGAAGAGGACGCCGAACTCGGCACACGTGACCAGCGGCTCCGACTCGCGACTGCGACAAGCTCCGAGAAGCAGCACGGCGCCCAGCAGTCGTAGATGCGACGCGAGACGCCTCATCGCGACACCTCGCGCTCCATTCCTGCAAACTGTTGCGGAGACAGCGTCTCGCCACGCGCATCGAGATCGACGCCTGCCTCGCGTGCTGCATGCGCCAGGGCGTCCGCGTCGAGTCCGAGCAGACCCTGCCAAGCGTTCCTGAGCTTCTTGCGCCGTTGAGCGAAGGCGGCGGTGACCAGCTCACGGAAGGCGCGCGTCTCGCGAGCGAGGGGCGTGGCCCGAGGCTCGAGGCTGATCACCGCGGAGTCCACCGAGGGCTGAGGAAAGAAGGCGCCTCGGCGGACCCGCAACAGGCGATGCGCCTCGAAGCGTGCCTGTAGGAAGACGCTGAGAGCTCCGTACTCCTTTGTCGCCGGCAGGGCGACCACGCGTTCGGCTACCTCGAGCTGGACGAGGAACACCACGCGCACCACCGCGTCGGCCGCGGCGACGGCGAGCCTCAGGATCGGCCCCGAGATCTGATAGGGCAGGTTCCCGGTTAGCACGTGTGGCGCGGGTCTCCCCGCCGCGAGCTCGGAAACGCTGATGCTCTTGGCATCGGCCTCGAGCAGTACGAGCCGCCTGGAAAGCAGCTGTTGCTCGAGGTCGTTGCGCAGCACGCGACACATGTCTCGGTCGCGCTCGATCGCGATGACGCACTGAGCCCGCTCGAGCAGGGGTCGTGTGAACGCACCCAGCCCAGCGCCGATCTCTATGGCCGTACCGGCTGGAGTGGGTACCGCCAGCTCGGCGATGCGGGCTGCCAGGTGATCATCGGCCAAGAAGTTCTGACCGAAGCTCCGTTTGGGGCGAAGCCCATGTGACAGGAGCAGGCTCTTCGGATGGACGCCGGGCACCGGGCGCTCAGACTGCCACTTTCGTTCGCCGCCCGCCAAGGGGGTGTCGATCGGGCTGGTCGGGATCGTCCGTACCTAGAGTAGGACTCTGTGTCCGCCGCCTCGAGGGGGCCACCCGGTCGACGCGAACGCCCAGCTGCCGCAAAGCCGCAATGCCGCGGTGTTCGGCAATGCGGGTGCGGACGCGCACCATGTCCGCAACCACCGAGCCCACGTCGCCCGCCATGGGCACGATACTCTGTTCTTGCCACATCGGCACCCAGCGCAGAGCCGATCGGCCCCCCCTGGGCAGCTGTCTGAGAAAAGCTTCGAGTCCCGAACGCGTTCCGGGGGTCGGAGGTGGCGACCAGAGGTAGACCAGGGCCTCCGGACGGGGCGTCCCGCAGACACGGGCGAGGACCTCGAGCAGGCACGCGTCGGTGCGCGCGCGGTCGGTCTCGAGCCTGGGCGGCGAGTCGATGCCGAACACGGCGAGGTAGCCGCGAAGCGCCTGCTCGCGGTTCGTCGGTGCCGAGGGCGGTGCGACGCTGAGCGGTCCTCGCCGGACGACGCGAGCTGCCCTGCGCGCGAGCCGATCGAGGTCGCCAGGTCGAACCCCATCCGCCGCCTTCGGATCGAACGGCCGCATGTGCTCCAGCACGCGCAGTGCGACATCCGACTCGTCGAGAGCGCTGCGGTCGTGGTCGCGCGTGGCCGCTCCGCGCGTCAGAGCAAGCAGGATTTCCAGCGAGTGCTTGATACCGCGACCGGGAGCCAGCGACTCGAGCACACGTCCGGCGATCACCATCAGGCCGACCTGGTCGCCGCGCCCGAGGTGGCGCTGAGCGACGCCAGCGACCTCATCGATGGCCAAGTCCAGGCCAGCCCGACCGGGCGGACCCGCCCAGAGCTCGACCGAGGCGTCGAGCAGGAGCCAAACCACGTTTTGCTCGTCGCGCTCGTAGTCGCGCACGAGCAGAACGCCGCGGCGTGCAGAGGCCTTCCAGGCAATGCGCTTGAACGGATCGCCCGGACGATGCTCGCGGATCTCCCGGAGTTCCACACTGTCGCCTGACAGGCGACTGGCGCGAGTCGCCGGCGTGCTTGCGCGGCTGCGGCCGCCGCGCGGCGACCGTGCGAGTGCGGCGTACGGTTTGGGCAGCACTTCAAAACCGCTGGGATTGGCAAAGGTGAGCGGAACCTCGAACAGCCCCGGGCCTCCCTGCACCTCGAGCGACAGACCGTGCAGTCCGTGCGTGCCGATCCGGAGCGCCTCCACGTGCACCGCGATCCGGACTCGTCCTCTGCCCGGCACCTGGCCGCTCTCGGGGACTACGCGCACGGCGAGCGCAGAGGACGCCAATGGGCGCAGCCGTTCGAAACGTGCCGCCCGCTTGTCGCGATTGCGCAGCTCGGCGAACAGGGTCACGCTCTCACCGCGGCCGAGGCGCACCGCCTTGGAGCGCGAGCGCCACAGCATCTCGAATCCGGCCGCGCGGATTCGTGTCACGGCAATGAGGGTGGCCACCCGCGCGAGAGTGAGTCCGATGAGCAGGCATCCCGCCCACCCCAAGATCGCCGGCTCCTGGGCGATGAAGCCGATTCCGAACGCGATGAGTCCTGCGGCCGCCAGGTACGCGGCTTCGCGGCTAGGATAGACCCGCACGCGCCGCCTCCATCTCAGTGCTCACGGTCCTCAGCAGCGGCCTTGGGAAGGAGGCTCGCACAGACCGGCTGCTGCGCGTTGATCCTGCAGAGCATCTGGGCGCGCTCGATGAGAACCTGCGCGTTGGCCGTGCTCTGCTTCATGCCTCGTCCGGTGGCGTGCATCTCGCCGAGGGCATAGCATGCGAGTGCATCCAAGCCACGACACGCGCGGACGAACATGCCGATCGCCAGACGCTGATAGCGCATGGCACTGGCTCTGTTGCCCTCGTCATGTCCTGCTGCCTCGTAGGTCGTCGCCAGACGCTGGCATGCGCCGCCTGCTCCGTTCGCACAGTTCACTTCGGCCCGGCTGCGCTGCTCGGGGTCGGTGATCGGCGTGAATAGAAGGGCGACCAGGTCCGGCGCGCCGGCACGACGAGCGGCCCTCGTCGAGGGGCTTCTGGCGCCCGCGTCTGGCGCCTGCGTGTCCGGGCCCGCGGCCCCAGCGGCGGCGGTCTGGGCTGGGCTCGCGACGGCCGCCACCGAGGCGCTGGCCCGCGCGCCGACGGGAGCGCCCCGCGGGCCGATGCCCTGCGGTCGGGCCGGCTCCGCGGAGAAACTCGGAGTCGGCCGGGCTCCCGGCTGCTTCGACGGCCTCGCCAGAACGGCACCGAGCACTCCGAGACCCCCGCCGAAGAGGATCGCGATTGACGCAGCTACTCGGGGCGAAAGCATACTCTCGGGGCCACCTCTGTCGAGGCACACATCATTGCACAGTTCAGAGCGCCAACCGAGTCCCGTCGAGCTCTGTCGTATCCTCGGCCGCATGCCGGGTGTTTCCGGGCGCCATGCTCGGGCCCTCGCGGCCGCCACCCGGATGACGGTCCGCTTGCCTAGGGCCCGGCTCCGATTCGCGGAACGGTTTGGGCTGGTACGAGCCCCAAACGCGGTGAGGGCTCGTACCAGCGAGGATCTCCGGTCCAGCATGGCCAGCGCTTCGCGTCGTCTGCTGGCTGCGCTCCGTTTCGCGGAACGCCGCGATGGGACGTGGAGCCCCACGGCACCGAGCCTGCTTGCTCTGGCCTTGTCGATCGGTGTCTTGGTCGGTACGCCGGGCGCCGCGGTCGCATCGGAGACGCCGAGGGCGGCGTACTCGGAGTACGAACAGGAAACGCTCCAACAGGCCCTCGCCGAGCGCCGACTGGTCTTCGATCCGAACCCGGACGGGAAGATCATCGAGGCCGTAGAGGTCGTGCCTCTCCCCGTGTTCGAGCCTCGCGACAGAGTCCCAACCTGGGTCAACGGGTTGCACATCAGGACGCACCCGCACGTCCTGCGTCGCGAACTGCTCCTGCGAATCGGCGATGTCTACGATCAGGATCGGGTCGACGAGTCAGCCCGCAACCTGCGCCAGCGTCCGCAGCTATCGGTGGTCCTGATTCTTCCGGCGAAGGGACGCTCGGCCCGGAACGTGCGTATCGTCGTGATCACCAAGGACGTCTGGAGCCTGAGGCTCAGCTGGGACGTTCAGACCGAGAACGCGAGCCTGAGGAAACTGCTGCTACAACCCGTTGAGCTCAATCTCTTCGGCCTGCAGAAGATCGCCGGCGGCCTGTTCACGCTCGAACCGGATGTCTACTCACTGGGTGGCTTCTACGAGGATCCGCGGATCGCTGGCACGCGGCTCACCGGATACGCTTCCGTGCACGCCATCATGAACCGCGAGACCTCCCGGCGTGAAGGTTCGTTTGGCTCGTTCCGATTCGGGCAGCCGCTGTACTCTCTGGACACGCGCTGGGGTTGGATGGTCACGGCCTCGTGGCGCACGGAAGTTACGCGCCTGTTCACGGGCCTTGAGCAGCGCCTGTTCGATGGCCGTCCCGTGGGCGCCCGCTCGGATCGGTGTCACCTGGGAATGTCCGGGTGCCTGCCTCACGAGTTCGACGCGGAGCGGATCAACGGCGCCTACGAGGTCTTGCGTTCTTACGGCCACGCGATCAAGACGAACCTGTCCGGGGGCGTGGAGGCCGATCGCCGCCGCTACTCGACGGATCGCCTGCGCCGTTTCGCACCGTCCGCGGTGGCGGCATTCGACGAGGAGCAGGTTCCCGTCAGTGACACGCGCCTGAGCCCGTTCCTACAGCTCCGCTCCTTCGACACTCGTTTCATGCACGTGCTCAACTACAACACGCTCGGGCTGCAGGAGGACGTTCAGCTGGGACACGAAGTGGTGCTGCGCGTCTATCCCGCATCGCGTCACGTCGGGTCGTCTCGAGACATGCTCGGAAGCCGCTCATTGGCTTCGTACGTGCTGCCCGTGGGCGACGGCCTCGCCAAGGTGCTGGTCGGTTCGACCGTAGAACACGCCGGGCCTCGAACAGACGCGCTGATCGAGGCCGGATTCCGCGTCGTGACGCCGTCGACCGCCCTGGGTCGCTTGATCGGCGACGGCATCGTGGCGCATCGCTATCGCGATTATCTGAAGATCAACTACGAGCTCGGCGGAGAGAGTCGCCTGCGCGGCTATCCGTCGACCGAGTTCATCGGCAAGGATCTGGTGGCCTACAACCTCGAGTTGCGTTCGCGGCCGGTTCGGGTGGTCACCGCCCAGCTTGGCGGCGTGCTCTTCTACGACATCGGGGACGCTTCTGACGGCTTCTCCAGAATGCACCTGAAGGATTCCGTCGGGGCGGGCGTGCGAGTTCTCTTTCCGCAGCTCGATCGGGTCGTCTTTCGCGTCGACTGGGGGCTTCCTCTCGAGCCGCCGATCTCCTCGCTCACCGCGGCCGAGCAGGGGTTCCGTACCTTTCCCGGAAGCCTGTTCATGACCTTCGGTCAGGCGTTTCCAGCGCCCGGGCGTCCGCAGGAGACGACGATTCGATAGGGCCCTGTCTCGGTGGTTCGCCGCAGAACTCGAACCGGGCGAAGCCGCCGAATGCCGCGGCGAACGCCGCGTCGGAGTTCGGCTGACTGACTGGCACCAGCACACAGCGACGGGGCCCTACGTTGCTCCGGCCGTCTTGGGTATCTGCTCGACGCGCTCGAGTAGCTTGTCCAGGGCTGCCTTGTAGTCCTTCTGCAGCTGCTCCTGCCTCTTTTCCATGTCCTTGAGCACGTACTCTGCTTGCTGCTGTTCGGTTTGCAGCCGGTCGAGCGCTGTCTGGGCCGCTTCGGCACGTTTCTGAGCCGTTTGGCGGTCCTTGGCTGGAGCAGCCTGATCAGCGGCGCGTGCGTTGAGATCTCTGATTTGGTCCTCGAGCGTCGAACGAACGTTCGACGACTCCGACACCATCTCCTCCATCTGTCGCCGATTGCGCTCGAGCCCGACGTACACCGCGTAGCTGGTTTCGGCTATCTTGTCCGCTTGCTCGGAAAGCACCTCGGCATTCTTCGGGCCGAGTGACTCCTTGTAGAGCTCGATATAGCGCTGCGCCTCGTTGTGGGCGCGCAGGCGGTCCTTCTGCCCTTGCTCGACGGCGGTGTCGAGCGCGTGCGTCGCGGCTCCGCCGAGCTTGGCCGGCTCTTTGCATTCGTCGTTCTTGGCAGCCCACTGAACGCTTCCAGCGACCTTGCGCCGCACGCTGTCGCCCTCATCGGCGAAGAAGCCGCTTACCTGCTGCGACTGCTCGTAGCGCTGAGCGTACTGTCCGCTTCGGCCGGCCTGGTCGGCGAGTTCGATCACGCGTCTGACATGGCTCCAGTCCGGCTTGTTCAGCGCGTTCGGATAGCTCTCGAACTCGGCCATGAGCCTGCGCGCACGCGATTCCTGTTCGCTGATGTTGCCCCTCACTGTGCCGAGCGCGACAGGGTAGCCTGTTGCGTATCCCCCCTGATCGGCCGAGGAAGCGTACAGGGGCGGAGGTTTTTGCTTGGCGCAGCCGCCCGCCAGAGTCACGGCGAAACCCGTCACAGCAAGCCAGTGATGCACTTTGGACATGCCGACGATGGAAACGCCGCCGCGCGGTCAGGTCAACCGGTGCGCCCGCGCTCGGCCGTCGACCCGGCCACGAGGCGCGCAGCTGCACGGGACGCATCTGCGTGCGCAGCGCTCACGAGCGCACCTTGGCGCAGGACGGAGTGGACCGAGAACGGTGCTTCACACCGGTCGCACCGCGCGTCGATAGCTGACTCTGCTCAGAGCCTCCTCGACGACGCCGTTCTGCGCCTCGTCGTTGCCTTCGAGTTCCGGAGCCAGAATCAGCCGATGGGCCAGGACGGGCGCTGCCATGGCCCGAATATCGTCGGGCATCACGTACGTCCGGCCCTCGAGCACCGCCCGGCTCCGGGCAGCCCGCAGCAGCGACAGCGACGCACGTGGTGAAGCGCCGAGCACCACGCGCGAGTGTTCTCGCGTGAATGCGGCCAGGCTCACGGCGTATTCGCAGACGTCGCGCTCGGCGTGGATCCGCGCGGCGACCGTCTGCAAGGCGAGCACGTCACTTGCCGAGAGCACCGACTGCGCTGCGGGCGTCGCGACTCCGTGCGATTCGAGCATCATGACTTCATCGGAGCGAGTCGGATAGCCCATGCGCACGCGGACGAGAAAGCGGTCAATCTGTGCCTCGGGCAGTGGGTAGGTGCCTTCGAGATCGACGGGGTTCTGCGTTGCCAGTACGACGAATGGATTGGGGAGCTCGTAGCGGTCCCCCTCGATCGTAACCTGGCGTTCCTGCATCGCTTCGAGCAAGGCGGACTGAGTCTTCGCGGGGGCGCGGTTTATTTCGTCGGCCAGCACCACGTTGCTGAAGATCGGCCCGGAACGCAGGGTGAACGAACCGTCCCGTGGGTTGAGTACGTACGTTCCGGTCACGTCGGCGGGAAGCAGATCGGGCGTGAACTGTACGCGACGCATGGCGCATCCGAGGGAGGCGGCGAACGCTTTGGCCAGCGTCGTTTTGGCGACGCCAGGTACGCCCTCGAGCAGGACGTGTCCGCGCGACAGCAGCGCCACGAGCAGGTTGTCGACGGGGCCGGAGTCGCCCACGTAGACGTGGCCGACCTCGCGTCGCACCGCTCCCAAACGTTCTTGCGCTTGCTCTACCTCGGTCAGGGCCAGGGCTTGAGTCACCAGTGTCTCCCGGTACGTTCGCTCATCTCTTGTAGCAGCTGCATCGCGGCGCGGTGCCATTTCCTGAGCCGAGCCTGGGTGACCCGTGTGGGCCGGGCGCTGAGAACTCGGCTTTCGACGCGTTTGAGCTCCGAGGTCAGGCGACGGAGCATGGCATAGGATCCGGGCTGAAGCGCACCCCGAAGTCCGAGCTCGCGGAGCAGCGCTTCAGACGCGGCTCCGGGCTGCATGTCGCTGGCATGGGCCATGCCCTCCTGTACGGCGCTTTTCAGTTCGAGAGCGGCGAGTCCCTTGTGGGTGGTGGGCGCCGCCAGCACCGCCGCCCTGCCCGCTGGCCCACCCTGCGCGACCAGGGGGAGACTGCCCGCGTATCGGGGCGGCGTCCGTCCAAACGGCTGGGTCAGAGACGCCATCGCCCAGAGGGCGACCGCCAATGCGAGGGCGCCGGCGAGCGCGCCCGCCAGCCACGACGGGATCCCGTGGCGATGCCAATCGCTCGTGAGCTGGCGCACGGAGTTCACCTCGCTCTCGACCCACCCGTCGACGCTGCCGCGGCCCCCGAATACCCCGCGCTGGGCGAAGTCGTTGGACAACAGGAATAGCGTCCCGGGAGGTCCTGGCGGCGTTCGCTCCATCAAGTACTCGACCAGCCCCGACGCGAACCGCCGGTTCCCCGGGTACCGCAGCATGAGATTGATCACCGCCGAGGGGTCACCCATCACCAGGAGGCGGCCACCTGCGCCTGCCGCCGGTGCGTTCCCGCTGGCGATGACGCCGGTTACCGCCAGCGTCACGTCGGGCTCCCCGTTGGCAGGGATGATCAGCAGGGGAGTCAGCCCTTTGTGGGCCACACCGGTTGGATGGTTCGTTACGAGCTGATCGACCGAGGCTACCAGAGGGTGACGCGAGCGCTGCGTGGCCGAGGTGGCGGATTCTGCCGGCACTGCCACGGCCAGCTGGGAATTGTCGCGCAGCATCATTGCCGGGCGCAACGGAGCGGGTACGCGGCGCATCTGGAAATGCTCCAGCAGGCTCGCTCCCTCGCCGTAGTCGTCGAGCAGCGCCGCGCGGCCGCCCGCGAGCAGGAAGCGACTCAGCTGGACTCGATCGAGTCGCACGGTCGGGTGCAGGATGAGCAGACGGTCCTCCGGGCGCAGCTGGTCGTATTCGATGGCGGCGGCAATTCGGATCCGCGACGGTCCGGCGGCCTGTTTCGCCAGGTCGAGCATCTCGCTCGTTCCCTCCCAGCCGTCATCGTTGAACCTGAACGCTGCGCGCGCGTTTCTGCTCACTGTCGCAACAGCGCACGCGAGGGCCGCCAGCATCAAGCACAGACAGCCTCTGGCGCTCCGTCGCGTCCGCGTCCACGAGCGACTAGACCTTCGCAGCTGGCGCCCGGGCCGACGTGGCGCGCACTGCTGCTCCGTCGTGTGTGTGATAGATGGGGTCTGGTGCCCCCCCTTGGCTGCCGCCAACCGGTGTGATCGCGCGCAGGGGCAGCGGGCACCTGCCGCAGGTGAGCGGAACGCACTTGCTGACAGCGGTGCCGCTCGTCGCCCGAGCAGCGCTGTCCACTCTGATCTAGCGCATGCCAGAGTGGGTCCACACGCGCGGTTGCCAGTGCGCTCGCCTGAGCCAACAGGCCCACGAGCATGACCGACTCGACCAAGCGGGCCGTACTGGCCTCCGCGGCGCATCATGGGAGCTCACGCATTTACCATGTCCGTCGCGATCTGGGGTTGGTTCCAGTTTGGCCAAAGGGCCCGACATGACCTCGCCCAGGGCATCGCGCGCGCTTGCCGGGAGCGCGTGGCTTCAGATCCCGGCACGGCTGACGTTTACCCAGTAGGAGAATGCAGACCCGCGTTCGAGCCCTTGCCCGGGACCCCGTCTTTGACAGACCCGGGTCTTCCTGGACCGTTTGTTGTAGGCGAACGTGAACGACTCGCCCGTGCTTGACCGATCCACGACCGAGGCTACATTGAAAATCGTGGGTTGACTTCAGAGTAGGAAAGTGAGGCCACCGTGCTACCCCCCTTCATCATCGAGCAGATCCGACGGCGCGAGGAGGAGGAACGCCGGCGCGATCAACCTCGGCTCGAGCTCCCGGTCGATGCGTTCCCACCTTGGTCACCACAACCAGGCGTGGACGATGCCGACGAAGAGCGGCCC
This sequence comes from Polyangiaceae bacterium, assembly GCA_016929495.1. Taxonomy (GTDB): domain Bacteria; phylum Myxococcota_A; class Polyangia; order Polyangiales; family Polyangiaceae; genus JAFGIS01. The sequence continues at coordinate 42,537 of JAFGIS010000515.1, read as the reverse complement.
GAGCGGGGGGTCGTGATCCTGGACCTGTAGGCCTTTGGTCCTTCGGGTACCGCAACCGAGTGATACGTTCGTGACTCTTGGCTTCCGGCTCTCCTGGAGGGAGGCAACGGTGAGGGCTGAGGGCCGGACTGTGCCGTTTCGTTGCGGGCACCCGTCCGTTTGCGACAGGGCTGGGATCTCGCGGCGGATGTACTAGTCTCCGCCCGTCCCACATGCACCACCGTCCGAGCCTCGCTCTTCTGGCAGCCGCTGTCGCGATCCCAGCCTGTGTGGCCGGTGAGGGCAAGGAACCTGCGCTCGAGCGCTTCTACTTCCCCACGGGGCTGGAACAGAGTGCGGACCTTCGCTATCTGTACGTCGTCAACAGCGACTTCGACCTGCAGTTCACGGGCGGGAGCGCGCAGTCCGTCGATCTCAGCCGGGTGCGCGCGCTGGTGCCCAGGGAATGCAGTACAGACGCAGACTGCCCGACCCAGGAGCGCTGCGATACCGAGGGGACCAAAGGGCAGACTCCGAGCTACTGGTGCGTGGCGAAGTCCGGTGCGCACGCAGGCGAGCCGTGCGGTCCCTTCGGAGAGAAAACCGCGGCCGAGGAGCTGCTGCAACCGGGACGCTGCGGCGCAGTGGAGCCCTCCCAACCTCAGGACGGCGGCTCGAGTCTGCTCGTGGACGCGGTCAAGATCAGCGCTCTTGCCACGGACGCCGTCTTTCGGGAGCGCCCCGCTGGCGCGGACGGCTCGGATGGCCAGATCGCGGGACGGCTGTTCATCCCGGTGCGCGGCGACGCCACCCTGCACTGGATCGACATGAAGTCCGACGGAACGCTCGACTGCGGGCAGCCCGCCGGCGGCGAGTGCGACGACCGACACAAAGTCGGCGATCGCCCGGCGGAGGAGAATACGCGCCGATTGCGCCTCCCCACGGAACCCTTCGGCATTGCGTCGAGCGAGGACGGCGCGGTCATCGTCATGACCCATCCGACGCAAGGGGCGCTCTCACTGTTCGAGAACGACTGGCGCGCCGCGTCCGAGCCGCGTCTACAGTTCGTCCTCGGGGGGCTGCCCTCGAGCCCCTCGGGAGTGGCGCTCGTCCCCGGGCCTATCGGCGAGTCCTCCTCGGGCGACCCCCGCGCCAACCCAGAGTTTCTGGTCGATTTTCGCAATGCGGCCGAGCTCCGCCTGTTCCGCTTCTTCGGAGACGAGGGAGCCACGCCTGCGCGGCCCTTCCTCCAGCAGACCCGCGCCGTGGCCATCACGGCTCTGGCGAACGGAACCGACTCGCGAGGTGTCGCCATCGACTCCTCCGAGCGCGAAGCGTGCGAGAGCGCATGCGCAGGTGAGGCCGATTGTGACCTTCGTTGTCAGGACGTGTCCGCGCGACTCTTCGTTGCAAACCGCAGCCCGGCGAGCCTGCTCGTCGGTGAGATCGAGTTCATCCAAAACGTTGCGCAGCCACCGCAGCTCGCCGACAGCATCCCCCTGCCGTACGGGCCGTCACGGGTGGTCGTGGGCCAAGTGCTCGACGAGACGGGGCAGCCCGTCACGCGGGTCTTCGTGGTCTGCTTCGAGTCTCGCCGGATAGGCATCTACAACCCCGGGCTCAAGCTCATCGAAACATGGGTCATCACCGGACGGGGTCCGCATGCGCTCGTCGTCGACGTCGGTCCGCGCAAGAGCAGCTCGCCCGACTACGCGCTTGCGTACGTCGCCCATTTCACCGACTCGTATCTCGGTGTGGTCCAGCTCGACCAGCGGCAGCCGCGTACGTACGGACAGATGGTAGTCACGCTCGGCAAGAGCAGTCCCCCAAGGTCGTCGAAATGAGCGAACATCCGCTCCTCTCACTTCTCTACGCGGAAGGCCAAGCGGTTGCAGGCCCGTCGGTCCGTCATCCCGCATCCTGTGCGGCCGTCTTCGTCGGCATGGCCTTCGGACTGCTCGGGTGCTCCGAGACGTCGGCGTCGCAGCTCCTGACTTCGCTGACCGCAAGCGATCGGATAGCCTTCGTGTGCCGCAATGCCGATACGGGTGACGGCGCCGAGCTCGATGAATGCCCGGACCGTGCAGACGACGGGGTTGCGCACTCGCTCTTGGCGCTGGTCACCCAGACGCTCACCGGCGAAATCGCGGTCCTCGACTTGAGCCGGGGCCAGATGCTGGACGCCGACCCTGCCACGCCCGGTCCTGGCTTCCTGCCGGTCGGTGGCAGCCCGACGGATGTGGTCGCTACTCCGGGCGGCATAGCCAGTTTCGTGTCCGTGGCCGAAGCAGGTCGCGAGGCTCTGTTCGCCCTGCCCACTCACTGCATTGGGTCGCCGAAGAAGGGTGACGTGCGGCGCGAGCTCACGTCGTGGAGCGCGTGCTCACTTCCCGCCGCGCCCGGCAGACTGCAGGTGGTCGCCGATCCACCGAACACGGACGGGACGCTCAGAGCCAGCTGCTCGGGCGAGCTCGTGGCCGAGCCGGCTGCAGCGGGGCGCGCGTGCGCGGCTGACCTGCGCCTCGAAGCTGCCGTCGAGCCGCAGGGCCGACGGGTACTCGCGGTGGCCCTACCTGGCCTCGGCGAGCTTGCGTTCATCGATGCCCAATGGTTGCTCGACCGGGATCCAGGTAGCTTCGAACCGTGTCGCATCGAGCGACGGGTGAAGCTCGCTGTGTCGCTGCCGCCGGCCGGCATCGACCAACCCCTGCCGTCCGAGCTGATCGCGACCCGTTGCGGGCAACCGTCCGTCGCGCACTACGCTACCGGTACGACCGTGCCCGAGGCGCAGCCGGCTGGCATGGCCCAGAGTATGGGCCGTCTGTACGTGGCGGACCGCTCCGCGCCCGTGGTCCACGTCGTGGACGTGACGGACCCCTGCGTCCCGCGGGAGGAGCCTCCGCTGTTGGCCGTGTCGTTCGAGTCCCCGACAGAGACCGTCACGACGCGAGACGTGGCGGTGAGCCCGACCACCAGCCAGGGGCAAAGGTTCCTCTACGCCATCGACGATCGGCACGGCAGCCTGATGACCTTCGAGCTCACTGCGGGCGCCGAGCGAACTCCGCTCATTCATCCGCAAGCCGCGCGCCTACCGTACGATCCACCGGATCGCATTGCCTTCGCCGCGCCCGTTCGCGGCATCGAGTTCGTCTCGAGAGACATGCCCCTTCTGGATGAGACGACGGGCGTTGCCGTCATCGGGCAACAGTGCGACCCGCTGCCGGGCTCGCACTCGCCCGGAACGCTCTACCGTCCCTCGGCCGACTTCTCGCGCGGAGCGCGGCCACGCAGATTGCGTGGCGTGTTTGCCATGGCTGCGCTAGCCAACGGCCAGATCTCCGTCATAGACATCGAAGACGACGACGCCCCCTGTCGCCGCCCGATCGAGGCCAACCCGGACGACGTGCCGGACCAGCACGGATGCTTCGCTGACCCCGCCGACGTCGAACAGTTCGCGACGTCGGGCGGAAAGCCTACGGTGACCGGGGAAGTGACCTGCGAGGCTATCATGCCGCACACGGCTCGCAGCGCGAACCTGCTGGTCAGCAGTTCCAAGGTGGGCGTGCATGCCCCTGCTCTTCGAGCCCTGCCCAGGCTCGTCACCCCAGACGGCGTACTGGCCACCGGTCGGACCGAAGACGGTGTGAAGCATCCGGCGATGCTCGCGGTCCCGTTCGACGGGTCAGAGCCGTCGGTCCTGAACGTGGGGACGACGATGTACAGCACGGAGACGGGTGTGGGCGAGACGCTCGTTACCGACCCGAAGCTCGCGGAGCTGCCCTCGCTGCTGCTGCCGACACGGCAGCCCAGAGCGTATGTGTCGAGCGAGACCTTCGCAGCAACCTTCGAGGGGCCCCTGTCTGCGGAGCGCACGACCGGGCGCCTGCAGGTCGACCAGGGCGTATTTATCGACGTGGACGCGTTTTTCTGCTCGCAAGGCGTCCAGGACGAGCAGCTTGCGGCCGAAATGGGGGCCGACTTCGGTGTTCCGGAGGCGGAGGACGAGCGCGCACAGTTCGCCAAGGTGTACGCGGACTACGTGCAGCTTACGGCGGACTTCGACGAGGACGATCCCTACTGGGACAGCAAGGCAGGCAAGGCTTGCCGCGGCGGCCGCGGGCTCGAGGGGTGTCAAGCGAAATTCGGCACGGCGGACGAACCGACCACCGCGCGCGACCTGGCCATCGTCACGGCGTTCGACGACCGCCTGTCGGTCGTGCCGCGCGACCCCCTCAGCGAGGCAGAAAAGGCAACCCGTCTCGAACAGATCCGGTGCTGCTTCCCCACGCTCACTTCGTACGTCGTGCGTGGTGGCCGGCAATGGATCTTCAAGGGGACCGTGTCCGGTTTCCGGCACACGATCACCAAGGACTGGAGCGGCGCCTGCGTGCGTGAGTGCAATGGCAGGAAGGCCCTGTTCCGTGGTCGGGCGCTCGAGATCTCGAGCCGCGTGCCCTGCGAGGCAACGGATGCGACGACGTGCGGCATCGGCTCGGCCGAGGAGACAGATTTCGCCTGCATCGTGGACAAGAACGAGGGAGCCGTGAACCCGGCGAGCGACCACGTGGCCGACGCGTGCGTCTTCGAGAACCTGAACGCTCGCTTTGCCATCTATCGCGGCCAACAACCGAGCAGGCGCGACATGCAGTTCAATTGGGACGTCTCGGGCGGCTTCGTCCCGCTCTCGATGAGCGTCGCTACCGCGAGCACCGGGTCGTCGGTGCTGCCGCAAAGCATCAGGTACCTGTCGCGCAGCGACAGGCTGGTCGTAGTGGACGGGATCTCGGCCGGCGTCACTCTGTTCGACATGGACCAGTTGCAGAGCGTCGGCAATCCGTACTTGTGAGGCGTGACCCGGATGGCGGCGCGCGACACGCCCGTGATGCACCAGCACGCAGCGTGCAAGCGTGCCTATCCGGACGCGATCGTGTTCTTTCGGCTCGGTGACTTCTACGAGATGTTCGGGGAGGATGCCGTGCTCTGCGCGCGCCAGTTGGACCTGACGCTCACCAGCCGCAACAAGGGCAAGCCGGACGAGATCCCCATGGCCGGCGTGCCTCATCATTCTGCGCACGGCTACGTCGCTCGGCTCCTCGAGCTCGGTCACAAGGTGGCGATCTGCGAGCAGATGGCCGACCCCGCCAAGGTCAAGGGGATCGTTCCGCGGGAGGTCGTCCGAGTCATCACGCCCGGACTCGTCACGGACGGGCAGCAGCTCGACGCCACGACGAACAACTGGCTGGCGGCCGTCGACGTGGAGGCCGGTTCGGTAGGCCTTGCCTTGATCGACCTGTCCACGGCAGAGCTCCGCGCTGCCGAGCTCGGCGACGTCTCGATGCTCTTGGCGGAACTGGGGCGAGCGGCGCCGCGTGAGGTGCTCGTCGGACTCGGCCCGCGCGGCAGTCCGGAACAGCTGCAGCCGATCGTGCGCAGCATCCGCGCGGTGGTCGCGCAGGCCGCCGTGCGCGAGGACGTCCCCTGCGACGACACCGAACAGCGTGAGTGGCTCGGCGCGCTCGAGCGCGAGGTCGGCGCGCTCGGCCGTTCGGCTCAGCGCGCCACGGCTCGGTCGCTGAGGTTCGTCCGCAAGTGCACGCCACGCTCCGACCTACCCATCGTGCGCGTGGGCCGCTGGGATGCCGCGGAGACACTCGTCATCGATCCGACGGCGCAAGCACACTTGGAGCTGGTGACGTCGGTGGCTGGGCCCAGGGCCGCAACACTGCTCGGCGTTGTCGACCTCACGCGGACCCCGCCGGGTGCCCGGCTGCTCCGGCGCAGGCTGCTCGCACCCCTGAGACACGTCGAACGGATCCGGCGTCGGCTCGACCTCGTCGAGTTGTTCGTCGTTCACGCACGACTGCGGAGCGGACTGCGGGAGGCGTTGGCCGACGTGGGCGACCTGGAACGCTTGGCGACTCGGGCGTCGCTCGGTGAAGCGACGCCACGCGATCTGGGGGCACTGCGTGACGGTCTGCTCGCCGCGCGCCGCGTCGCTGAGCTCCTCGCCGCGGTGCTCGAACCCGCGAGCCGTGAGACGCTCGGAATTGCGGAGGACCCCATCGACACGGTAGCCGAGCTCTGCGACGAGCTTGCGCGCGTGCTGGTCGAGCGGCCCCCGGCGCAGCCCAAGGATGGGGCGATTTTCCAGAATGGAGTCGATACGGAGCTGGAGGAGCTCAATGCCTTGAGGGCGAGCGGCACCGAGCGGATGGTCGAGCTCGAAGCGCGTCTGCGAAGAGATACGGACATCCCGACACTGAAGCTCAGGTTCACTCGCGTCTTCGGGTGGTATATCGAGGTGACGCGCAGCCAGCAGTCGCGGGTACCGGCGGATTGGAGACGCAAGCAGACGGTCGCGACCGGCGAGCGCTACACCAATCGCGAGCTCGACGATCTGGCCGACAGGATCGGCTCGGCCGAGGAGCGCTACCGCGAGCGCGAGCTCGAGCTGCTGAGGCAACTCGGCGATCGGGCAGCAGCGTGTAGCGATCGTGTGCGAGCGTTTGCCGCCCGGCTCGCCCGATGGGACGTCGCAGCGGGGCTCGCAGAACTGGCCGACCGAAACGACTACTGCCGTCCGGAGGTCGACGATTCCGAGTGTCTGACCATCGTCGATGGGCGCCACCCTGTGGTCGAGCGGCTCGCCGAGGCCGGGCAGTTCGTCCCCAATGACGTCGAGCTCGATCTGTCGGCGAAACGTCTGTGGCTGATCACGGGCCCGAACATGGCCGGCAAGAGCACCTTCTTGCGACAGGTTGCGCTCATCGTGATCCTGGCACAACTGGGCAGCTACGTACCGGCCCGGTCCGCCCGCATCGGTGTCGTCGATCGCGTCTTGTCGCGCGTTGGCGCGAGCGACAATCTGGCTCGTGGCGAGAGCACCTTCATGGTGGAGATGAAGGAAACGAGCGAGATCCTGCGCTCGGCCACGAGCCGTTCGCTCGTCATACTCGACGAGATAGGGCGTGGCACGAGCACCTTCGACGGTTTGGCCATCGCTTGGGCCGTGGCGGAGTACCTGGATGAGGTGATCGGTTGCAGAGCGCTGTTCGCGACGCACTACCATGAGCTCGTGGCATTGGCCGACGCGAGTGCGCACGCGGCCAACTACAGCGTGAGCGCGCGAGAGCACGACGGGGGCATCGTGTTTCTGCATCGAGTGCTCCCCGGCGCAACGAGCCGGAGCTATGGCGTCGCGGTGGCCAAGTTGGCCGGGTTGCCCGAGTCGGTGCTGGCGCGGGCGCGCGCCGTCCTCTCCACACTGGAGACCGGAGAGGGCTCGGCTCAGGGCCCTCGCACGAAGGCTTCCCCGAGCTCGGCCGACAAGGGACGGGGCAGTCAGCTCGAGCTCTTCGCCCCGGCAGCGACCTCCAACTCCGAACGCGAGCTACTCGAGACGCTCAGGAACGTGGACGTCGACCGCCTTGCCCCGCTCGAGGCGCTGCAGCTGTTGGCGCAGCTCAAGCAGCGGCTGTAGGGCCCCCGAGCCTGGCCGAGGCAGGAGCTATGCGGACGCTAGGCGCTGGTGACGCCGCCGATTCTTCGCGCGGTGTTTGGCGTTCTTGCGAACGCAGCGGCGGCGGTCCTTCGGTCGTCGGGTCTTGATGGCCAGGTACATGGCGGCGCGGTTTCTACGCTCGGTACCGTTTGGACGCAAGCGGCGTGACATGGGCCACGTGGCCGGTTTCTTCTCTCGGGGAATGCTTGTATTGACAACTTTACATTTCAGGCCACCTTTCGTCCGTGCTCAATCCAGCGTCGCCCTTGCCCCTGTACCAGCAGCTGGCGCACCTGCTCGGCGAGAGGATCGCTACGGGCCACTACGAGCCGGGGACCCGGATCCCGTCAGAGCCCGATCTGGCGCGGACCTATCGGATCGGGCGTCCCACCGTGCGCCAGGCGACGGAGCTGTTGGTGCGCCGCGGGCAGCTCGAGCGACGCCGAGGCTCTGGCACTTTCGTCACCGAGCGGCCCCGCGAAGTCGATCTGTTCTCGCTCGGCGGAACGATTGCTGCATTCCGCAGCCAGGGCATCGAGCCCAGGGCACACTGGCTCGAGCATCCTGCGCTCAGTGCCGTGGCTGCCGACGTCGACCATCCCTTCGCGGGACGCAGCGTGTATCGTCTGTCCCGACTGAGCTCGATAGAGGATCGGCCTGCTCTGCTCGAGACCATGTTCCTCGACCCCGAGGTCTTCCCGAAGCTCGAGCGGATCGAGCTCGAGGGCCGCAGCCTCTCCGAGATCGTGCGTGACGAGTACGCGCTGGTGCCGTCATCGGGGCGACAGGTGTTCCGAATCGTGCGTCTGGGTCCACAAGATGCGCGCACGCTGGCGGTCCAGGAAGGCGAACCCGCTCTGCTCGTCAGGCGAACCCTCGACTTCCCTCGAGCCCATGGGGCGGTCTACGCGGAGCTGTGCTGCTTGACCGACCAGGTCGTCTATTCGCAGACACTCGGAGTGAGTACACCATGACGCGACGCGGATACTACTCGGACTTCGGTGGGGCCTTCGTGCCCGAGGTGCTCGTTGCCACCTTCGACGAGCTCACTCGTGCCTTCGACGCGGCGCGCAGCGACCCGAGCTTCTGGGCCCAATACGAGGCGCTCATGTCGAGCTACTCCTGCCGCCCCACGCCTCTGACGTACGCGGAGAACCTGACCCGCCATTTCGGAGGTGCACGGATATACATCAAGCGAGAGGATCTGAACCACACGGGCGCCCACAAGCTGAACAACGTGATGGGGCAGGGGTTGTTGGTTCGCCGCATGGGCAAGTCGCGGGTGATCGCCGAGACCGGGGCTGGACAACACGGCGTGGCGACGGCGACGATGGCTGCCAAGTTCGGCCTCGAATGCAGCGTCTACATGGGAGCGGTCGACGTCGAGCGGCAGCGGCCGAACGTGTTCTGGATGGAGCGCCTCGGCGCACAGGTCGTTCCCGTGAACGAGGGGTCCCGCACCTTGAAGGATGCGATCAACGAGGCGTTTCGGGACTGGGTCTCGAGCATGGACCAGACGCACTATGTGCTCGGTACCGCGTGTGGCCCGCATCCGTTTCCGGAGATGGTCAGCTATTTCCAGTCGATCGTGGGCCTGGAGGCGCGCCGGCAGCTGCTCGAGGCAACCGCGCGTTTGCCGGCACGCGTCTACGCGTGCGTGGGTGGGGGCTCGAACGCGCTCGGCGTCTTCTCCGGCTTCCTGGAGGATCCCGTCGAGCTCGTGGGCGTCGAGGCCGCAGGTCACGGGTTGGAAACAGGCCAGCATGCGGCGAGGCTCGCCAGCCGTGACGCGAGCGTCGGAGTGGCCCAGGGCTACAAGACCTATTTCCTGCAGAACGCGGACGGCCAAATGCGGCCGACGCACAGCGTCGCTGCGGGCCTCGACTACGTTGGAGTATCGCCCATTCTCGCCCACTACCACAGAACCAAAAGAGTCCGGTTCGAGGCCGCAACGGACCGGGAAGTGGTGCAGGCCCTCGCGCTCACCGCCCGCAAGGAGGGACTCATTCCGGCCTTGGAGTCTGCGCACGCGTTCGCGCGGGCGTTCAAGGAGGCACCCACTCTGTCGGGCGACCAGGTGATCCTCATCAACCAGTCGGGACGCGGCGACAAGGACATCTTCACCGTCGCCGAGGCGTTCGATGACCCCGAATGGAAGACGTTCATTCGAAACAAGGCGGAGGACTACGGTGCTTGAGCAAACGATCCGGGCGCTTCGGCGACAAAGAGAGATCCTGCTGATGACGCACATCGTCGCAGGCTACCCGAGCTTCGACGAGGGCCTGCGTGTCGTTGAGGCCATGGTCGAGGCGGGTGTGGATCTCATCGAAATGCAGATACCCTTTTCCGAGCCCATCGCGGACGGCCCGGTGATTGTGCACGCGAACCAGAAAGCGCTCGAGAGCGGCGCGACCGTTGCGCGCTGCCTCGAGTTTGGGGCCCAGGTCGCGCGCCGCTTTCCGGTGCCCCTACTGGTCATGAGCTACTACAACATCCTCTTCAAGTACGGGGTCGAGGGCTTCGTCGCGAAACTGCGCGACACGGGTTTTGTGGGGGCGATCGTCCCTGACCTTCCTCCCGAGGAGGGCTCCGAGTACCTCGACGCTATGGACCGCCAGGCGCTCGCGCCCATTTTCATCTACTCGCCGAGAAGCAGCGAGCGTCGACTGGATCTCATCGCTCAGCGTGCGCGAGGGTTCATCTACTGTGTGGCGCGCAAAGGAGTAACCGGCGACGCGACGACGTTCTCACGGTCCCTGTCGGAGTATCTCGAGCGCTGCCGTCGCGCCACCTCACTGCCGCTCGCCGTGGGGTTCGGGGTCCGGCAGCGCGAGGATGTGGACTTTCTCCGGGGCAAGGCGGACATCGCGGTGATCGGCACCGAGACGCTGCGCCGCGTGGAGCAGTCGGGCGCTCGGAGCGTCGGGCCGTTTCTGCGCTCTCTGCGCTGACCCTTCTTGCGTACCGGGGGTTCGTCCAGGCAACCCGGGGGGACCGTAGCCCGTCAACGTCTCCGCTGCCGTGGGGCTGGCGGCAGCGCATGTGCGGGATCTTCGGGCCAAGCGTGTTTGGGGTAGCGACGCATCAACTGGCGTCGCAGGGTGGGGTAGTGTCGCTGCCAGAAACCGCCGAGCTCGGCGGTCACCTGGACCGGCCGCTGGCTCGGAGCCAACAGGTGCAGGACCAGCGCGACGCGTCCGTCGCAAAGCCGGGGCGTCTCGGTCATGCCGAAGAAGTCCTGGATACGCGACGCCACCCAGGGCGTGGCGCCGAGCTCGTAGTGGATCGTGAGCTGCCGACCACCGGGCAGACGCAGGTGATCGGGAGCGTGGCGGCAGAGCGCCGCCTGCTGCTCGGGTGCGAGCGTCGCGACCAAAGCCGACGCCAGGTCGACGCGCCGGAGCTGCTCCAGATCCGCGAGGCCTGCTGCTACGGTGGGCAGGATCCGGTCGACGGCGCTCTCGTCGAGCTCGGGTACGTCGAGCTCGGGCATGCTCCGGCGCAGCAGGTCCGCACGCGCGAACAGCGAGACGAGCAGCCCTTGTTGAGCTGCGCTTCGCGCGCCGGCCGCCGAGGCTGCGCGCACGAGCACTGCCGAAACCTCGTCGGAAGGCTCGGCCGCGGCGCGGGTCTCTTCGAGCAGCACCGAGCCAACCTGCAGGCGGCGCGAGCGCTCGACTCGTCCGCTATTTCGATCGAGCACGAGCTCATCGTATTCCTCGAGCAGATCGGGGCAGACTTCGACGAGCCACTCTGGCTCGACTTGACTGGCGAGGCGGACCCAAGGAAAGCCGCGGCGCCCCGCTGGCGCGTGCTGCTCTGCGTCGATGGCGACCATGAACATGGCGTCGCGAACCGCGCTCGAGTCCGCCAGGCGCGCGAGTTCGCCGCTCGAGAGCACGAGATCGCTCTGGCCCCGCTGACGACGCTTGGTGAGTCGGTCCGGGAAACCAGCGAGAACGGCGAGTCCCACCAGCTCGTCGAGGTCCGGGCGCGCAGAAGACGGAGGGCTCGTCAGCCGCTCGAGCTGACGGACGCTTCGGCGCACAGAGTGGACTGCGGCCCGGTCGAGTTCGAGCGCGTGCACTGCTTGCGGCCGGAAGCCCTCGAGCTCTGCCAGCTCATAGGCCTCGACGAGGTCGACGACGTCCGAACGGCTCGTATGCACTGCGCGCTGGGCGCGCTCGGCTCCGAACGCGACCCGCGCGGAGCGTCGTATGTCACGTTCACCGAGCAGCGCGGCAACGCGGCAGGCCGTCGGCCCGTCGCCCCGGCGCTCGCCCTCCACCACGATCCGGGCGAGCCGCGGGTGCAGTGGAAACCTGAGCATGCGCCGGCCGACCTGCGTGAGCTCACCGCCGGGCCCGACGGCTCCCAGGACCGAGAGCAGTTGCTCCGCTGCAGCGACGGCGCCTTCCGGGGGACGATCGAGCCAGTCGAGCTCACGGGTGTTTCGGACGCCTGCCCCGTGCAAGACAAGCAGCATCTCCGATAGATCCGCCCGCAACAGCTCCGGCTGGTCGTATTCAGGGCGCCGCGCCAGATCGGCGGACGTGTACAGCCGCAGCACGTGGCCCGGGCCCGTGCGTCCGGCACGCCCGGCACGCTGCTCCGCCGAAGCCCGACTGATGGGCTCGACCAGCAGCGTCGGCAGGCCACTGTACGGACGATGGCGGGAGACGCGCGCCAGGCCGGAATCGACCACGGCGACGATCCCCGGCACGGTCACCGAGGATTCCGCTACGTTCGTCGAAAGAACGACCTTGCGCTGGCTGGACGGGCGTATCGCGGTGGCCTGCTCCGCCACGGGCAGCGCCCCATGCAGCGCGACCACGAGCAGCTGCTGCTCCTGGGCCCATGGTTCGAGTGCGGCCGCGGTGCGCCGGATCTCGGAGGCGCCGGGCAGAAAGGCCAGAATGTCGCCGTGGCTGTTGCGCTGCACCAGCCTGCGGATCGCGCCGGCCACCTGACGCTCGAGCGGACGGTCGTCGGGCTTGGACAGATGCTCCACTTGCAGCGGGAAGCGTCGGCCGGGGCTCGAGAGCACCGGGCAATCACCCAAGAATCGAGCCACGCCCTGGGCCTCGAGCGTTGCGCTCATGGCGACCAGCCGCAGGTCGGGTCTGCCGTGGCGGCACGCCCTGTGCAGCAGAGCCAGCGCGACGTCGATGCCGAGTTGCCGCTCGTGCAGCTCGTCGAGCACGACGAGCCCGACCCCACGGAGCAGTGGATCAGCGATCAGACGCCGCAGCAGCACCCCGTCCGTCACATAGCGCAGCCGGGTTCGCGCCGATGCGACCTCTTCGAACCGCACGCTGTAGCCGACCGTTTCGCCCACGGTCTGTCCGAGCTCGGAGGCCACGCGGTCGGCTGCGAGTCGCGCGGCTAGCCGGCGTGGCTCGGCAACGAGTATCTCACCATTGCCGGCAAGCCTGGCCTCGAGCAGCGCAGGGGGAACCCGCGTCGTCTTGCCGGCGCCTGGATCGGCTCGGAGCACCAGCGCCCGCGAGTCACGCAGGGTTTGGACGATCTGTTCGAGCAGCGCGTCGATGGGCAATGGTTCGCGGGACACCGGGCGGACAAGCATGCACCCAGCAGGCGCGCCGTCCAGGGTTCTCCCGGGTGCCCTCGCTTCCGGCCTCGCGGACTTCGAAGAATTCGGGCACAATGCCGAGGCCACCGTCGCTGATCCACTCAGGGTATGTCCGCTGTGAAGGCCGCGCTGTTCGACATGGATCGGACTCTGGTCAAGAAAGACACCGCCACGCTCTTTGCGCGCTATCGTCGAGACACCGGCCGTGCGCCATGGCACGAGACGCTGCGAGTCGCATGGTGGATGCTACAGTACACCCTGGGTGTGATCGACGCGCCGCGCACGGCCGAGCTAGCCCTTCGGGTGTTCCACGGTGAGAGTGACGCGGGGCTGCGCGAGTTGTGCGAACCATGGTTTGCCGAGTACGTGTTGCCACTGGTGACGCGAGGCGGACGCGAAGCCGTTCGTCGGCACCGCGAGCAGGGTGATCTGGTGGCCCTGGTGACCGGAACCACGGCCTACGCGGCACAGCCGCTCGCCCGTGAGCTCGAGATTGAACATGTGGTGTGCACCGAGCTGGAGATCGACGCATCCGGGAGGCTCACGGGGCAGCTCGTCAGGCCGATCTGCTTCGGAATGGGCAAGGTCGAGCGAGTGGGGAGGCTCGCACATCGATGTGGTTTTCGACTCGAAGAGGCCACGCTCTACACGGACAGCGTCACGGATCTGCCGCTCCTCGAGCGCGTCGGAGTGCCCGTAGCGGTCAATCCCGACGCCCGGCTTCGCCGCTTGGCCAGCCGACGCGGTTGGCGAGTCGAAGCGTGGTGATGGGCGTAGGGGTTGTGTCTCGGCGGCTCGCCACGATACCCGGCGGCCTCGACGCGGGCGGAGCAGCGGCATTCTGCGGCCAGGGCCCCTGGTCTGAGGCGGCAAGTGGGTTGGTCGTTCAGTGCCATTCCCTGGAGACACTGGCCTTGGAATCCTTCCTGGCGGAATCACCCACGACCACGCCTCCGCAGCAATACTCGAACAAGAGCGGGCAATACGAGTATCGGATCGGTTGGGGGTGTGCGATGAGGCTGTGTTGGTCTCAAGGGTCGAATCAGGAGTCACTCGCACCCGGCCGGCACGCGGCTGACTTGGGGCCTGGCATCGAGACGAGCCGCGGAAGATCCTGCACCCGCTCGTCACGATCAAGTACATGGGTGGCGGCTTCGGCCTACCGACGGTACCGGGCATTGTGCGCGGTCACAAGCGCGCCCGTCGCCGGCCACGTCGGAGTAGGCAAGAGTCTTTCGGGGAGCCTCGTCCGCCAAGTGCTCGGCATTGTGCGCGGTCACAAGCGCGCGCTCGAGGTCAATTGGCAAGCAAGTCGCGTTGAAGTCCCCCAGCGACCTGGTCTCGACAGCGAGTGCTGACGACCGTGAGCCAGATTGAACCCTCGGAGCCACTCTGAATTGCGGATGCGACTATGGCCACGGCTGTCCGGGCTCCGGCGTCAGCGCCTCTACGGTCTTCGCGCTCGCAGGGGGCTTCGAAGGAGTCGGTCGGGCATGACGCCTCTTGGACGCTCGGGTCAGGTTTCGAGCTCGACTCGGGCAGGCTCCAGTTTGCCGAGGCCTCGCCAGCGGCCGCGGGCTCGTCTGTTCTCAGCGGAGGATGCTGCCTTGCCTGTTCGTCTGCAGACACAGGCCGCCCTCCGAGCCCGTGCTGTCCACCCCGGCTGCCCAGGAGGCGAGTCGCGGCTGCGGCGACCTGCACCGCCGAGCGTCGCTTGGCCCAAAACGGCTGCTGCAAAGCGGAGCATTGTGAGCTACCATTTGTTGTCCTGAAGCTACCATTGTAGGACTGTACGCGTACGAACCGGCGGATCGGAGCCTGGAGAGCGAGCGATGGCGCACGAGCGAACGAGTGTTCTTAGTGTATTGGTTTTTCTACCGGTGGTGGCCCTCTCGGCAGTTGTGCTCAACTGTTCGTCAGGCGCACCACCTCACGGAACTGCCACGGGGTCGCCCACCCCGGGCGGAGGTACCGGTGCAGGCGGCATGACCGGAGGCGGCGCGCGCCACAGCGGCGGCGGCGGAAATGTTCTGGCCGACGCTGGGCCTGACGATACGCCGACCGAGTGCGACGGTCCGTGTCCAGCGACGGTGGACGCGGGACCCACGTGCGGCAACGGCGTCGTCGACCAAGCCGACGAGCAATGCGACGACGGCAACCGTGCGCCCCGCGATGGCTGTACCGGCGGCTGCAAAGCCGAGCCGTTCGCCGTGTGCCCTCCGGCGGGAGGGCCCTGCACGGTCCCCATCTGCGGCAATGGCGTGCGCGAAGGTGTCGAGGTCTGTGACGACGGCAATCAGACGGCAGGTGACGGCTGCTCGCTCAAGTGTCGAATCGAGGCCACGTACTGGGACTGTCCGGAGACCGGCGGACCGTGCAAGTCGACCGTGACCTGCGGCGACGGCAAGGTGGAAGGCGGCGAGATCTGCGACGACGGCAACGCGACCGACGGCGACGGCTGCGCGGGCAACTGCATGAGCGTCGACGTGGGCTGGATCTGCCGCAAGCCGGGCATCGCCTGCACGCCGCAGTGCGGTGATGGCATGATCCTCCAGGGCATCGAAGAATGCGATGACAACAACAAAAACGACGGCGATGGCTGCTCCAAGACGTGCATGAAGGAAGTCGGCTACACCTGCACGGGCGAGCCGAGCACCTGCACCAGCACGGTGTGCGGCGACGGCGTGCAGGAAGGCACCGAGATGTGCGACCTGGGCGAGAAGAATGGGCTATTCTACGGCGATGGCACGGGCTGCTCCAACGCTTGCACGCCCGAGCCGTTGTGCCGCGAACCGCCCCCGACGGGCGGCCCGACGCACGAGTGCACCTCGTATTGCGGCGACGGCATGAGGCTCGGTGACGAGGAGTGCGACGACGGCAATCGCGCCAACGCCGACGGCTGCTCGGACCAGTGCAAGATCGAGCCAGGCAACAGCTGCACGCCGGTCATTCAGGAGGACACCAAGCCCTGCACGGAGAGCAGCGGTGATTGCCTCATCGTTCCGATCATCGCGCGCGACTTCAAGGGGCAGAACGAGTCCGGCGGGCATCCGGACTTCTTCTACTACGGCGCCAACGGCATCGGCGGCGAGCAGACCTGCTGCGTACCCAACGCGAGCTGCGATCCGGAGGATGCCGAGTGCCCGGACTATGCGCAAGACATCACGCCGTGGTGCACGGGGCTCGTGCAAACCGAGCTCGATCCCTTCGGCAAGCCGCTGCTCAGCACCAAGACGACGTGCGACTGCCAGTTCACCGACTGGGATGACACCGGGATCCTCAAGAGCTGCTCGGACGCGGATCTTGGTGGTGGCGCCGACGGCCACGACGTCATCTCAGGCTCCGTGCAGATGATGGAGAGCCCGCAGAAGTTCGCCGAGTGGTACAGCAACACCCACCCGGAAGACGCAACGGTCAGGACGACGCTGGAGCTCACGCGCAACGGCTCGGTCTACGTGTTCGAGAGCAGCGACGGGCGGACTGTGATCGATGACATCGATGACGGGGTGCCCATCACCGCGGGTTTCTTCCCGGTCGACGACCTGGCAAGCTCCGAGAAGATGTGCAACCTCTGGGGCTACTGGCAGGATTGGCCTGGCTGCGAAGGCAGCCAGTGGGATCCTCTGGCGAATCAGGGCAACGGCGAGCGGGTGGACGCCGAGGGTACCGATCACAACTTCTACTTCACGACCGAGGCCCGGTACATCTTCGTCTATCAGGGCGGCGAGAAGCTGAGCTTCTTCGGCGATGACGATGTCTGGGTGTTCGTGAACGGCATTCTGGCCGTTGACCTGGGCGGCACGCACATGCAGCTCGACGGCAGCGTGACCCTGAGCAACCAAGGCGATCCGGTCGAGGATCGCAACTTCAGGCTCAAGGCCAACAATGCCTACGAGATCGCCGTGTTCCACGCTGATCGGCATCCCCGCGATTCGAACTACAAGCTGACCATGGGCGGCTTCAAGACCGAGCGCTCCCAGTGCGGTCCGACGTGCGGCGACGGCGTCAAGACCTTGATGGAAGAGTGCGACGACGGGCCGAACAACAACGACACCGCGTACGGCGGCTGCAAGACCGACTGCACTTTCGGCCCGTTCTGTGGCGACGCCGTCATCAATGGCCCCGAGGTGTGCGACGACGGCACCAACACCACGATCGACTATGGAGCCGTGTTGCCGCAGTGCGCGCCCGGCTGTGTACCGCCCCCGCGCTGCGGTGATGGCAACATCGACGAGGTCGAGGAGTGCGACGACGGCGACGGCAACAACGTCGACGGCAACAACGGCGGCTGCTCGTCGGTGTGCCTGCTCAACCCCAAGTGCGGCGACTACATCGTAAACGAGGCCGCGGGTGAGCAGTGCGACTACGGCGACCAGAACGAGCCGCCGGAGTCGGTCTCGTACGGTGGCTGCACGACCGAGTGCAAGTGGGGCCCGTACTGCGGCGACGGTCACATTGATGACTTCCCGCTCGAGATGTGCGACGACGGCAACAACAAGCCGGGCGACGGCTGCAACGAGAATTGCATGCAAGAAATCAGCACCTAGCCCCAGGGCCTGGCCTCTGCGTTGCGACGACGACGCCGGGCGAGCCTGCTCGCCGGCGTCGTCGTGGATGCACACCCGGCAAGTCGTGGAGCGGTCATTGTCGGGGCGAGTTCGCCCCGGGCGGGGACTTTCGCGCGGATGCGGCCGGCGCTAGAACTCCACCCAGCCCAGGATCTTCGCAGTGACCAGGGCGGCGCAGGCCTCCTTGCGGCTGATGGCACGACCGCCGTTGCGGGGACCGTCTTGGGTCATCCGCTCGATGGCGACGCCGAGGCTGATGCCCTGAGCGGCTAGAGCCGGAACGAGCTGTAGAGAGATGGGGGCCGTGCCGCGTTCACGCCGTTCGGTCGTCGTGCCGGCACGCTCGCCGCACTCGAGCTTCGCAGATAGGTCTGGCAGCGCGGCGCAGGGGTCGTCACGCGCAGCCACGATGACACCGGCCATCATGGGGCTGGCAAGATCGAGATCGAGGGGGAACTCGACGTGCGAGGGGGCCGTCCCTCGGTAGAACAAGACCGAGCCGCGCTTCCACGCGCACAACGCAGCGACCCGATCGCGACCCTGGTCGCGGATGGCCCGAAAAACGTCCATGGCCTCGACCACACCCATGCCGACCAAGGTATCGCCTAGCCGACCCCCCTGGTGCGAGAGCAGCGTCAGGGCTACTTCGAGCTGCGAGCGAGTGATACAACCACGTCGCACCAGGTATTCGCCGAGAAGTTCTGCCTTCTCGGAGGAGGCGACGTGCAACAGTCGGCCATCGCGTAGATAGATCTCTTTGCGTTGGCGCGTCGAGTCCGAGCGCAGCGCTTCGACGAAGACGGCGCCGGTCTCGAAGCGCTGCCGCAGCCAGGCCAGGACGGAGAGCATGGGGGTCTCGCTCAGCGGGGCCTGGTAGTCGGGGACCCCTGGCTGGAATAGGCGGCTGGTCGTCGCGGTCGTGGACGGCAGCAGGTGGCGCGCCAGCGAGTCGATGTCGCGGATGTGGCGAAACCCGAAGCCTCCGAGCTCCACCTCGTCACCGGCCTGGAGCTCGCCGGTGGCGATCAGCTCCATGAGCCGGGGGAACGTCACGTCTTCCAGCGTCTCTCCGTCGGCGCGTCGCACGCGTGCCAGCATCGGATGCGGCACATCCGTCTGAACAGGCGCCGGGACGGGGCTACCCGCGCTGGCGGGGGCCCGGGCCCGGTCGCTGACGTTTCGCGCCGCGCGCATTCGTTCGACCGAACTGCGGATCTGGCCTTCAAGGCGGCGTGCGAGATGCTCGGAATCGGCGGCCCAGCGCACCCACCGGCTCAAGGTCGTGCGTACGGCTTCCGGGTCCGCCGCTTCGAACGGCGCGAGCGCCTCCGCCATCTCCTCTCCGGTCTGGAAGCGCGCCGAAGGGTCGCGCGCAAGCCCACGCAGACACACACGATACAGCTCGGGGCCGAGCTTGGCTTGATAGCGCACCAGCGGCTCCACGTTTCCGTCACGGATGGCGAGCAGCACGGCGAGTTGGCCACTGCCGGGAAAGACACGCTCGCCGATCAGCATTTCACCGAGCATCACGGCGAGGGCGAACAGGTCCGCCCGATGGTCGAACGCCTCGCCGGCGACCTGCTCCGGCGAAAGGTAGCCGAACTTCCCCTTCAGCGTGGCGCCCGGCCGAGTCGACTCGTCCTCGCGCGACGTCAGTCGCGCAATGCCGAAATCCCCGAGCCTCACGGCCCCGTCGACCGAGAGATACACGTTCGATGGCGTAACGTCCCGATGAACGATGCCGAGCGGCGTACGGTCTTTGCCGCTCGCTGTGTGCACGGCAGAGAGCGCTAGCGCGACCCGTCGGGCCACGTAGATCGCCGTCTCCCGAGGGAAATGGCGTTGCTCTGCCTCAGCGCGCCGTAGCAGACGGTACAGGTCGACCCCCTCGACGTACTCCATCGCGAGGTAGGGTTCGCTGCCGACCACGCCGGCCCCGAACACCTCGACCACGTTCGGGTGGCGCACGGCGCGGTGAAGCTCCGCCTCCTGCTGCAGCGTATTCAGGCGCTCGGGATCGCGACCAGAGGCAAGGAGCTTCTTGACGACGAGCCTCGGGGCCGGCAGGTTCCCTTCCCTCGGCCGCGCGATGAACACTTCGGCGCTGCCCCCGACGGCGATGCGCCGCTCGAGCAGAAACGGGCCGAACGGGACGGGGCGTCCTGCGCTGCCGGTCTTGCTCGGTGCCACAGCGCGACATGTTACATGGCTTGGGTACGGACAGCACACGCTGTCGCGTCGTCCGGGCCGTCGGCTACGCGGGTGGGCCGCCCGGTGGCTCGTCGTCCTTTAGCTCACGCTGCTCGAAGTTCGGCGAACGCGGCGATTTGGGTACGGCTGGGGCTTGGTCGCTGGCGCGGGTTCCTGGATACATCGAGGCTCTGCGGCCCGGCAGTATGGACGGAGTCCTTCCATCCGGTGCGAGCGCCGGGTTTCCGAGCAGCCGCACACACTCGCGCACAATGGTCCGCAACGTCTCGAAGACGCCATGGCCCCACTTGGCCGCTGCAGGCACACTGGGCACGTCCGGAGGGATCCCCAGCTCTCGCTCCATTTTTTCCGGAGGCCAAGCATAGACGAGATCCTGCTTGTTGTACTGGACCACGACGGGTACCCGATCCGGCTCGAGTCCTATCGTGCGGAGGTTGTAGGCCAGATCCGCCAGGCTCTCCCGATTGGCGTCGAGCGTCTCGGGTTGGCTATCCACCACGAAGACGACGCCGTCGACGTTGCGCAACACCAGTCGTCGTGTCTGCTCGAGTGCAATCTGTCCCGGCACCGTGCACAGATGCAAACGAATCGTATAGCCGCGGAAGGTGCCCAGCGCGACGGGGAGCAGATCGAAGAAGATGGTCCGCTCCGTCTCGGTCGCAAGGCTCAAGAGCTTCCCGCGCTTGTCAGGACGGCTGTTCGCGTGCAGTGCCTCCAGGTTGGTCGTCTTTCCGCCCAGGCCAGGACCGTAGTAGACGATCTTGAGTAGGATCTCTTTCTTGGCGTGGAAAACGTTCGGCATGGGCTCGAGAACCGGTTCGAGGTCGCCCTGGGTGGTGATGCTTCCGTAAGTGGTACGTACGGTCCAGTGTTTGGCGTCTGCGCGTGGGATTGAGGGGTTGGGACGGTGGAACGCGAGTCGGCCAACGGGCCCATCGCGTGGGGTGGTTGGATTGGCCTCGCCTACGGGGACGGGGCGAAGGGGAGGATCCCTTTCAGATCATGGTCGTTGAAGCGTAGCTGTAAGCCGACGAAGTAGTCACGCTGGCCGGCGCTGAGGATATCGTCTGCTCCGCCGAGCAGCCAAAGCCGCGTGATGAATTCGTACCCGAGAGAGACCCGCCACCGGGGGCGCACGCGCTCGCCGAAACCGAACAGGTCCTGGGTGAGCTCGAAGCGGTCCTGGAACAGCAGCAAGTCGAGTCCTATGCCGCCCGTCGACTCCTTGAGCCCGGCTCGACCCACTATCGGCCCGAGGCGCTGAGCGAACTGAAGCGAGAAGCGGAACGAGTTCGTCGTGGTCTCACGACGTTCATAGTAGACGGGAGGGTCGTTGGTGTTCGTGGTCTCTACCGTAGTCTGCTCGAGCCGGGTCAGGCCGCGCGGGTCGCTGACGATCTCGATCGCGTAGTACTTGTCCTCGCGTGGCTGAAGCCTGAGCTCGATGTAGTCCTTCACCGTTCCCGCGAGGAACTGGTAGTCCGCGCGGATGTTCAGGATGGTCTGCAGACGATTGAGGCCGCCCACGAACTCGCCGACCGTCTGCGTGACGCCCTGCACTTCGTCGATCAGCTCCTCGTCCTTGCTCAGCCTGCCCAGGGTGCCCTCTCCTCGCTCGAGCCGACCGGTGACCTCCTCGATGCTCCGCATGGATGTCTCGAGGCTCTGGCTGGCTCGATTGACGCGATCGACGATCTGCCGGACCTCGCCCGGCGCACCGGAAGCCTGCGCTACGGCCCCCTGCTGCTCGATACTCCGCTGTCCTTCTGCCGCGGTGCCGGCTTCTGGAGCTTTGGCCACCAGCTCGCGTACCTCGCGCGTCGTCTCCCGCACGTTCTCCAGTATCTGCTGGACCTCGGGTTCACCGCGGGCGGTGATGTTCTCGACGTGGCTGAGGATGTCGTGGATCGCCTGGCGGTTCTCCTGGACGGTCCTGTTGAGGGCGTCGGTGACCTGGGCCAGATTCCTGAGCGTGCCTTTGAGATACTCCTTGCCTTCCTCCGTACCCACTGCTTCCGCGAGCGACTCGGAAACGCGCTTCACGTCCCGCGCAATGCTCCCGACCTCCTTGAGGATCTCGTCCGTCGTCGCTGCCTCGATCACATGCTTGACCTGGTCACCGTCCTTGAGCTGCCGGAGACCGTCGGTGCCCGGTGCCAGCGTGAGGTAGTACTCACCGAGAAGGCTCGACATGACTTTTGCGGCGGCGGCGTCGTCGTACAGTGCGACATCCGGCTGGATCGTCATGTCGACTCGGGCCTTGCCGTCCTGTAGCCTCACACTGCGCACGCTTCCGACCGGGATCCCGGCAACCCTGACCTGCGACAGCTTCGCGATGCCCGAAGCGTCGTCCATGAGTGCCCAGACGGTGTATCCCTGACCCGGCCCGTGGGACTGCGAGATGAAGTAGTAGATGCCGTACCCGGCCCCGGCGGTGACGACGGCGAAAACGCCAACTTTCGCTGCTGTCGTGAACCGGCTCATTAACCAACGCCAGGGTACCAGCCACCGCCGAGACGGTCGAACTTAGCGCCGCCCGAGGGCGCACCGATTTGCCCGAAGCAAGGGAAGGCATCATAGGATGATTGGCGATTCGTTTCGAGCGCCTATTCAATCGCTTCATGCGTCGCGCAGCCATTTGGGTGTTGGCGGCACCAGCTGCGTGCGCCAGCCCGCCGGCTGCACCGAGCCGCCCGCTGCTCGAAATTCCGCGCGCCGCGACAACGCAGCTGCGCGACGCGTCGGGGTGCGAGCGTGGTGCTCAGGTGCATTGGCGAGACCACGTGGGACCCGCTCGTCTGAGCTGGCCGTCGGGCCAACTCGCGCGCCGACTCGCCGGAGAATGCAGTGCGCATGACCAGCGCCTCGCAGAGGTCGCCGAGCGTGCTGTGGCGATGAAGGCCGACGGCGCGGGCCTGCCGGATGCGTTGGAGCTGCGGCTGTGGCTTCGCGCGGCAGGCAGCGCGTACGTGTGGCCGCGGCTCTGGTCGCTCGAGGCGCAGAGTATCGATTCGGAGCTCGCCGCGGGTCGGCTGCGGCGCTGGTTGGGGCTCGAACGCGAGCATGGACAGTCGCGTTGCGGGATCGGCACAGCCGTGACCGCTGCCGGAACGACGATCGTTGTTGCCGTGGCCGTCAGCGCCCTCGCTGACCTGTCCGCCAAGCTGCCCGTTCGAGTTCGTTCAGGACAGTGGCTGACGGTCGATGCCGATCTGCTGGTCCCAGCGTCCGACGCGCGGTTGATGGTCATGGGCCCGGGCGTCGCTGCGCACGCGGTTCCGACCGAGATCAGCGACGGGCACGCACGTGCTGGTTTCCGCGCGGATCGGCCGGGTGAATGGACTGCCCAGCTGGTGGTTGCCGTGCAAGACGGCGCGCGACCCGCGCTCGAGGCCGAGATCTACGCGGACTGCCCGCCTCCGACGTCGACCCGGTGCGAAGACGACTCCTGGCCGAGCCACGGGACTCGCCATCCAACGGCCGCCGACCAGGTGCGAGCATGGATCAATGCAGCCCGTCAGGCGTGGGGGCTTGAGCTGCTCCTGCTCGATCCGCGGCTCAACGCGATTGCCGAGCGTCATGCGTGGGCCATGCTCAAGAGCGGCCGACTCGGGCACGAGGCCGGGGACGGGGACCCGGGGACGCGTGTTCGGGCAGCCGTGCCGGAGAGCAGGTTCGAGGGCGAGAACGTGGCGCGGGCAGCCACGCTGGTCGGGGCCCAGCGGGCCATGTGGGCCAGCCCGTCCCACCGCGCCAACATTTTACAGGGACGCTTCGACTTGCTCGGGGTCGGTGTTGCTGCCGACGATCAAGGCCTTCTGTGGGTCTGCGAGGTCTTCTCCGACGCTTCCGGCCCGTGATTTCGGTCGGAAGGGCCGGATCCACCTGGGTTGGGGCCCGAGCGCAGCTTGGGTTCGAGGGGCGGGGCCAGGCACGGGGCGGCGACAGCGGGCGGATCTGGCCGGATTTCGCGCGGTGGCTCTGCATGGTCTTCCAAGCACGCAGCGGTCGCGCTAGCTTCGGGGCCGCTTCGAAGCCGTCGTCTCGGTCGGAGAGGCAAGCTCGGTCCGTGGAGGCCTAATGTCCGTCATTCGCACAATCCCAGCTGTCATGGTCGCTCTGGCTGCAATGGGCGCAGCGCTGCCGGCCCATGCCCAGTCTCGCACGTTCTACTTGGATCGCGCACAGCTGTCGGGTGCGCCTGACGACGGTTTCATGGTTTGGCGTCCTTCTCTGTACCCTGAGACTCGCTTCTATGCCGATCTCGCGCTGGGCTACGCGCAGGCTCCGTTGCGCGCGGACACTATCGCCGTCTCGTCGGTCGCAGAGGACATCGACGACCCGGTGCAGGGGCAGTTCGTCACGTACATGATGGCCGGGGCTCAGGTCTGGAACTGGTTCGCCCTGGGGATTGCCTTTCCCGTGGCTTTGTACCAGTGGGGTGGTGACGATCCGACCGCGAGGGGCGTCGGTATCGGGCTGGACTACGCGCACTCGGCCATCCACGACCTTCGCTTCGACGCGCGCGCGGTCCTGCTCGAGAACAGCAAGCGCACCGCCCATTTCGGCCTCGGAGCCGCTGTCTGGACCGCGACGGGCAATCGAGCCTCTTTCACGAGCGACGGCAAGACCACCGGCTTGCTGTACGCCAGCGCCGATGTCGACACGGGTTCGTTCCTGCTAGCTGTGATGGCCGGACCGCACTTCAAGCCCTATCTGAGCATCGGTGGGCAGAACGGCGCCCTGTACATCTCTAGCGAGCTGCGGGCAGGGGCGGGCGCCTACGTACCCCTTCGTGACCGCACAGTGCGACTCGGGCTCGAGCTGTGGGGCACGACCGGCCTGACGCGAGACGCCCTGGGCGACAGTACCCTCCTCAGGAAGCGAAATACCTCGCTCGAGTGGCTCGCACAGGCACGTTTCCTGATGGGTGAATCGAAGCGCTGGTACACGAACGTCGGTGCCGGCACGCGCTTCACCGAAGGCTACGGCGCACCTGATTTCCGTATCCTGGGTTCGCTCGGCTACTGGTGGCAGTTCAAGGATGAGAAGCCGGCCGCACCGGCTCATTACGAAATCGTCCCTGACAGGGCAGACTACGAGAAGGACACGGACGGCGACGGCTATCCGGACAGCGCCGACAAGTGCCCGACCGTCCGAGAGGATGGCCAGAAGCCCGAACCGACGGATGGTTGTCCGGCAGGAGCCGACCGTGATCACGATGGGATCCCGGACGTGGAAGATGCCTGTCCGGACGATCCCGAGGACAAGGACGGTGTCCTCGACCAGGATGGCTGCCCCGAAGACGATCCGGACAAGGATGGCATTCCCGACGCCCAGGACAGGTGTCCGACGCAGCCGGGGCCGCGCAGCGATATCGCCGAGAAGAACGGGTGTCCGTCACTGACCCGATTCGACGAGGGCAACGAGATCCAGCTGCTCGAACCGATCCAGTTCGACTTCGCCAAGGCCACCATCAAGAAGGTCAGCTATCCGATCCTCGACGAGGTCGTCGCGCTGATGAAAGCGCGTACCGACGTGAAGATCGCGGTGCACGGTCACACCGATGCGGTCGGCTCCGATGAAGCCAACCTCGCGCTCAGCAAGGCCCGGGCCAAGTCCTGCATGGACTACCTCATCGGCCACGGCGTATCGGCCAGGCGTCTGCAGTCCGAGGGTTTCGGCGAATCGAAGCCGATCGACACGAACGACACGCCGGCTGGCCGCGCCAAGAACCGCCGCGTCGAGTTCAAGGTCGTCGAGTAGCGGCTCCGGGAGCCAGCGCCCGAGGCGAGTCCGGGCACCGACATGGTTCAAGAAGCACCGTCACTCAGAGACGAACGACCCCTTGGCCTGCGGAAGATCGCGTTCTTGGTTTGGGCTATCGGGTTCGTGCCCCTCTTTGCGGCGTTCCGCTCGCAGCTGCAGGGACCCCCGCTCCATCGCAGCCTGATCGGCAGCGGGCTGTTGTGCGCGACTGCCGTGGCAGCCTTGTGGCTTCTCGGCCGCGAGAAGCATCCGACGCTGCGCGCCTGGCGGGTCGTGTTCGTGCTGTGGGCGATGTTGTTGACCCCGCTGCTGCTCACCATCGTCGACGGCATCGCCGAGCAAGGCTGGCCTCGCGGCCGCTACAACCAGACCACGGCGAATGTTCTGCTCATGGTCATCACGATGACCGTTCCCGCGTTCGTGACTGGCCTGTGCGCATTGATCCGGACCTATCGGTTGGCGGGCGTGATGGCGCTCGTTGCTGGACTGGCCTGCCTCGTCGACGGTGTGCTTTTGCTCCAGGCCACCGCGCGGGTCAGACCCTCGGTGGTTCCCCTCACATCGGTGCTGAATATCCTCGCGGTCGGTTCCAAGGTGGAGAGCTACCTGGCGATACCGGCCGGGATCGCACTCATCGTCGGTGGGATCATGACTCTGCGAGCGGCGAGGGCCCGTGCGGTCAAGTCGTCTGGGAGACAGCCGCCGCCGGTGATCGCAACCGAGTGAATCACGGAGAAACGACGCTACGGCCGCAGCAAGAGGACGTTGCGCGGATCGCAGGCGACCGTCCGGGCGTTGTGGACGTATTCGCCGGAACCCAATGCCGTGGGTGAGACGCCCGTTCGCACGCGTCGGATCTCCAGATGCAGGTGTACGATGCCGGCGCTGCCGGAATCGCCGACCAGGCCGACGAGACTGCCAGCCGGCAGGGCCTGGCCGACGTGCAGTCCGGGCGCCGGTCGCTCGAGATGACCGAACAGCATGAGGTAGTCGCGTTGCTCGCCGCCCTCTCGCAAGATGTGATGGGTCACCACCGTGTTGCCGAACAGCGGACCTACGTACAGAACCACGGCGTCCGCCTGCTGCCGTTCGAGAGCGATCAGCCGTACCTCGGCGCCACGCTGTTCCACGATATCGACGCCGCCGTGGCCGACCGCCGAAAGCTCATCGCCTCGTCGTTGCAGAGCGTCCGGCAAGTCGAGATCGTAGCCGCTCACGATTTGCTCCCGAGAGGCAACTTGCAGGGGAAGCGCGTAGCGCTCGTACTCTGTAGGGCGATCAGGCCGACGCGGTATCTGGTCGTAGTTGCGCCACTGGCCGTTGCGTTCGCGGTGGGCGCTGCGCTCGGAGTCGAGCGCGGCCAAGTCCGTCGGGAAGGCTGGGACTGGAATGCAGACGCGCCCGTCGGGCAGCGTCCGGGCAGGGCACAGGCTCTGCAGGTCGGGCGACGGCGCAGGCGCAGATGACACCTTCCGATACTGCACACGGAGGCCAGCTGGCGCTCCCCCCGCGAGTCGACCTGCTGCGGACAGTACGAGGACGGCGAGAGCCGCGTAGAGCAGGGCGCGCATGGCGCAACCTTAACGCCTCGGCTCGCGCGGTCGATTCCAGCGCGCGATACGGCCCCGGGGCCGTATCGCGCGTCTCCGTGGGTGCCGCGGGCAAATCCCGGGCTCGCTGGCGGACTGTGGTGGTCCGCAATTGCCTTGGCCTACGCGCGCTGTTAGCTGACAGGTGGTGTTCGATAGCCTTCCGTTGAGCCCAGAAGATGCCGCGGTTCTCGAGACTTTCGTCGTGCCTCGCTATCTGTCGTTGTTTGGCGAACTCGCGCTGGACATGCTGCTCAAGAGCGGCGGGGGAGCGCGCATCGCGCACCTCGGGTGCCGAGTAGGCTACCCGGACCGCCAAATTGTCGAACGCATCCCAGGCGCGACCGTGACGGGAGTCGATCCCTCGGCGCCCGCGGTCGAGCTCGCGCGCAACAAGAACTCGCTGCATTCCGGTTCCGCCGTCGAGTACGTGGCGGGGAGCGTCTTTCCGACGGGGCTCAACTCACAGGCCTTCTCACACGTTCTCTGCCTGCATCCGATCGCGGACACCAGCGGCCGTGCGGATCTGTTCCGGGAAATGACCCGGCTCATGTACCCCGGAGGACAAGCGCTGGTGGCGTTGCCCCTGCGCGGATCCTTCCAGGAGATCGGGGACCTCTTCCGCGAGTACGCGCTGAAGGTGGACGATCGCGAGTTCGATCGGGCGGTCGAGGAGTCGATGTTGGAGCGACCCAGCATAGAGTCTCTGGCGAACGAGCTCGAGGAAGCCGGACTCGATGATGTCGACGTCGAGATCCGGCACGCCACGCTCGGCTTCCCGAACGGCCGAGCGTTCGTGGAGGACCCGGCGAGCCGCCTGCTCATCGTGCCCGAGCTCCAGACCCAAGGCCGCGGCTATGCCGTCGACAAACCGCTCGCGTACGTGCGGGACGCCATCGACAAGTACTGGTCTGACGGCGAGTTCGAACTGACGATCCACGTCGGCTGCGCCAGCGCCCGTCAGCCGTGCTAGTAGCGATACTGCCACAACAGGTCGAACCCAGCGCCGAGCGTGCCGAGCTGACTGCGAAGCGACCAGCTGCGGCTGAAGCGCCAGTCGACGGTCCCGCTCACACCGGAGTCGTTGCGAGAGGCGCCGGGCTCGACGCGATCGGCGTTGTCCGGAGCCTGGTAGGTCGCTTCGAACCATACTTTGTCGCTCACCTCGACGGCCGCCGTGTAGTTCGAGTGCTCCTGTTCCGACGACGTCCGGAGCTCGACTCGTCCGAGCGGTGTCTCCGAAAACAGCTCGTTCAGCAAGGTGGCACCGACGCCGACGCCGGTGGCTGTGGCGTCGCCGCCCTCGCCCGTGCCGCTCCCGAGCAGCAGTGCCACGACCTCCGGCTCCGGGAGCGGCGGGTCGCTCGTCAGACTGACCTGCGCCTGCTTCAGCGTTCCTTGTATGCTCACGGTGACCTGGTGCGATGGGCCCAGCCACAGCGCGGTAACATCGATGGACGGGTTCTGGTTGTCGGCCGTATCGAAGCGAACGACGCCTCGGTCGATGTGGAACACCCTGCCCAAGAGCACCACGCGGCCGCCGGGTTGAAGCTCGATGTTGCCGCGCAGGCTCGCCGTCTTGTCGAGATAGAGCACGGGCCTCCCTGTTAGAGGAAGAGTCAGATCGTTGCGCGTGACCTTGACGTCGTCTCCGAGCTCGAAGGCCACCTCCCAGGGCAGTGCCTCGGATCCCGCCTCGTTGCCTGGCTTCGCGAGCGGCTCCAGCACGTGGATGTCCTCGTTTTCTGCGAGCGAGATGACGGAGCGCCCCGTCGAGCGCGGGAGTGTGGCGGTCAGTCTCGGGATCTTGACTACGGCGCTCAGCTGCCGCGGCTCGCGCACCACGTTGACCGTGGCAGCGCCCGTCGCACTGGCTTGGGAGACTCCCTCGAGCACGAGCGGCACCTGGGTCATTCGTACGCTGGCCTGACCCTGGTCTAGCTCGAAGCCGTCGAAAGAGAGTCGGGCATCGGCCGATACGTTGTCCTTGTCGGCCCGCGCCCGGGCTCGAAGGTTCTGGACGACGACGGTCGTCGAGTTGCCGCTACCCTCGGCCCTGGCGTCGAATCCGACACCGTCGAGCTCGAGGCCCAGCTCGCGAACCAGCAGTGTGCCGTCGCGCACCGAGGCCGTCCCACGCACGCTTCCGGTCCATTGCGTCCGTTCCGGGTCCGCGGCGCTCACCTTGGGATCCAAGACGAGCGAGATGTCCGCGTTGATGCTTCCCGTGAGTTCGGCGAAGAACTGCTCGAGCAGCGGGCGCAGCACGACGGCATTGTAGGACTCGGCGTCGACCTGCACGCGAATCGGTGTGTCCGCCCTCAGCAACTCGCCTTGCTCCCCGCTCAGCGCGGCGATGATCCTCGCATCGAGTGACTGCTCGCCCTGTGCCAGACGCACACGCGAATTGAGGATGCGGCCATCGGAACGGAGCGTGAAGAGGCCGTTGCCGAGCGGTGTGAGTTCGAGTGAAGCGTTTTCCAGAGCGATGCTCGCCGATACCTGGGGCAACGGCTGGGTGCGCTCGAGAACGAGCCGTCCTCGAAGCTGTCCGCCAACCTGTGCTTCCGAGAGCGCGGCGAAGATGGACAGCGGCAGGCCCTCGAGTGCGAGCTGTGCCCGACCCGACCAGGGAAGCTGTTGTTCGCGCGATGGTTCGGTTTCGCCGACCCTCCACGGGGTGGTCCCGTTTGCGTCGAGTACTGCGACGCGTCGGCCGCCGGCGAAGGTCTCCACATGCGTGACCAGCGCTCCGGAATGGACGGTGTAGCCAACTCGGGCATCGACGTCGAACGGCGACGTGACGGTCGGTTCCGAGACGGTCGCTCGGCGGATCGTGGCACGCGCGCTGAGCTCCGGCCTTTCCCAAGTTCCCGAAATGGCCAGCTCTCCGCTGACCTGCCCAGCGAGGCCCGCGATGCGGAGCGGCTCGGGTAGGCTCGCGAGCGAACGCTCCGGAATCGAAAGGACTGCGCCGAGCGGGGTCTCGGAAAGCTGCTGGCCGAGTGGCTCCGGCCCTTCGAGCAGGCGGTGGGTGTCTACCTGCATCGTCCCGCTGGCAGTCGCCAAGGCAGCCTCCGCATCGATCAGACGCGCGGTGCCGCTGACGTGGCCCGTCTCGCCGCTCATGCCGGCTCCGAGCTGCAGATCGAGCCCCCGGATGACGGTCTCGGGACCTTCGGCCGAGCCGCGTTCGGAGCCCGGGCTCTTGCCCGGCCGGAGCACGACCTGGAGCCCCTCGGTGCCGCCTACCAGGAGCGCGTTGGGCAGGGCGGCGCTGCTCGAACGGTCGAGCCGCACCTGCGCGAATCCCTGACCGTCGATGCGGCGCACAGCGGTGTCCATGGGCAGCAGCTTCGCGAGCCGCGCGAGCTGGATGCTGGCCAAGTTGAGCTGGGCGGAGCCCGTCATGGACGTCCAGGAGCTCACGTTCGTCGCGGAACCCGCGAGGCTGCCATTCCAGCTTGCATTGACGGCTCCGTAGTCCGGGACCTGGGCAGTGAGCGTACCCTGGGTCGTCTGCCCATCAAGGTCCGCGGCGAGCTTCAGGGCAATCCCGGTGAGCCCGGCGACGGATCCCTCTCCCACGGCCAGATCCACGTGGCCGGACTGCTGCTTGCGGTCTGCCTCGACGTCGGCTTTGACGCGAACCGTTCCTCGCAGAGCCCCCCCGCGGATCCCGAGCATCCGCGCCACGCGCTCGAGATCCACACCGTCACCCTCCAGGTGGATGCTCGCGGAGTCCCGAGCGAGACGCACGGAGCCGCGCAGATGACCGGGCCCGTCCTGCAGATCCAAGCCCTGCACGCTGACTGTGCCGCGTGCGATCTGGATCGTTCCCACGGTCCCCTTCATGGACGCCTTGCGGCGTTTGATCTGCAACGCCAGATTGGAGACGCTCGGCTGCGCGCCGAGCCGGATTGCCGCCTTCGCCTGAACGCTCGCGCCCTTGGTGTTCTCGAGCGTTGCCTGTACCTCGGGCCTGAGGACGGGCCCTCGCAGCTCGGCCCGCACGTGCTCGAACTGCGCTCCGCTACTGCTGGCGCCTTCACCCTCGAGCGTTGCAGCTACAGCGAGTTCGCGCGGACGCTCGAGCGGGCCTGTGAGCGTGCCTGCGATTTTGCCGCGCACGAGCCGTAGGCCGCCCAGTTCGAAGCCGGCGACATCGGCTTGGATGGCCGCACGAAGCTCGCGGTTCTCGATGTGCACCTGCGCCCGCGCCTTCACCTCGCCGTGGGCCTTCACGTAGCGACGGATACGCGGTGCACGATCCAGCAAGAAGGGTCCGGCGCTGAGCGCCAGGTCGACTGCCCCCTCGGGATGGACGCGCATTTCGACGGCCGTCGGCAATCCGGGTTCCTGCGCGTGAGCAGTGGCCCGCAGGCCGCTATCATCGTACGTCATGGCTGCGTCGATGGCCGGGACCAGCTCTCCGGCGACGAACATGGGTTCGGTCCTCGCGCTCATGTCGACCACCGGGGAACCCTGGCGCCTCCAGACGGATATGCCCGCGGAGGCCTCGATGCGTGTCTCTGGAGCCTCCGGCACGATCGAGCGAAGGTCGAAATCCCGTAGCTCGGCGTTCAGCTCGGCTCGGTAGTCCTGTGACACGTCGAGCGGACCGCTCGCAGTCAGTTGCCCGCCGCCGATCGAGAGTCGCCCACTGGCGACGAGCCGCGGGTACGGGCCTGTCGCTTCGATCTGGCCGCTCACCGGAACGCGCAGCGGCCACGCGGGCCAGAGCGCCCTCATCGAATCGGGCTCCGCGAGCGGCGTCTCCAGCGTCACATTCAGCTGGTTCTGAGCATAGCGCACCCGTGCACCCATCTGCAGATCACCGATCCGGCCGTCGAAGGACGTCCACACGGTCGAGGGGGTGCGCACGTGCAATTCCGCCGTTCCTCTGGCATCCGTCCCGCCGAGTCCGCTCAGGACGACGGCGAAGCGCTGCACGTCGACGCTGACTGCTTCCGGTGTGACGACGACCGAGCCGTGTGCGTTCGAAGCCGAGCCCTCCATCGTGGGCAGACCGGCCACACGTCCCCGCACCCACGCGCGGCCGAGCTCGATGGCCGGCAGCAGCACTCTGACGCGCCGGGCTGTGGCGCCGGTACGGTCGGCGGAAACCGGCGTGAACGCACGCGCGATCGTGGGCACACCCGTAGCCTCGTCCGGCACGATACGCCCCTCCGCCCGTTCGACTCGCGCGTGTTCGATGCGGATGGTCAAGTCCCCCCGGCCGAACAGGGCGTCATAGCCGATGGCTGGCAGGTTCGCCCTTGCTCGGAGCTCGCTTACGCGCAGCACCCGTCGGCCCTCCGGGTCGACGACCCGAATGTCGCTGGCGTGCACCGAGCCGAGCCTGAGCTGGTCGAACCGTCCGATGGTGATATCGCCTTGCAGGGCTCGGGACAACACGTGCGTGAGCGCGCGGGCCGCGAACCGGCGTCCCGCGGGCAGGTCA
This sequence comes from Polyangiaceae bacterium, assembly GCA_016929495.1. Classification (GTDB taxonomy): domain Bacteria; phylum Myxococcota_A; class Polyangia; order Polyangiales; family Polyangiaceae; genus JAFGIS01. The sequence continues at coordinate 9,863 of JAFGIS010000515.1, read as the reverse complement.
ACGTGCACGACCAGCCCGATCCCGGCGGCAGAGACGAACACGACGGGCAACACGATCAAGTGGAGCAGCCCTGTCCACAGGCTCCTCGGCTTCAGACGGAGTCTTCTGCGGCGCACGGCCACTAAAACGCCTCCCCCAGGGCGATGTGCACCGCGATGGGCAGCCAGTCCACGCCGAACAGAGGGCGTGTTCGAGCTTCGTCCTGCAGCTCAGTGGAGGGCGGACTCGGGCCGATGTGTTCGAGGAGACGATACCCCGCGTCGGCTCGGATGGGACCGATGGGTGAGTCATAGCGTAGCCCGAAGCCCGGGGAGAGGTGGGGAGCAGTCAGGCGCAGCCTCAGCGTGCGTGTCACGTCGCTCGCATCGGCGAACACCACCCCCCCGAGCGGCCCCACGATGGGGAAACGAACCTCCAGGGAAGCCTCCCACAGTGCCACCCCCCCGAGCGGTCGGACACATTGGGCGCGCTCGGACTCGGAACGCGGCCGGAAGCAGTCGACGGTCCCACTCTGAAGCAGGAAACCGACGGGGCCTTGGGGGCCGACTTCCCGGAACCCGTAGCCGCGATTGGAGATGGGGCCGCCCGAGTAGAAGGCGCGGAACAGGAGCTTGTGTTGATCCCGGACGACGGCCGCGCTGCGGGGGTCATCGATGACGACCGGGATGCCCGTCGGTGCTCTGGCGGTCAGGGTCTGGCCGTAGTCGGACGGGAACAGGAACCCAAAGCCGCTGCGCAGTGCGAGCGTGACCGTGCGCGAGAGCGGCAGGTAGGCGCGCAGCTCGGGTCGAACACGGACATCCGATACGAGTCCGCCGAAGATGTGGCCCGCCACTTGAAGCGAGTTGCTGAACAAAACGCCCTTGTGCACGTGCAGTGGGTCGTCGCGGAAATCCAAGGTCGTGATGAGCTCGGGGTAGGATACCCTGACAGGACCGAGCCCAGCGGGCAAACGGCTCTGATCCGGAGACTCCTTGTAGAGGAACGGGAAGTTGGCTTGCCAGTTGTACGAGGTGCCAACGAACAAATGATGGCTGAAGAACGGACGCTGTACGCCCGCCGCGGCACGGAGTTCGTGGTAGCCGATGACCAGCTCTTTGTCTGGATTGATGCCCTCGGGCAACGGGAACAACAGTGGATAGACATTGTACTCTGTCGACAGTGAGCCGCTGGTGCGCCCTTCGAGGAAAGAGGGCTGTCGCAGCTCGCTGCGAAAGCGGTTGTGCGGCAGCAGCTGCGTGGGCGCGACGAAGTTCCCGAAGCGAGTCGGGAAGTAGGTGAGTCCGGGACGCGTGTCGACCTGGAGGCGCCGCATGCCGCCCAGGAAATTGCGATCCTCCCAGCCGGCGCGCATGGTACTCGTTACCTCGAGCTGATCGACTCGGGCTCCGAGACCTGCTCGCACGGTGCGCAGAGACGCTTCCTCTACGCGCACGGTCAACGGAACTCGCGCGCGCGCAGCGTCGCTCTTGTCCTGCTCGATCGAGACCGTCGAGAACACGCCCAAGTTGACCAGCTGGGCATGCGCATCCTCGATGTCCTCGAGCGAGTACGGCCTGCCCTCGAGCAGGAGCAGGCTGTCGCGAACGGGGCCTTCCGGGATTTCCCTGAGCCCGACGATCCGGATGGGCCCGTAGACCGCACGAACGCCGGGTTCGACGTCGAAGGCCGCGGTGGCTTCGCGCGAGGTGACGTTGACCGTCGCCTGTGCGGTGACGCGGGCGAAGGCATAGCCGCGGTTCGCCAGGACCCGCACGATTTCCGCCTTGGTCTGTTCGAACTGTTCTTCGTCGAACGGGGCAGCACTCGCGCACGACGTGCCGCAGGGCATCAACGTGATGGCGCGTTGCGCGGCGAACGCGTCATCGAACGGCAGTCTCTCGATGCCCGTGATCGTGACTTCGCGGGTGTAGACCGGCAGTCCCTCGTCGACTCGAATCACGACCCGTACGTGTCGCTTGTCGAGCTCTATCACTCGCGCTGCCGTGACCTTCGCCTGGTAGTAGCCTCGTGCCCTGTAGTAGCGCTCGACTCGCTCGAGGTCGCGTGCCAGGACGTTCTTGTCGAGGGTCTCGTAGTCGTACGCGACGCCGTCCCAAATCCCGAGGAAGCGCTTGCTCGCCGTCGTCGAAAGCCCGTCGAGCAGAACGTCCTCGTCCACGGGCTCCGAGTGCTCGAGCTCGACGTCCGACACGATGTCCCGACCGGCGGGATAGGGTTGGCGTACGCAGCTGCTTAGCCCACAGACGAGTATCAGTCCTGAAGCCGCTCGGGTCAGCGGCGGCAGGAACCGTTCCGCGATTCGGAGCGGCGCTCTGGATCGGCTGCACTCGAGACGTCGCACGCTGCCGGTAACTTAGGCCCTGCGCGCCGACGAGCCAATTGCTCTGCCATTCCGGTGCGATCGGCCTGGCGCCGGCATCTGCTCGGCCGGGTACAAACCAGAACGACGCCACCCTGCCAATCTGGCCGGATGGCGCCGTCGTTCGGTGGTCCGAGCTGGGGACTACTACTTGTCCTCGTCCTTGGGCTTGCGCTTGACGCCGGGCAACGTGACGAGCTCCGGGGCCTGCTCGAGGTAGTCGATCTTCTGGTAGGTCAAGATACCCATGATCGGATTGGCCTCGGTACCCGTGGACGAGCCGATGAAGGTCGTCGCATAGCGACCGGTGACGCGCACTTTCGCTCCGGGTGATGGCAGCGGAACCGGGATCTGTACACCCCAGAACGTGTCTTGAGGCTTAGCGTCCTCATCGCCCTTCTCGTCGATCTCTTTGATGGCGTCGAAGATCTGAGCGTAGTTGGAGGCCCAGCCCAGGACCGGGATGGCGTCCTTCTCCTGGGCTTCCCGGGTATCGGCGACCCAGAAGGTGGGGATCGCAGGCTTGCAGTCCTCGGGATCGGCCTTGCCGCCCTTGTGCACGGCGCACTCCGGTGCGTCGGGGAGATTGGTCTTGTTGATGTAGCCCTCGACCGTGATCGTCTGACCAGCGATGGAGGCGCGGTGCACACGGCTACGCAGATAGTAACTGGCGCCCCACACCGAATACGCATCGCCTATCTTGACGGGCGTCGTCGGTACGTTCGGCACCGCCGGCAAGGTGGCTTTGACCGACGGAGCAGGCTGCGGCTGGTAGGGAACGTCCTGTTTGCCACAGCCTCCGATTGCTGAAATCGAAGTGGCAGCCAGGAGCGAAAAACTAATGGAGCGAGCGCTCAGCGACATTCGGGACTCCTCCTAACCGATAGGGTGCCACCAGTATCACGGGCGCGACCGAAGTCTCAAGCTCCAGACACACCGGGGAAATTTGGCACCGCACTGTATCATCCTGGAGGCCCCCGGTTCGAAGCCGGTCCGGGCCCCTGCCCAGGGGGCGACAGGGTCTTCAGGGGTGATCAGGTTGCTTTCGCAGATCCGGTGCACGGGCCGAAATCCAGGGCTGCTTCGCCCGGGGCTTGAGACGCCGGCGCAGGCTCCCACAGCTCGGCCGCATCCTCGGCGGCCGCCCGCATGTGGTACGCATGGGGCCGTGCAAGACGCGGCGAGCCGTGCCCTTCGCGTTCCGGTCGCGGCCCTCGCCAAGGGCGCCCGCGTGCTTCCCCGGGACAGCAGCCTGTACATCGCCCGGGTCCATCGGCTGCGGGCGGGTGATCGCATCCTGGCCTTCGATCCCGAGCAGGCAACCGAGGCCGAGGGCAGGGTCCTGTCCGTGGACGAGCATGGGGTACAGGTCGAGCTGTCAACCGTGCGCGCGGCGAGTGCCGTGTCGACGGCCCGTGTCACCCTGCTCCAGGCCGTGGCCAAGGGGGACAAGCTCGACCGGATTGTCAGGGACGCCACGGCCCTTGGGGTCACGCGAATCATACCGGTCCAGGCCGAGCGCAGCGTCCCGAGCTACGGCGAGCGGGCCTCGGCCCGCAGACAGCGCTGGCGCGCCATCGCGGTGCAGGCTGCGCGACAGTGCGGGCGCGGCGATATTCCGGTTCTCGACGAGGTCGGACCGCTCTCAGCGGCACTCCGAGCCCTGCCGGTGTGCCGGGCCCTGTGCCTGCATGCCGCCTCGCAGGTTGGTCTCGGCGAGGCGCTTGCCGACTGGGTGGGCCAAGGGCCACTCGTTGCGGCCATTGGCCCGGAGGGCGGCTGGTCTTCTGTCGAGCTTGACCTGATGGCCGGATCCGGCTTCACTGCCGTTTCGCTGGGCGATTTCGTCCTGCGCACCGAAACAGCCGCCACCGCTGCTCTGGGGGCGATCTGTGCCTGGTTGCCAGCTTGTCGCGGGCCCTGAGGCCGACTCCTTCCGGTGCGCCGGGCCGCCTCGACGGCCCTGGACTGTCGGCCGTGCTGTCGACCGCCGAGGACGGACCTCAGAGGACGAAACGCCCTCGGGAGCAGGCGTGCAGGCCGCGGGACCTAACACACCCGATTGCGGAGAAGCCATCTCCTATTAGCATGAGCATATGAGTCACCGCTTACAGGTACTGATTCCGGATGGGTTGGATGCCAGGGTCGCGAAGGCCGCTCAGCGCGCGCGCGTCTCCAAAGGCGAATGGGTGCGGCGCGCGCTCGAGCAAACCCTGGACGCCGGCCTGTCAGCGCCCGAGCCCCTGCGGGATCTTGCCTCGTTGGGCGCTCCCACGGCCGACATCGACCAGATGCTCGCCGAGATCGAGGCAGGTCGCCGGTGAGCGTGTTCATCGACTCCAACATTCCGATGTACGTCGCCGGACGCGACCACCCGAATCGAGCCCCGGCGCTGCGCTTCCTGGAAGCAGTCCGCGCCGGACGCTTTCCAGCGTGTACCAGCGCCGAGGTGTTGCAGGAGATCCTGTTTCGCTATTGCGGACTGGGCCGAACCGATTTGATGGCGCGGGTCTACGACCTGTTCGTGGAGCTCTGTCCGGCCGTGTTCCCGGTGACACTGGCCGACACCGATCGCGCCAAGAGCATTCTCTGCACCGTGTCTGGCGTGTCCGCTCGCGATGCGGTGCACGCAGCTGTCATGCTGAACAACGATGTCCACGATATCGCGACTTTCGATCGCGGGTTCGAGCGCGTGCCCGGGCTTCAGCGAGTCGCGCTGGACTGAGCCCGTCGTGTCCACCATTCGGGGGGAACCAGCGTGTGCTCGCCCCGCGTTGCGGCGCACCGCGCACGCGGGGGCCAGCGACGGGAGTGCGCCCGCTCGGGTGTCGCAGTACGCCGGCGCTCGGCCCGCAGCCACCCGCCGAGCTGGCGGCCCCAGCTCTCGAGCAGCCTCATGGCGTGTTCATGCTGGCCCACCGAAAGGTACCGGCGCTCGCGCGCCCCGCGCAGCAGGAGCCTCACGATCGTCAGACGGCGGTTGGCCGCCTCGAGCTCCAGCACGCGGCGCTCGCCGCGCGGCAGATATGCGGCCTCGGCCGTGGCAGCGAGTGCGTCGAGGACCGCGTCGAGGGTTCGGTGTCCGATGTGGCGGCGTGCGCTCGCCGCAAAGCCTTCCACGCGTGCATCCAGCCAAAGCCACGCCTGGTATCCTTCTTCGATGACCGCAGCCGGCGCTATCGGAGGCCTGCTCCGGTCGGCCGCGGGTGCCTCGCCTTGTGCTCTGTTCACGGGTGCCTCCAGAGCAGTATGCTGGCCGAGCCCGGGCAGGCAGCCCGCGTGAATCGTGGCGGCAGCTGGAACAACAACGACCCTTCCAACGTTCGCGCGGCGAACCGCAACAGGAATGACCCTGCGAACCGCAACAACAACCTCGGTTTTCGCTGTGCCCGTACGGCGACGCCCGCCTGCTCCACGGTCACGGCCGTGGCGCCCGTGCCTCGCCGCTCCGCTGCCCGGGGCCGCGCGCTGACCACCCGGTCGCGCCTCGGCGATGGGCGCTGACCCCCGCCGCGTCACCCGATCATGCGGCCGCGGCGGGGGCTACGCGCTGAGGATACGCCGATGGATAGGTGGTATCGTCGGAGTCGGTCGCGATACTGCCGAGGACGACCGTGACACCCAGTGAGCGAAGTCGAACGAACGGACCATCGTGTCTCTGCCGGGGTCGAAACGGCCGGTGGGTCCCGTTCGTCGTGGGCGGTGCGCTCGCCGCCGCGTTCGGAGTTGCGCTCGCGGCAAAACACGCGACCGAGGCTCGAAGTGCAAGTGCTGGTGGCCCCGCTCCGACTCGCGCTACGGCTACCTCGGGTCGTCCAGCGGCCCGGTCCATGCCGCTCGACGGCGCGTCGACTGCCGCTTCGATGGTGTCAGCGAGGGAGCGAAACCCGGCTCGAATGGTAAGGATCCCGGCTGGGCAGCTCGTAACGGGTGGAAGTGGGATGCGCCCGATCCCGAGCTTCGAAATGGACGTGACGGAGGTGACGGTTGCCTCGTATCAAGCCTGTGTGGAAGCGAAAGCCTGCCTACCGGCGCACGCAACGGCCTTCTGGCCCGACATCACGCAGGAGGCAGAGGTGCTGCTGAGGGCCTTCTGCAACGCCGGACGTGAAGGTCGAGGGCAGCATCCGATCAACTGCGTGGACTGGAGTCAGGCACGGGCGTATTGCAGATGGGCGTACAAGCGACTGCCAACCGACGAGGAGTGGGAATACGCGGCGCGTGGCAGAGATGCACGGGCCTATCTCTGGAATCACTCCACGCGAGTACCGTTCACCGGGCCCGGATGTCACGGGTGCTGTTCGTCGGAATGGTTCGATCTGACGAAGAAAGAGGCGTGGAAACATCCAAGGAAGTGGTTGGCGATGAACTCCGGCAACGGTGATGGCGCCGAGACGTCGGTGGGCTCTGTGCCCGAACGTCCGAGCCCGTCGGGTGTGCTCGACATGGCGGCCAGCGTATGGGAGTGGACCGAGACGAAAACCTGTGAGACCCGAGGCGCAAGTACGCCGTGCGTGGATGCCCGGGTGGTTCGCGGATGCTGCCTCGACAACACGGCTAGCCCGATCACTTACGTGCCCTTTCGATTCGGGATCATTCCGCAACAGCGAGGCCCCGGCCTTGGTTTTCGCTGTGTTCGGTGAACGCCGTGCATAGCGCGGCAGTAGCAGTGCAGCCGGGATCCCGATTCCTCGGTCGACGACGGCCAGCCGAACGGAACGAGTCCGGCGGAACCATCGTGCGAACACGATGCAGCCGATGGCAGACCTGCAACGCGCCGACTCATGCGGAACGCGAGGAGTGTCGCCACATTGTGCGGCCGAGCAGTGCTGGGTTCGACGCTTGGGCGCAGGCGCCCGTGCTCTCTGGTCCCAGCCAACTCATTGTCAGATGCCTACCACATTGACATTCGGGAATGCGGTACGCAGTCGTCTGAGGTCTGCCGAATCTGATGTCAGCACCCGATCGCCACGCGTTGCGGCAGACGCCATTACGATAGCGTCGATGACACCGCTCCCTTCGACGACGCCGAGCGCTTCGCCAGCGGCACGTGCAAGCCGTTCGGACAGGGGTTCGACGACGCACGCGCCGAGAAGCATGGCGGAGCGTGCGGCTCGTGGCCCTCCCCGCCAGACTTCGGCCACCACCGCCGTCGGTACGGTGAGCTCGACGCCACGAAGCAGAGCCTCCTTGAGGTGCACGACCACTCGTCGGTCGGCACGCTCATGGGCGATCAGAGCTCCACTGTCGAGTGTTAGCCCTGCCATTGGTCGCGTGCCCGAGCCAGTTCCTCCTCCGTGATCACTCCGTGCTTCGATTCGTACTGCTCGATCAACTGTTGCAGGTGCCGGCGCCGGAGGTCACCGGCCAGAGCTTCCGTCACGTGTGCACTGAGAGTGTGGCCCGTCCGATGGATCACCTGCCTGACCTCGTGAAGTACGTGCTCATCTACCGTGATCGAGATCTTCTTGGCACGACCCGGAGTCCTCGCGGCAGGAGTCACGGGTCGCCGGGCCCGCGCGGCGGCATGAGCTGCTGTTCGTCGGTTCGCTGCCTTGGCCATGCTACTATCCTACCTACGGTAGGATAGCTGTCAATGCCCGGTCACGGCTGCTCGGTGGCGTGGGGTCCGATTCGGGACGCCAACGGTTGCATGAGGATCACTTGCCCTGACATCACCGACCTGCGGATGACCGCGTGCTCGAGTCGTGACCTCCGGTGTCGGCTGGTCAAGCAGGGCACGGCTCTTTTCCGGTTGGGGCTGGCGGGGCGTGACCCGAAGCCTCGAGCCCGCAGGATGTGGTCCGAGCCAACTGCACGATTCTGGACCGGTCGGCGGGTCCTGTGAGAGAAGTGGTCCTGGCTGGTCTCCTGGGTGGCTCTGGCTCGCTCAGGCGTGCCGCCCCAATGCAGAAATGCTGCTCAGAGACCGCAAATATCTGAACGTGTGATCAGGTAAGCTGCATGGGGCCAAGACCCCGACGAATCGTGGGCTGGACATCCCAGAGTAGTTGACACCGGACGCGCCGGCCCGTAGGGTCGGGGCGTTAAGTGGGAAATAGTGGGTCAGAGTGTCGAGCTCGCCCATCCGGTGTTAGCGAATGTTCCGCGGTCAGTTCCTGCACAGCATCGATGCCAAGGGGCGCGTCAGTCTGCCGGCGCGGCTGCGTGACGGCGTCGCGCCCAACGGAACCGGACCGTTCATCCTGACCCCCGCGCTGTTCGAGCCCTGTCTGCGCCTGTACCCGATGGCGGCGTGGGAGGCGCTCGAGGAGAAGGTCTCGACGCTGTCGTCGCTCGACCCGAACACGGTTCGCTTCCGACGGATGTTCATCTCCGCGGCGATCGAGTGCGAGCTCGATCGGGCGGGGCGCGTTCTGGTCCCGCCGCACCTGCGTCAGAAGGCCGAGCTCACCAAGGACGTTCTCTGGGCGGGCATGGGCCAGTACATCGAGGTGTGGTCCAAGCCCCTCTGGGACGATGCGTTGGTCATGACACCCGCCGCCGAAGCAGAGTTCAAGGTGGCGGTCACGGAGCACATCAGCATATGACGATGCCGGCCTTCACGATCGAGCCCCCAACCTACGCACACACGACCGTCATGGTCGAACAGGTCGTCGGCGCTTTGCAGCCGGGCGTCGGCGGAATCTACGTCGATGCGACCGTCGGTGGAGGCGGGCACTCGGCCGCTCTGCTCGAGGCGTGTCGCGGGGCGCGCGTCGTGGCGTTCGACCGAGACACGGACGCGGTGGCCGCCGCGCGCGAGCGGCTGTCGGCTTTTGCCGAGCGCGTGCAGGTGATCCAGAGCGAGTTCGCTGACATCGAACGGCATCTCGACGATCTCGGGATCACCGCGGTCGATGGACTCGTTGCCGATCTCGGGGTGAGCTCGCACCAGCTCGACGATTCGACGCGAGGCATGAGCTTCCGCGCGGAGGGACCGCTCGATATGCGGATGGACCTCTCGCAGGGCCGGACGGCTCGCGAGCTCATCGAGCAGCTCTCACAAGAGGAGCTTGCCTCCGTCATCTATCAGTATGGCGAGGAGCGTCGTTCCCGACGCGTCGCTCGTTGCGTCAAGCAGGCGCTCCGGAACAACGAGCTCAGGACGACACTGGATTTGCGGCGCGCCGTCGTTCGAGCGGTGGGGCCCCACCGCGTCGGCGGGATCGATCCCGCGACCCGGACGTTCCAGGCTCTGCGCATCGCGGTCAATGAGGAGCTCAAGGCCGTAGCGGCGTTCCTGCGCGTGGTGCACGGTTGCCTGAGCCCGGGGGGACGTGTCGCGATCCTAACGTTCCATTCCGGCGGGGATCGGCGCGTCAAGAAGGCGTTCTAGCAGGGCTACCGTCAGGGGCAGTATTCTCGGATCACCCAGGAAGTGATTCGGCCCACTCCCGGCGAGATCCACTCCAATCCCCGAGCGTCGGCGGCAAAGCTGCGGTGGGCGGTGAAGGCCTGACGGCTGGCCTCTAACGCCCTCGCGGCATCCCGACCAGTG